>CAYTPJ010000020.1:0-23460 GCA_964439755.1 uncultured Oscillospiraceae bacterium
AAACCAAAAGTGTTCAAAAGACTTAAAGAGTGGCTCTATAATAAAAGCTTGAAAATGTGAAAAAAATGGTATAGCAAAAGGACGCCGATTTCTCGACGTCCTTTATTTGGTGCGGTTGACGGGACTTGAACCCGTACGGTGTTAACCACACGCCCCTCAAACGTGCGCGTATGCCGATTCCGCCACAACCGCATGTACTGTGTTCTCACTTGATTTGTTCAAGTCGCGAACAGTTAGTATTATAATACAAAAAGAGTGTCTTGTCAAGCCCTTTTTTTAAGAAAATTAGGATTTATTGTAAAACTCACCAACAAATTTTACAATAAACCCTAAATTTAAATGAGATTATCTATTGTTCTCTTTTTGGAAAGGCACTGAGCATAGAGTGTTTTGCTAAAAGAAGCACCATGCTTTGAATATTCAATTTGTTAAAAGATGCGTCAACTATTCAAAAAACGCTTTTGCATATTGCAAGGTATCTGAAAAAAATTTGTCCGTGTTTGACAATTTTTTTGCCATGAAATTTGCAGAAGGAACATCAAAGGGCGCCAAGATGCCGTAAGTGCTTGCTTCCACATATCCAAATTTGGGGTAGTATTTTTCACTGCCCAATACCACAGAATAATCATAGCCCAAGGTTTTAGCAATTTCATGCCCTCTTTCAATCAGCGCTTTCCCGACACCTTGTTTTTGATGCGAGGGATGTACAGAAAGAGGGGCAAGCGCAAGCACAACATCATCTGACAACATGGCTTTTGTGAACATAATGTGCCCAATCACTTCGCCGTTTTCTTCTGCGACCAAAGAAAGTTCAGGGATAAAGCTTGTACTTTTTCTAAGCTTTACTACCAAGTCTTGCTCTGTGCCATCCTTGTGTTCAGCACCTTTAAAAGCCGTGTACACAAGCGAATACACGGCATCAAAATCCTTGCTTTCTTCCATTCTAATTTGCATATATACTCCATTTTTTCACACACGCAATATGCCATCACGGCATGTAAATATGCCGAATGGCTTATTGCACGGATTTTTGTTGCACAAATAGAAACTCAATATCCCTTTTCTTCGTATTGAGGCTCTATCACAGTTTTATTATAATCATTTCCACCTGGGAAATTCGCACTCTTTAAAATACCCGGCGTAATGCCACGCTTTAAAAGTTCTTCTACTGCAAAAGATGTGATGCTCCACATAATGTAGTCAGAGGCAATGCCAGAGGCTGCGCCAAACTTGGCTTCAATGCCTTCCACATCCATCATTGCTTCAGCGGCAGGCGCACAGTTATCAATCGCCAAATCCACCATATCATAGAGTTTTTTGCCTGACGAGTGCACTGCGTCCACTTGCGTTGCATAGCTCATGCTTGTAAGCGCAATCACGTGAATCCCCATTTTCTGTGCTTCATATGCCAAGTCCACATAAGCAGGTGTTCTGCCTGACACAGAGGCGAGGAAAAGCACATCTCCCTTTTTCATTTGGCTCGCCTTAATGGCATACGCTGCAAGCCCTTCCATATTCAAATCCATATCCGAACGATCACGCTTGCGCACATTGCTTTCCACGTCTAATTTCCACGCAAAATGCTTGTAGAAAATGGGGCCACCACCACGGTATATCAAATCATATTCCATATGATGGCAAATAGGCCCTAAATGAATGCACCCGCCTTGTTCGATGCAATCTGCAATCATGGTGCCTGCTGTTTGAATGTTTTCAAGCTGTGTGTCTCTCACTTTTTTAAATAAATCGTCTATTGCGTCCCAGTATCTTTGTACCAACATTTTTTTATCCTCTTTCTTCATATATATTTGTTTTATCAATCCATAAAGAAAATATGTTCTTTATATTTTGCAAGCATTGCTTTGTTGTGGGCATCGCCCCCCTCGACATTGGCAGACATGAACACGGGTGGAATAACCCCTTGATCCACAATGAGGGAAATGGCTTGCGCCACCATTGCATTGAGCATGGTCGCTCCAATTGCAGTGGACGTGGGCGCTACCTGTTCAGAAACACCTTCTATTTGAAGGGCGCCATCCCCTTTGCACCCACAATTATCCAGCACCAAATCTGCCACCTGATAGAGATTTTTGCCACACGGATGACGAGAAGAAACGTCTGTGCTGTACGCCATATTGGTAAGCGCAATTACTTTAGCGCCCTTTTCCTTTGCACGTAGTGCCACATCTACCGTCACTGTGTTTCTGCCCGACACAGAGTGCACAATGATGACATCTTCCTTTTGTATGGGCTGATTGTCCACAATCACACGTCCATATTCAGGCAATCTTTCCATTTGGCTCGTCATAGGCGCAGGGTCAATATCCAAGTGAAGCCCAGGTGCACGCACAGGATTTATGATTGCCATGCCGCCACTTCGATAGTATAATTCGAGCGCCAAAAGCCCTGCATGGCTACACCCAAAAGCAAAGATGTTGTGCCCATGAATGGCGGCATCGCACAGCATTTCTGCCCCTTTTTGCAAATTATCTTTTTGTGTTAATAGCACTTTGTCCAATATACTGCGTACATTGTCAAAATACGCTTGAATAGCATCCATGAATGTTCTCCTTTACCGTTTCATTATGTACTGTGAAAATTCTTTTTCAAGCAATTGTTTGGCGATTTTTCTATCCATCCCTTGATGTGTGAGCACCCACGCTGGCCCACTCATCACAGGCTCAAACCAGGGATAATGCACGTGCATTTGAGGGCACTTTTGAAGCAGATACTTTTTAAATGTATCATACATTTTAGGATGTGTTTTCCATGCACCCCCTGCACACACCACATACCTTTTTTCTATGGGTATCTGGTATTTGTCTATGAGGCAAAGTGTTTGTAGCGCCATTTGTTCGCCTGCATCTTGCAATATTTGGAGCGCCACCTTATCTCCTTTTTGCGCGGCTGCACCAATCATTTTGGTTACAGTAGCAGCCTTTCTAAAAGGGGCAACATGGTGGTGCACTGTGGTCACAGCATCCGTGTCTTTTTCAAGACACCATGCCTTGCGCAGTTCGTCCAAAATCAGCGTTTCTTCTCCCCAACCGTTTGAATACTTCATGGCGGCTTGTAAGGCGCACATGCCCATCCACGTGCCACTGCCTTGGTCACCTAAAATAGGCCCTAAGCCACCGACAACTACTGTGTTGCTTTTAGGAATAGAAGAATCCACCCAAAATACGTCTGACCCTGTGCCAGAAAGTGCCAAAATACCTTCTTGCATCAGCCCACCTGCATATAAACCTGCTTTTGCTTCCCCGATGTTTTGATACGCTTCAATCTTTGCACAACTTTCCAACGCATCCTTCATCATGGTGCCTGTGCCACAGGAGGTAAAGAACACGCACTTGATCTTTTTCACCTGTTCATTGCCTTCAAATATTTGGTGAACACAATCTCTCAAATTTCTTGTCGCATCCTCCACGCTCGTTTGCGTGGTGTTTGACCCTTCTGTCAGCCCTTGCCCCAACAACTTCATGTTTTCGTCAAACAGTATCGCCATACTCTTAGACCCACCCGAGTCCAACGACACATAATAGTCCATTTTTTCACCTCTTTTATGTGCTCTTGTTCATTTGTCAAATTTCTACATTTTTCCAAAACCTTATGTACATTATATTCTAAAATACTCTGCTCGTCAATGGATAATTTGAATTTTTCAAACAAATATACATGTTTATATTGCTTTTTTGTGGTTATATGGTACAATAACATTATGATATCTTAAAAAGGTATCTAAAAACGTATTGAACGAGGTGCCTTATGTCGGAACACAAGAAAATCCCTGCTTATCAATCTGTATATCAATCGCTTAAAACGGCTATTTTAGAAGGCGAATATGCTATAAATGATTTATTGCCCCCAGAAGGGGAGCTTGAAAAAATATATGGCGTCAGCAGAATTACTGTTCGGCGTGCAATTGAAATGCTTACAAATGACGGCTTTATCCGTGTGCAACAAGGGTTTGGTACGCAAGTGCTTCCCTACAATACCACACAAAATATGAACACAATTTCTTCCATGTCTAAAACGCTTACAAGCAAGGGCATGCGTGTGCACCCTAAGAGCATGTTCATTGACTGCATTGAGGCATCTGCACGCATTGCAAAGGAATTGGACGTGAAAGTGGGGGCACCCATTGTGCGTGTGCAACGCATTCAAATGGCAGATGATGCCCCCATTGCCATCATTCGCAATTACATCCCTGCATTTTTAGTGCCCAATATTGAGCATTACCAAAATCAATTTACAGGGTTGTATGAATTTTTATCTCAAAAATATGCCATCACCATAGATGCTGTAAAGGACCGTATTTCTGCACGCTCTTGCACGTTTGACGAAGCACAAATGTTAGATGTGCCCGTTCAAACAGCGCTTATATATTTTGCCCGTGCGTGTTACCAAAAGGGGAAAATTGTGTGTGTGGATCATTGCAGAATATTAGGCAGTAAATACGAATTTGAGATGTACACAAAAGCGTAAATTCTCTTTGCTTGTTGTAAAATATTTTATTGAATATTCTAAATAAAACTTGTTGACAAAACAAACATTATTATGTTATGATGATTTTGCACAGAAATATGTGCAAAGAATATGATGTATATGCAAGGAGTAAACAACATGACAGAAAAAGAAATTATATCCACCATCCATCGCCGTGTGGACATTAGTGGTGTGCGCACAGATGTATCTTTACAAGAGTTAGACCAAATTGTTCAAGCAGCAAAGCACTATCAGTTTATCTGTGCCTTTGCACTGCCTGCATTTACACCCTATTTGATCGATCAATTGAAGGATGAAAAAGAAGTGCGTGTGGGCGCAACAGTTGGTTTCCCCTCTGGCTGTGAAACAACGCACATAAAAGTTTTAAGCGCCAAAGAGCAAATTCAAATGGGTGTGGATGAACTGGATATGGTGATCAACGTGGGCGCATTAAAGTCCAAACGTTATGACCTTGTGTATGATGATATCAAAGCAATTGTAGATGCAGCAGAAGGGAAATACCCTGTAAAAAGTATTCTTGAGATTGCTTATCTTACAGATGATGAAATTGCACGTGGCTCTGAAATTGCCGTAAAAGCAGGCGTTACGTATGTTAAAACAGGCACAGGCTGGGCAAACAAACCCACCACCGTGGACACCATTAAGCTGATCAAAAAAACAATTGGTGACAGTGCTTTGATTAAAGCAGCAGGGGGCGTGCGTTCATTAGACACCATGCTTCAAATGATCGATGAAGGATGCGACCGTTTTGGTATAGGGCTTCGTTCCATCATGAGCATCATGAAAGAAGTGGACGAGCGCCTGAAAAGGAAAGATGATTTCACCTTGCAATCAAGCGAGAATGACAAATACTAATTGATGAAGGAAGGGCTTATCGATGGCTTATATTCTTTCTTATGACTTGGGCACAGGTGGGCTTAAAACCTCTTTGTTTGATGAAAAAGGGCAATCCGTAGGCTTTGTCTTTCAGTCCATTCAAACGTATTTTAGAGAAAATGTGTATCACGAGCAAAAGCCTGCTGATTGGTGGCAGGCGCTTGTAGACAGCACAAAAGCTGTGCTCCAACAAACACAAGTATGTAAAGATGACATTCTTGCGCTTGCTATTTCGGGGCACAGTTTGGGCGTTGTGCCTGTCAATCAAGAGGGACAATTGCTTACAGAGTATACACCCATTTGGTCGGATAGGCGAGGAGAAACGCAAGCAAAAGCCTTTTTTTTACAAACAGATGAAAACGCTTGGTATTTGAGAACAGGCAATGGCTTTCCGGCAGGGCATTATGGCATTTTTAAAATCATGCACCTAAAGGAAACACAAAGATCGATATACGATCAAACGGCTTGTTTTTTAGGCACGAAAGATTATTTAAACTATAAGCTCACAGGCGTTATGGCAACAGACCACAGCTACGCTTCGGGCAGTGGCGTGTACGATTTAAAGAAAAACACGTACATTCAAGAATACTTGGATATTTTGCAGGTGGATGTTCAAAAAATGCCAGCCATTTTAGAATCCACAACGCAAATAGGCACATTGACGCAAGAAGTTGCTGACTTGCTCTCTTTGAATAAACAGACCAAAGTGGCAACAGGAGGGGTGGACAATGCGTGTATGGCACTGGGTGCCATGTGCACACAAAATGGCGACACGTACACTTCGTTGGGCACATCTGCATGGGTGGCTGTGACGAGTGACACCCCTATTGTAGATGTACACACGCACCCTTATGTGTTTGCGCACGTAATACCCCATATGTACACGAGTGCAACTTCTATCTTTTCTGCAGGCAACTCTTTTAGATGGATGAAAAATACACTCTTTTCGCACCTTGAAGAACAAGCAAAATCAGAGCAAAAAGACGTGTATGACATATTGACAGATATGGCGCAAAAAGCGCCTGTTATGAGCCACAATGTATTCTTTTGCCCCAACTTGGCAGGAGGGTCAGGGCTGGACAAATCTGTGCACATTAAAGGGTGTTACACAGGGCTTACGCTGTCTACCTCTGCAAATGATATTGTCCGTGCCACCTTGGAGGGCATTTGCTTTGGGCTTAGAAATGCACAAGATGTGCTTTCAGACTATGTGCCTTTGCAAGATGAAATGCTCCTTGTAGGGGGAGGCGCAAAGAGTGCATTTTGGGTTTCTCTTTTTGCAGACATTTACAAAAAGAAGATTGTGACCACCAATGTGGGTCAAGATGCAGGCGCACTGGGCGCTGCTGTAATCGCAGGTGTTATGTGTAAACTGTTCCCCTCTTTTGATGTGGTCAAAGATATGCACACACAAAAGCGTGTGCAAATGCCTGATTTGGAAAATTGTAAAAAGTATGATAAAGGGCTTCAAGTGTTTCATAAAATTTGCGATATGCAAAGTGATATAGGCGATTTGTTAGAAACAATATAGAAAAGAGGAAAAAAGTATGAACAATTTTGAGTATTTTAACCCCGTTCAGGTGATATTTGGTGCAGGCGAAGTAAAAAGAATTGGTGAAGTGTCCAAAACCTATGGCAAACGTGCTTTGATCGTGAGCTATCAAGTGGTGGATTTTTATGGCGATTTATTTGATAGAATACACAGTGCACTGGAAAAAGAAGGCATGACGTATGTGGATTGCTTTGTGGCAACAGCCAACCCCAAAATCAGTGAAGCCAAACAAGCGATTGAACTGGGCAAAAAGGAAAATGTGGACATGGTGATTGCCGTAGGAGGCGGGTCTGCGATGGACCTTGCCAAAGTAACGGCAGCAGGCATTTTGTATCCCTTGGACATCAAGAAAATGATTATGTTTACACACAGTGAACAATATCAAGTGCCCCCAAAAGAAGCACTGCCTATGGTGATGATCCCCACTTTGCCTGCAACAGCGAGCGAAATGAACCCAACAGCTGTGATTACGGACGATGAAACCTTGCGTAAAAGCTACGTTTGGGAACCTGCTTGCTTATATTCCAAAGTGTCCATCTTAGACCCCGAACTTACGCTTTCTCTGCCCAACTACCAAACAGCATGTGGTGCAATCGATGCCATCAGCCACGTGGTAGAGCCTTTCTTTTTCAGCGATGAACAAACATATGGCAACATCGATTTGCAAGACGAAATGCAGATCGGTGTGATCAAAGCCATTTACAATAATTTACCCAAAGTGCTCCAAAACCCTCAAGATGTGCAGTTGCGTGGCTTTATGCAGTTTTCCTCCACCGTGGGCTTAAATGGATGGCTCACATGTGGCGTGCAAGGGTGGACACCCATGCACCAAATGGGGCACGTATTGTCCTCCCACTTTAAAGCGACACACGGCGCAACGCTCGCTTGCATGATGCTCGCATGGATGCGTTATTTTGACACAAAAGAGCAGAATGCACGCTTTAAGAAGTTTGCAAAAGCATTGTTTCAAACAGAAAATTTGTTAGAAGCAGCAGATATATTTGAAGATTACATGAAGAAAACAGGGGTGCAAACCAAAATCAGCGAATTTGGCGTCACAGAAAAAGACCTGGAAACGCTCACACAAGGTGTGGTAGACGTTTCATTCAGTGCAGACGGCACACTCGCTTCCATTCCTCCTATCACAAGAGAGGAAGTCAAAAAGATATACGAAATTGCATTATAAGCAATTGAAAGGGGTACCATGCAAAAAGGTTTGGTGTTTGACATTCAGCGTTTTTCTGTGCATGACGGCCCAGGCATTCGCACCACAGTTTTTTTGAAAGGATGCCCTTTGAGGTGTCGTTGGTGTCACAACCCAGAAGGGCTTAAAAACAAAAAGCAATTGCAGTTTATTAAGGAATTGTGCATTGGGTGTAAAAAATGCGAAACAGTGTGCAAGAACAATGTACATACTTTTGTAGAAAACGTGCATCACGTGGATTTTTCAAAGTGCACGCAGTGTTTTGACTGTGTATCCGTTTGCCCGTCCAAAGCGCTTTTGACGTTTGGGAAAGAGTACACGGCGCCTGATTTGTTAAAAGAAATTCAAAAGGATTGTGCTTTTTATGGCGCAGAAGGTGGCGTTACATTTTCAGGGGGCGAAGCGCTCTTACAAGTGGATTTTATTGCAGAAATTGCTCAACTCTGCAAAGAAAATGGCATTTCCACTGCACTCGATACGTGTGGCGCTCTGCCCACAGCATACTATGAAAAGGTGTTGCCCTATATCGACATATTTTTGTATGACATTAAATTGGCAACGAGTGAAAAGCATAAACAGGCAACAGGTATGGACAATGCCCTCATCCTTCAAAATTTTGTGTGGCTCAATGCACATCATGCACGCTTATGGGTGCGTGTACCCATCATAAATGGGTATAATCAAGATGAGGAGGAGATTGAAAAAATCATCCAAATCATAAAGGGCAAACAGTGCGTAGAGCAGGTGACGCTCATCCCTTACCACAAATTGGGGAGCAACAAGTACGAACAACTGGGCGAAAAAGCGCAATGCGACCAAAGCCAAATTGTAAAAAAAGAGGACATGGCACGCATTATATCGCAATTTAGAAACCACAACCTTCCTTTAGACGAATAAAAATTTGAATGAGGTGATTTGTATGACACGTACAGAATTTTTACGAAAACAAACATTGGACTGCGCACATAGAGCAGCACGCACCATCATGCCTTCTGATTGGAGTACCTCGGATGCGCCCTATGGCTTAAACATGCGCAAAGCACTTGCAGAAAAGATGCTCTTTGACAACATGCCTGTGTACATTGGAGAACAAGAACTGATTGTAGGCTCAAGAACACTGTATGGGCACAAGCATGAAGAAATCAACTTGTCCAACGTGGATTACAATGTGTTGCCCACATATGCCAATGCGCAAGATACACAAGATTATTTGGGTTGTGAAGGCCATACTCGTGCAATCGGGCACACAGCGCCAGACTTTTCTATGCTCTTGTCACAAGGCATAGATGGCATCATAGACAATGCAAACAAGGCGCTGACCTTGCACACCTCTGTGTTTAAGCAAGAGTATATAAAAGGCGTTATCCTGCTGTGGGAAAGCGTGTCTAACTGGATTTTGCGCTACGCAGAACATGCAAAAGAAATGTGTGATAGAGAAACAGATCCAAAGAGAAAAGAAGAACTTCAAAAGATTCACACCGTGTGTGCACATATTGCGCATAAAGCACCTCGTGATTTTTGGGAAGCAGCACAGCTTTTTTGGTTTGCACAGCTCTCCATGATTGTTGAACAGTATATTTTCATGAACTATGGCAGAGTAGACCAATTTTTGTTCCCTTATTTTAATACCTTAGAAAAGGGCTTAGAGCAACAGTTGGTGGACTGTTTGTTGCTCAAAATGTATGACGGTGTGGACATTGTGGATCAAAACACAGGCACTTTTTCAGGTCAGCTCAACATCACGTTGGGTGGTGTAACGCCCGAGGGTGAAAATGCTGTAAACGACCTAACATTTGCTTTTATTTCAGGGCTTTCTCGCACTCGTTTGCCTGAACCTGAAGTGTCCTGCCGTATTCACTCCAAAAATCCCCCTGAATTTTTACACGAACTTTCCAAATTGTCCATCAGTGGTTTAAACTGCATTGCGTATTACAATGACGATGTGTGGATTAAGTCCATGAAAAACAAGGGCTTGCCCGAAATGTATGCCAATGACTATGCCTTTGACCTCTGCCAAGATATGCTTGTACCTGGCAAAGTCAACCTCTACTGCGCAGGGAGCACAGGGTTTGCAGACATTCTTTTAAACACACTGCGCCAAGTAGAAGATGACATTGACTTTGACCTTTTTGTGGACAAAATTAAGCAAAATGTAGCACAGCATATTCAAAATACTTTGACCGTCAATGCAAATGTTGCAAAAGCTGTGCATGCTTTTGCAGAAGGCGACAAGAGCGTAGCGCAAGAAATGATTGCGCAAAATCTCCTTTCCCCTCAGCAATTGTGCGAATTAAAAAGCCCTCAACAGTTGACTTCTTCCTTGTTCCATGGTTGCGTAGAGCAAGGGGGCGACTATACATGGCATTACTGCGAACGTGGAGAAAGAGGGTACATGTTCTCCAACTTAGTGGTGGGCATAAATTCAGTAGCTGCACTTAGAAAAGTTGTTTTTGTAGACAAAACCTATACGCTTTCAGACGTTTTAAAAGCGTGCGACAACAACTTTGAAAATAATGAAGTGATGCGCCAACTCCTTTGGAATGCGCCCAAGTGGGCAAATGATGATGACTTTGTCGACCTTCCTGCCAAAGAAATCATCGAGTTTGCTTGCGATGAAATCGTAAAACATCATACTTTTGATGGCTATCAATATTTGGCAGGCATTCATCAGCCTCACCCTGTTTTTGCAGGCAGAAACTTGCAAGCAACGCCAGAAGGCAGAAAAAAAGGAGAGCCCATCCCTGTGACACTGTCCCCCGAAAATGGCACAATGCTCCATGGCCCCACGGCTGCTTTCCAATCTGCCGCCAAAATAAACCCCATGAAATCCCAGTGGAACAACTGTGTCATGCTCTCTTACTTTTCCTCTACTTTTTCGGGCAAAGAAGGGTATAAACTGTTTGCTAAACTGCTGACAGACTATTTTTCCATCGGTGGCACACAGCATCAACCCAATGTTGTGGACGTGGCGCAACTCAAAGAAGCACAGTTGCACCCCGAAGAATATAAGAATTTGATTGTCCGTATGTGGGGCGTGAGTGCGCACTTTGTGGACTTGCCCAAAGATGTGCAAGACGAATTTATTGCACGTTTTGAAAATATCTAATTTAAAATCATTGCACACAAAAACACCCAAAGTAATTTCTTGAACAGATTTTGCTTTGGGTGTTTTTTTAATAAGGATGGAAAAATTTATTTAAGGCATTGTGGAATTTCTTTGAATGAGGTGTGTGCCAATTCGTATGTGCACAGGGTCAGTTTTTTCTTTTATTTGAGCAAAAAGAAGCTGAAGCGCATGATTACATAAGTTGATTTTAGAAATGTGTAAGGAGGTCAAAGAGGGGGTGGACACTTGCGCAAGCGCTGTGTTATCTACGCCAATGATTTGTACATCCTCTGGCACACGATATCCTTTTTGAAGGAGTGCACGCATAGCACCAATGGCTAAAATGTCATTTTCTGCAAATAGATTTTGAGGGATTTTAGGCTCGTTTTCAAGATACAATAGCATATTCAAATAGGCAGAATCAAAAGAAGGGGTTAAAAGTATGGGTTCAAAGGAAAGAAGTTTGAAAGCACGAAGGGCTTCATAATAACCATTTTCTCTGCCAATGAAATTCCCTGTTCGTATGTTTGATTTAAGATAACCTATCGTTTTCTTTCCATTTTTTATAAGGTGCTGAACTGCTTGAAAGGCAATGTCACGGTTGCACATTGTGACGCTGGAAAAAGGTAAATTCGGATGGTCGCTGTCTAAAATAACAATGGGCATATTTAATATTTTGAGCAGTTCAATGTCCTTTCTCTCCATTTCAGTGGCGATGACAATACACCCTATGCAGGCACTTTGGTTGATTTCTTGTAGCGTTTGAAGGTAGCGTTCTTTAGGGGTCACGTTTAACTGCATTTTGCAATTGTTCTCTTTAATGAAGGTATCCAGTGTATCAATAATTGCTTCAACAAAGCCATCATTTTTGTCTGTCAACAAGGCGCTGTTTTTAAATTTTAATAAGCTGATGGATTTTTGCTCTTTTTGTGTGCTGGGCAAGACAAATTCATGATATGTTTTATAAGAATATCCATTTTCATCTAAAGCTTGCTGTATGTACCTACGTGTACTGTCGCTGACGCCTTGTTTACCACAGCGCACAATAGATATGCTTGCGGCAGATACGCCCAGTGCTTGCGCAATCTCTTTAAGCTGCATAGAAACCCCTCCTTCGTATGATGTATTGTTATTTTAGTATATTTAGTGAAATATGTCAATGAATTTAGTAAATTTAGATTGACATGAATGTTGTTTTAGAATAACATGGTCATGTAAAAGGAAAAAATTCAGGCAGATGATTGTATAACACATTAAAAATAAGAAGGAGAAAAAATATGTTAACAATGGAGCAAAGGTTGAAAATGCTTGAGCCTCCTATGGAAAAAGTGGATGTGGTGCTCGACACGGATGCGTACAATGAAATTGATGACCAATTTGCAATTGCGTATGCACTGCGTAGCAAAGATAGAATGTGTTTACGTGCGCTTTACGCTGCACCTTTTTTCAATTTACACTCTAAAGGTCCAGAAGATGGCATGGAAAAAAGCTATGATGAAATCAAAAATTTGCTTCACCTTGCAAAGGAAGAAGTACCTGTTTACAAGGGCGCTAAAATGTATTTGACAGACGAAAAAACGCCTGTTGTATCTGATGCGGCGCAAAATTTGGTGGAGCGTGCGCAAGCGTATTCCAGCGACCATCCCTTATATGTCGTTGCAATCGGAGCAATTACAAACGTTGCCTCTGCTTTGCTGATAGACAACAGCATTTCAGATAAAATAGTTGTTGTTTGGCTTGGTGGGCATGCGATCGAGTGGCACGATACGCATGAGTTTAATATGCAACAAGATGTTGCGGCGGCACGAGTGGTGTTTTTAAGTGGAGCACCCTTGGTTATGTTGCCTTGCATGGGTGTGGTGAGCGCCTTTTCAACCACAGAGCCAGAGTTGGCTTATTGGCTAAAGGGCAAAAATGAATTGTGCGATTATTTGGTAAAGCACACGGTGGATGAAGCGAATGCTTACGCAAAAGGGAAGGTATGGAGCCGTGTTATTTGGGATGTCACAGCCGTTGGATGGCTTTTCAATCAAAATAACGCATTTATGTTGGACAAATTGATCCCCACACCCATTCCGGAGTATGACCATCACTATGGTTTTGACCCTCGCAATCCTTTGTGTCGCTACGTATATTTTATCAACCGTGATCATTTGTTGGGCGATTTGTTTGAGCGTTTGGCAAAATAAAGTAAAAATAAAGGGAAAAAGAGTATGAAAATTCTTGTTTTTGGGTCTGCAAATATTGATTACACGTATCGTATGCCCCATTTGGTTCAAGAGGGTGAAACGTGTAAATCTATAAAAATGGAAAAAAACATTGGGGGCAAGGGGTTAAATCAAGCAATTGCGCTTGCAAAATCTGGGCTGTCCATTTATTATGCAGCCATGATTGGGGAAGACGGCGTTTTTTTGTGTGATTTTTTAAAAACGTATCAAGTGGACACTTCTAATGTGCGTATTGTGGATTGCCCTACGGGGAATGCCATCATTCAAGTGGATGAAGAAGGGAAAAACAGCATTATTTTATTTGGTGGCGCCAATGAAAAGGTGGATGAACAGTTCATTGACCAAACATTGGAGCATTTTAGCCAAGGCGATTATGTGATTGTTCAAAACGAAATCAGCAATCTACCTCTGCTCATTGAAAAAGCAAAAAAACAGGGTATGCGTGTGATTTTAAACCCCTCTCCTGTAACGCCTTCTCTATTAAAAATTCCAGCAAAATATATCGATATGTATATTCTAAATGAAATAGAGGGTGCACAAATTACAGGGCAAATAAGCCCAGATGCAATTGTTCAAACATTGCTCAAAAATAATGAAAATACAAATGTGTTGCTTACTTTGGGGGAACAAGGTGCACGCTTTGTGAACAAGGAAATGGATGTGTTTGAACCTGCACGCACAGTAAAGGTGGTGGACACAACAGCAGCAGGAGATACATTTACAGGGTATTTTTTGCAGGCATATTTTCAAAATAAGCCCATTGAATACGCATTAAAACAAGCCACGCAAGCGGCGGCAATTACAGTGTCCAGAAACGGCGCAAGCATCTCCATTCCTCTGTTTCAAGAAGTACAAGAAAAAATGGTACATTGATATGCAATGCATTTTGAAAGAAATATTTTAAAAAATAAAAAAATGTTCACCCATTATGGTGGACATTTTTTATAAGGATCTATAAAAATCTGAACAAGCATTTAAAGTGCACAATACGCCTTGAGCCACTGTTGCATTAAAGCGTTGTGCCCGTCTTCTGTTGGGTGCACACCCTCTACCGTCATATCTTTTGTAATGTTTGGTACAATGTACTGAGAGGCATATTTTTCTGCAAGCGTATCATACATTTTTTGCATCACATCAAGTCGTGGCTTGTATGCATCTTTGTACAGTTCACCATCAAAGGCATAGGGCTGAATTAAAATAAGCTTTGCGCCCAATTTTGTCACTCTTTGCATCATATCTTGTAGCATGCAAAACAATGCTTTTTCATCAAAAGGGAAATTTTCTCTCCTGTATGAAAAGTCCACATCATTGATGCCCACAAAGAGCGTGACAACGGAGGGCGAAAGTGCCAAACAATCTTCATCAAAGCGATTGTATACTTGCTTTACCACATCGCCTGCAACCCCTCGGTTGTAACACACAACATCCTTTTCTTGTTGCATTAAATGGGCAATCGCTTTCCCTGCATATCCATAACCATATGTGCTTACAGTAGGGTATGTGCGCCCCGCATCTGTGATGCTATCCCCAATAAAAACAATGGATTTACACATGCTCCGTCCTGCTTTCCTTGTCTTTCCTGTTCCGGTTAAAATAGTCCGTCATACACTCTATTTCAAACTCTTTGAGCACTTCTTGGATGGTGAAATTTGGGGAATTGCTCGTGAGCAAAATCGCCCCTGTTTTACCCGGGTCAAAAATCTGGATTTGGTCGCCATACTTTTCTTTTGCTTTACGGAATTTCTCCCAGTTTTCATCCAAATAGCACACAGCATAATCCAAATTGATGGTGGTGGTGACATGATGATAATAATTGGTGCTCTGCTTGATGACATGCCCAACAGGGCTGATGACTCGTGCATCTTGCCCAGCCACAGCACCTAAAAAATAACACTTGATATCGTATGCCCATGCTTGCTGGAGGAAATCGCCATGATACATGGAGGAAAACAGCATGATTTCAGGTGGGTTGACGATGTATCTTTGACGCAGTTCATTAAAATTTAAGTCAAAGCAAATAGCGCAACTCACTTTGCCAAAATCAAGGTCAAACACGGGGGCATCTTTACCACAATACATGGGTAAAGCGCCCTTTAACACACCTTCTCTAACCACCAAGTTGTTTTTATTGTAGATGCCTTCGACCGTGCCTTTTCGCCCAATGAGTTGCGTGGAGTTTCTAAACGTGCCATCTTCTATCTGCCTGTATGCAGAATATGCAATGTAACAGTGATGTTTTTTTGCCACATCTTGCAGAAAATCACGCACCTGATTTTTACGCACATCATAGTATGCCCGATTGTCCTGCACGCTCATATCTTCGTAACGGTCGCACACTTCTGGGAACACAATCAGGTCGGGCTTTTCCACCAACACTTCTTGGAGCAACTGGGACAAGTGGGTAATCATTTCATCCACCATTTGTTGATACGTCCAGTGTGCTTGCTTGGTGTAGGGAAAAGCGCTGAGTACACTCACTTTTACATTTCGCATATTTTTTGCCCTTCTTTTTCTAAAAATTCATGTACAAAAGCATCATCGTTTAAATGTGGATACATTTTGTACACCCTGTCAATTTCTGCACTTTGCCCAATAGACAAAGTTTCTTCTTTGTTCAAGCACCAAATGCCCTGCATCAAGCCTTGCCGTCTGAGCACTTCATGAATGCCTGCAATGCACCCTTTAAAATTGTTGTTGGTGTCAAAAAAAGCACTATTTGCATCCGTCACTTGTTGCGCAAGGGTCAAGTATTTTTTGTCAATGGTATCTTTTGATAAGCTCTTTATTTCTCTAAAGAGTTGAGCAGAGGTGTGCGTCCACACAGCATAGTGCCCCAGCAAGCCCCCTGCTGTTTGAACGTCATATGTTTTGCCCTCTTTTTGAAACTCAAATGTGGTGAGGAGGTCAATCACAATATTGTCGTCATTGCCAGTGTAGAGCGCAATGTCATTGCCTGAAAACGCAATGGCACGGGCTACATCAATGGTCAAATAACGGTTAAACGCTGCGCACTTGATGGCAACCACGTTGGGGATTTTGCATATTTCTGCCCAGTAATCTGCTGTAAACACACGGCCACCCACGCTTGTTTGCAAGTAAAACCCAATCACAGGAAGCACTTTTGCCACTTCCTTGGTGCGTTCAATCAAATAGCTTTCGGGCATATCGTTTAAGCCACCAGGGCTTAACAGGGCTGCATCATAGCCCAATTTTTGTGCAAGCAACACTTCCTTTTTTGCTTGCTCTATTTTGCCACATACGCCTGCAATCATGAGGAAATTATCATCGTGTTTTTTGATTTCATCTGCGCACACGGTGAGCACTTTTTCAAACAAGCATACGTTTTCATCTCGAATTTCAAACTGCGTTGTATGCACGCCCACAGCCAAACCGTCTGCTTTTGCCGCCATATAATAGCGCACCAAGCGCCTTTGACCTGCTTCGTCAAACTGCCTGTTTTCGTCTAACACCAAGGGCATTGCAGGGATAAATGCGCCCTTTTTGATGACATTCATTTTATATTCATGCATTAGTATTTGCCTCTCCTCTCCTCAAAATGCGTGGGTTTATTTAATATTCTACCCCCATTTAAGAGCCATTTCGCTTGCAAATCAATCATTTTAGGCACAGTCATTTCGCTTGTTCCAAAGAGCGTTTGACACTTTGTCGCATTGCTCAAAAGCGCTTTTTCGCCTTCTTGATTTTCAAACACCACTTCTTTTCCAAGTGCTTTTGCAAGCGCAAGCGCTGTTTCTTTTACGGACACTTTTTCTGCACCTGTTACGTTCAAATAGTTTACTTCTTCACTTGTATGGAGCAAAGCTCTAATCGCCACTTCGTTGGCATAGTGTTGCCATACGCAGTTAAAATAGGGTACAGTCAAGGAAATGGGTGTTCCTTCCAGTATGTTCTTTGCAAGGTCAAACAACACGCCATAGCGCAAATCTACGGCATAGTTTAAGCGATACACGAGCACTTTGGAAGCATATTTTTTTGCTGCATATTCAAACATTCTCTCTCTGCCCAAGGAGGACATACCGTATTCTCCCACAGGGTTTGGAGATACGCTTTCATCAGCACCCTCTTTGTTTGCGTCTGTAAAGGGATACACATTGCCCGTTGAAAACACCACAAAGTTTTTGCCTTGAAAGTTCTTTGCCACCATGTAGGGCACAGCCACATTCATGAGCCATGTTTCACTTGCATTTTGCGCTGTGCCAAACTTTCTGCCTGCCATGTAAATAATATTGTCCACTTGAGGAAGCTTTTGAATTTGCGCTTCGTCTGTTAAATCAGCTGTAATGGTGGTTACATTTTCCCTTTCCAGTAAATCCACCACAAAAGGGTCTGTAAACCTTGATACAGCAATGATTTTTTTGTCAATCCCTGCTTTTAAGCACGCCCTTTGCGCCATCAAGGACAAGGTAGGCCCTACTTTGCCCCCTGCACCCAAAATCATGATGTCGCCCTTGATTTTTTTCATATCCTCAATGAGCGCTTCTGTTGGGCGTGATAATATTTCGTCTAATTCTTCTTCATTCCACATGTCAATTGAACCCCTTTTAATTTTTTTATCCTTTAATTGCACCAATCATAACACCTTTTACAAAATACTTTTGCACAAAGGGGTAGACGAGCATAACTGGAATCATGGTGATAAATATAACTGCATTTTTTACAGAAGTGGGCGTCATTGCCGTTGACTCTATCATAGCGACTTGCGATGTAATGTTCTCTGCATCCTCCAATAGCATGGAGCGCAAAATCAACTGTAAAGGAAACTTTGCCGAATCATTCAAATATAGCAGAGGAATCAAATAGCTATTCCAATGCCCCATAAAATAGAACATACCGATAGAGGCAATAGATGCTTTAGAAAGAGGCAAAGCAATCTGAAGGAAAATTCTATATTCGCTCGCACCGTCTAAGTATGCAGATTCAAACAAGCTTTGGGGGAGAGAACGGAAAAAACTGATTAAAATTAACAGTTCCATAGACCAAATAGCGTTTGGAAGCCACAATGCCCATGCCGAATCGAGCAATTTTAAATCCTTGACCAAAAGGAAAGTGGGGATTGTACCACCACTAAAGAACATGGTGAACACAACCATTTTAATTACAGTGGAACGGAAAATTAACTTCTGCCTTGAAAGAGGATATGCCATAAGCAATGTAAATATCAGGTTGATCAACGTACCAAAAAATGTGTAGTACACACTATTGATAAACCCTGTCATCACCTTATCATTTTTAAACAAATAAGTGTATGCTTCCAAGTTAAAAGATTTAGGAAGGATTTGCACTTGGTTTGCCATTACTTCATAACTGCCCGAAAAAGAAACAGCAATCACATGCAACATGGGATACAAAATAGTGATGATAATGCAAATGAGTATTGCGTAATTTACAAAATCGAATGTACTTATTTTTCCACGTTTTGTACTTCTTTTTGCGTGTGTTTTGGTATTGTAATTCATAGGATACGCCGCCTTTCTGTGATGAACACACTGCCTTGTGTTTTAAATTACATTTTCCTTTTGAATACAAGAGAACATGCGGGTTGCTGCCCCAAGCAACCCTGCGTCATTTTTATAAGTACCTATTTTTACTGTGCAGTGGGTGTAAAATCTCTGATAGGATTTCACTGTGCGCAAATATTTATTGACAGAATCAGCAAGTATTTGCCCTGCATTAGACAATCCACCACCCAACACCACAACTTCGGGTATAAACAAAGAAATGAGGCTCAATATGCCTGTGGACAATTCCTCAATATACGCATCAAACGCAGGCACACTCTGCCCGTTTTGTACGCATTGCATCACTTCTTTTGTGTCCATACCTGACATTTTTTTAAGTGCACTTGCAGAAGCATAGCACTCAAAGCATCCCCTTTGACCACAGTTACACATCACGCCATCTTTGTGCGTAATGATGTGCCCTACACTCAAAGCGGCATGGTGCGCCCCGTAGAGCACTTCACCATTACAAATCACAGAGCCTCCAATGCCTGTACCCAGTGTTAAATAAATTGCATTTTTGGCACCCTTTAACTGCCCATCGTGCATTTCTTTGAGCATAGCAAGTTCGCCATCATTTTGCACAATTACAGGCATTTTTAGTAAGTCTGTGAGCAGTTGTTTTAAAGGCACACCTTCAAAATTCAAATTATCTGCCCATATTTTGTCTTTCACAAACGCACCGGCACAAGATACAGCCATGCCATAAAGGGGGTACTTTGTTTGAAAGTAATGCACCTTTTCTTGAATAGCACATAGCAAAGTGTTTAAATCCTTGCTCGTTTCAAATGCGCTTTTTTCGTGCATAGTATACGCTTCGTCCACACACGCATACTTTACAGAGGTGCCCCCAATGTCAAAACATACTGCGTACATTTATTCTATCTCCTTGTATTCCTCTTGTTCCATAACAGTCAATTGCACATTCATCTGTTCATTGAGCAACAAGAAATTTGCTTTTTGCCCTCTTGCAATCTGACCGTGCGTTATGTTTAGATATTTTCGTTGCGTATAAGAAGCAGATTGAAGGGCATTTTCTTTTGAAATGCCTATTTGTACAGCTTTTTTCACGATATCCAAAAGCATAGATCCACTGCCACACAAATGGCCTGCTTCGTTGTAGGTAGCACTTTGTTTCACATATACAGTTTGCCCGTGTGAATGATATGTGCCGTCTTTTTGCCCTGCATGCTCTGCTGCATCTGTAATGAAAAGCACTTTGTCATGCCCTTTTGTCTTGCAAAGGAGCTTTACTGCGCCAGGATGTATGTGCGTTAAATCGCCAATGCACTCTGCGTACACTGCGTCATTGAGCAATGCACTTGTTAAAATGCCGGGCGCTCTATGGTGTATGGCAGGAGAGGCATTGAAAAAGTGACACACACCACGCACCCCCAAAGCAAAAGCTTTTTCACCTTCTTCAAAGCTTGCTGTGGTGTGCCCTGCTTGCACCACAATGCCCTGTTCTAATAGCTTTTTAATGAGTTCTTCTGCCCCTTCTAATTCAGGCGCCAAAGTGAGCAATCGAACGATTTTTCCATGTTCTTTTGTCAAACGGCAAAAAGTATGATAGGAGGGTTTTAATATCCATTCTCTGTGCATGGCGCCCAACGCTTTTTCACTGATGAAAGGGCCTTCCATGTGCACACCAAGTATTTTTGCACCTTTTATTTTGCCCTGATTTTGAGCCTCCATAAGGTTGTGCACAAAGGCAAGCTGGGATAAAAACCCTTCTTCATCCCCTGTGTATGCAAGAGAAGGGAGTACACCGGTAGTGCCTCTTTTGGCAAGGGAAAGGAGCCAATTTTGATACCCTTCTTTGTTCTTTTGCATCACTTCAAAGGAAAATCCTCCGTGAATGTGTTGGTCAATCAGCCCTGAACAAATCGTGTCTGCGCTTTCGTCATAAGAAGAACAGGCGCAAATATTTTGAATGATGCCATCTTCTACTACGAGCACTTTGTTTTTCTGCATTTCATTGTCCAAGTATAGATTGTGCGCAAAATACTTTTTCAACATATTCTACCATCCTTTTTTTACCATAAGCTGTTCCCTGTTGTTTTTTTGCTCAAATTATTTGCAAAAAGCAATACGAGTGCAGACAGCACAGAGCCGACCATGCCCACGGCGGTACCAAAGGAGTATGATCTATTGGCTATACCTACACGATATGTGTATGTGGAAAAAATATCTGCCACAGAATACGTCATAGGGTTGTATAAGAGTAAGGCCTTATCCGCAGCGATCGACATAATAGAGCCACACTGAAGCAAAAACATGGTGATAATCGTAGGCAAAATGGAAGGCACGGTGATAGCGAATATCATGCGAAAACGTGTGCAACCATCGATTTTTGCAGCTTCATAAAGTTGAGGGTCAACGGCAGACAAAGCAGACAGATAGATGATTGCGCCACTTCCTAACCCTGCCCAAATATCGCTTAAAATATATACTGGTAAATACCACTGTGGCAATACCATAAAGTTGATTTTTTCGCCACCAAACAATACAATCAATTTATTGATTAACCCACTGTTGATGGAGAACAAATCAATGAACATGCTACATATAATGACCAAGGACAAGAAACTTGGCAAGTAAGAAACTGTTTGAAAGAATTTTTTGGAATGCGCATTTTTTACTTCGTTAAGCATGAGCGCAAAGATGATGGGCATTGGAAACACGAGTGCTAATTTAAGCACACCCAACAAGAGCGTGTTTTTGAAAAGCATGAAAAAATCCGAGCCTGTGAACAACTGTTCAAAGTATTTAAATCCCACAAAAGGGCTTTTTGCAACCCCTAAAAAAGGGCTGTATTTTTTAAACGCTATAATCATACCATACATAGGACCGTATCTAAAAATAATGTAGAACAATAAGCCAGGCAAGAGCAAAATGAGCAATTGTCTGTCCGTCCATATACGTTGTAAAATACTCTTTTTCTTACCCAAAATATTCTGTGACATATTGAAACCCCTTTTCTTTAAAAAAGAGTGCAGACACGTGCACGCCTGCACTCTTTTTCACACTTATTTGTTTAAGATTTCCAAGAGTTTGTTGCCATATTTGGTCATGATGTTTTGGGAGAATTCATTCCATTCCTTTTCTCCGTATTCCTTGGTCATAACATAGCTGCCGAGGAAAGCTTGTGTGTCATCCCACAAACCTGTGGTCAACTGAGCAAACACTTCTGCTTCTTCGTCTGTCATTTTAAAGGGAGGAACGGGCTGAATGTATCCACATTTTTCGTTGATCAAATCTTGTGCAAACTGTTCTTTTTCAGTGAAGTTATAGTAGCAACTGGAACGGTCTGGAAGCACATACATGCCTTGTAACCAAAGACCATATTTTTCTTCCAATTTTACGATATCTGCTGGGCCTTCAATGTCTTTATACACAGGTTTGCCATTTTCATCCCATTCAAAGTTGTCGCCTTCAGAACCGATGGTCAAAAGCTCACTGCCTTCTTCACTATACAAGTAATCCATCATTTTCATAGAAAGTGCAGTATTTTCATTGTTTGCAACGCAGACGCCCCCTTCGGTAAATGCAGGCATTGCAAGGCTCTTGCCGTTGCCAATAGGGTAACCAAAGCAGAGGTTGAACTTTTCGTTGGTCGTTTTGCCTTGTGCATCCAAAAGTGCCATACGGCCAATCCAGTTGTTGGTTACGAATGCCTTGTTGTTGAGCATTTTAGCATTAAAGGAATCCAAAGAAGCTGTCATGAATTCTGGGTCTAACAAACCGTCATTGTACATTCTCTTGAGCAAGTCGAGCATTTCTTTAAAGCGTGCATCGCTTGCACTGATGAACCATTTTTTAGTTTCATAGTCATAGGAAGCTCTTTGAATGTCGTTTAAGTCAAAGTTGGCAGCCATACGAACATAAGGTCCAATGCCTGCGGTTGCGAAGGGATAGCTGTCAGGATAAGCTTTTTTCATTGCGAGCAATGCATTGTAAAAGCTTTCTGTGTCTGTCCAAGGTTCAAGGCCTAATTCATCCATGATATCTTGACGATACAAGTAGCCAAAGTTCACATCACGGTTTAAGCGATAGATGGGGAAAGTATAGTTCTTTCCTTGTTCAGATGCATACAGCTTGTAAATTTCAGCATTTGCAGGGTTGTTGTAGAAAATATTTTTGAAGTTGGGCATCAAATCAAGATAATCATCAGGAGAAGCAAGCGCACCTTGTTCGCCATACATGATCATTTCTCCACCTGATGTGAACACACCGTTGGTAAAAATGTCAGGCAACTCTGCGCTGGCTAAATAGTTGTTGAACTTTTCATTGATGATGTCAGGGGAAAAGCAGATGGGCTCAATTTGAACGTTTGTGCGCTTGAAAATTTCTTGGAAAATCCAAGTGTCTTTTGTCATTTCATACGGAGAGTTAAAGAACATGGTCAAAGTTGCAGGTTCTTCAGAAAGAGGGAGGGTGAGGCCGCCTAAGCGATCCTTTTCTTCTGC
>CAYTPJ010000021.1:0-23041 GCA_964439755.1 uncultured Oscillospiraceae bacterium
TTTTTCAGCACTTTATGCGTGGTTTTTTGATGTTCTAAAATGTTATTCACGAATGACAATGGCATGTTCTCTATCCAATCTGCCATCCTGAGAAGGCACTGCAAGGTAGAGCTTTTGAGGGTATTCTTCAAGATAAGGGAAAGTGAACTGCGCCTTGTCTTGCCCACACCATGACATGCCAAAGTACCCTTTTTCATTTCCACCTATGCGCCTGCCCTTTTCATCTACAAGCCACAAATGATACATAAAATTGTCTGGCATAGCATCCATGGCATCATACGTCCATAAAAGCGTGCCATTTTCGTCATATTCTCCTATGCCATTTTTCTCAATAAACTTTTCAAGCACCCCTTCTTGCAACCCCCACGAGAGATTGACGTACATTTGTACAGGGCTAAAAATCACTTCTGTCACTTTTGCGTGCCACAAAGGAGTGGTGGTGCATATGTTGGGTGTGATTTTTTGAATACGGTCTTGTATGGTGGCATCGAGCGTAAAGGACAAAAATCTATCTTCCTTGCTCCTTGTTTTGTCGGGAGAACCCACAGGGAAATCAAAATGAATGGTGTCCCCTTGAGGGAGAATGTCCGAGTCAGACAAGCTGTAAAAGTCAAACCACTCTATTTCTTCCTTGTTTTCCGAGAGCATTTGGTTTTGAGAGGCAACAGGCATGTCACGCTCTACGCCGTCTACCCAAATGCTGTCTGCCCACCAACGCACAGGCATTGTGAAAATAGAATCATACGCTTCACTTGTTAAAACGTATTGTTCAGCGTCGTTGTCATATTCTCCAAGGGGGATTGTACTGTTATGATCTTTGATACTATAGTGCACAAACAGCGTCATGCCGTCATACGCTGCTTCTTTTAAAGTGAGCGTGACGCCGTCTATTTCCTTTTGTTGATGCGTGACGAACACAAAGTCGCTATCTTTCACATGCTCTATGCCCAACGTGTTTTTAAATAAATTAGAAGTAAGCACTGCGGCAGAGGCAAGGGCACAAAGAAGGAGGAGGAGAAGCACAAAGAGCAACACAGGGCGCTTGGGTTTTAAGGGAGATACACGAACAGAAGGCGCAGGCTGTGTGTCTTGCACCTCGTCTAATGCGTGCAATATGGATTGATGAAAAACGTCTGGCGTTTCTTCAATTTGTGTAGATAAAATACCTTTTATATCCTTCTTTTTCATGTCACATGCCTCCTTTCATCAATTGTTTGTCTTGCTTTGCCCACATTTCCATGTGCCGTTTGGCATATCGCAGTCGAGAGCTGACCGTACCGAGAGGGATATCTAAAATATGTGCAATATCCTTTATTTTATACCCTTCTAAGTAATACATAACGAGCACGATGTACTGCTCTTGGTTCAAAGCTTTTAAAGCATCCTGTATAAACAGAGTATCACAAGCTTTGCTTTCTTCTAAATCTTTTTGCGCACTGACTTTTTGTATGTTTTCTTCTTTCAGTTCGTCATGCGCTTGCTTTTTGTTTTCCCTCAGCATATCCACACAGGTGTTGATGAGTATTTTGGTCATCCACGTTTTAAAATACTTGAGATGTTTTAAACCCTCTTTATGTTCCCACCCCTTTAAAATACTTTCTTGCACAGCATCTGCGCAATCTTGAGGGGAAGAAAAATATGTTCTGCAAACGACATATAAGCTTCTTTCTATTTTTAAAAGCTCTGTTTCAAAGGCTTCCTTTGTCATACAGTACCCCTTTCACTCTATTAGACGTAAAAAAACACAAAAATGTTTTAATGTTTTAAAATTTCCTTCTTTAATATACCATGTTTTTTAAAAAAGGGCAACAAAAAACACCCTTTTTACGCAAATCCATGAAAAAGGCTTGTGCAAAAAGGATGTAAATGTTAGTTGAGCGTAATGTCAAAGGAAGAAACATCTGTGGTGTAAGGTCTTCCTGCTTCGTCAAAGGGAGGGTTGTCCGTCATTTCAGTCGTGATGCCCATGAAGTACGTGCCCTTCATGCCCTGAACAGATATGCGACAAGCGCCCTTTTCTTCCGTCAAAGTGATGATGGCATGGATGTCTTCATTGACGTTGATGGTGTTGGCAAGGCAAGAATATTTTTCTTCCAATTCCTTGGGGTAAAAGTGGTGGGGGGTATTCACCCAGTCATAAGAGGCAGAGTTAAAGTCAAAGTAAACCACATCTTCTTTTATAGCGACATAATCTCTGTGGTAATGCCCATTGATGCACATAATCACGCTGTGTTTACGCTTTTTGTTTGCATTGTCAATCACATCACGCACTTCTTTTGCGTTCTTTATGCCGTCTGCTCTTTCAAAACTCTGATGGCTAAAGAGCACACAAGGGCAGTTTGCTTCATCGATTGTTTTTTTGAGCCACTCCACTTCGGCAGGAGGCATAACGCCTACGCTCCCTGTGGTCGAATAATAATTGCCCAAAGAATAAGGGATAAACTCCCCGTCTGCCTCGTAATAATTGGGATTTAGCACGATAAAGCGAAAGCCGTTTTCGTCAAAATAATAATAGTCACTTGGCATTTCATACAGCTCTACCGTGGTTTTAAAATCCGTGTTATCGCTGTCATGATTGCCCAAGCAATGGTAGCTTTTGATGTGAAAATCATTGTACTTTTTCACAAACTCTTTTGCCTTATCTGGGCCGTGGCAATAGTCGCCTGCGTGAATGATAAAAGCAGCATTTTCTTGCTCTGCTCTTTTCTGAATTTTCTCCAACTTTTCTTCTGCATGACTCATAAAAGCTTCAGGTACGTAGTGTAAGTCTGCAAACACAGAAAATTTAACTTGATGCATGTGTTAACCACCTTTTCTCTGTGGCGTATGTCACAGGATATTTTAGCTCATTATATCACTTTTGTGTGTTCCTGTAAAGAAAAATACGTCCAATTTAATATAAATATTGCACTTTATAGCAGTTTGTGCTAACCCCAACATTTGACAAAAAACGCAAAATTCAAAAAAGGAAGAGGCTTTTTCAGCTTCTTCCTTTTTGTGATGTTCACAATAAAAACGTGTACATTACACGAGTTCGATGATCACCATTTCAGCAGCATCGCCACGACGTGGGCCTAATTTATAGGCACGTGTGTAGCCACCAGCGCACTTCTTTTCTTCGTTGCGAGCACGGTATTTAGGACCATATTCACGGAAGATTTTTTCAACCAAAGGATGCTTGTTGTCCTTTGTACGAGCACGATAGTCTGCTTTGTCTTCGTCGTCTTTCTTTGCTTCCTTCACATCGTAAAGGTAGGACATCATAAGACGGCGTGCATTCAACTTAGAGGGCAAATCGTTCACAAAAGTTTGTTTTACGATTTGTTGCTTGTCGTTGTTGAATTCCTTTTCAACTTCGACAGTCTTGTCATATTCACGCACAGCAAGTGTGATGATTTTATCTGCAATGCTACGAACTTCTTTTGCTTTGGCTTCAGTCGTTTGAATACGGCCGTACCAGAGCAAATCCGTTGTAAGGCCACGCAGCAAAGCTTTACGTTGGTCCGCTGTGCGGCCAAGTTTACGCTCATTTGCCATAGTCGTTCCTCCTAAAAATTACTCTTCAATGGGACGAAGCATGAGGCCTAAGGCTTCCAACTTCTGTTCCACTTC
The DNA here is from genome assembly GCA_964439755.1 of uncultured Oscillospiraceae bacterium. Classification (GTDB taxonomy): domain Bacteria; phylum Bacillota; class Clostridia; order Christensenellales; family Aristaeellaceae; genus CAYTPJ01. Next base: position 3,613 of record CAYTPJ010000021.1, read on the forward strand.
TTCCAAGCTCTTTTTGCCCAAGTTACGGACCTTCATCATGTCCTCTTGGTCACGTTGCACAAGTTCGGCAACACTGTTGATGCCTGCACGCTTTAAGCAGTTATAGGCACGAACAGAAAGATCAAGTTCTTCGATGGTCATTTCAAGTGTTTTATCTGTCTGCTCATCTTCAGGTTCAACCATTGTAATGGGCATGATTTGTTCCGTCAAGCCTAAGAACAATGAAAGCTGTTCTGTTAAGATACGAGCGGAGGTGGAAACTGCTTCATCGGGCTTTACAGAGCCGTCTGTTGTAATTTCGAGCACGAGCTTATCATAGTCCGTAATCTGACCTACACGAGTATCTTCTACAAAATAGTTGACCTTGCGGATGGGGGTATAAATAGAATCTGTTGCAATGACGCCAATGGGGTTTTGTGGGTTTTTATTTTTGTCCGACTGAACGTAGCCTCTGCCACGATCAACGGTCACCCACGCATGAAGCTTTGCACCTTCACCCAAAGTTGCAATATGCAAGTCAGGGTTTACAATTTCCACTTCATCGTCCACACGAATGTCACCAGCGGTAACTTCCATAGGACCTTCTGCATTGATTTCAAGTCTCTTTTCTGAGTCAGTATAGAGCTTGAGTGCTAACTCTTTGAAATTCAAAATGATTTCTGAAACGTCTTCCTTCACGCCTTCAATGGTGCTAAATTCGTGTTGAACGCCATCAATTTGAATGGCTTTCACAGCAGCGCCTGGCAGTGAGTTTAAAAGCACACGGCGAATTGCGTTGCCCAAAGTGTGGCCAAAGCCACGCTCCAAAGGTTCAGCAACAAAGCGACCAAAGGTGTTATTTTCAGAAATTTCGGTGCACTCAATGTGCGCCTTTTCAAAATCTTGAATCACTTAGTTCAACCCTCCTATTTGTTTTAGTTGGTTGATAGGACAATAAAGATACAGAAATTCATTAACGGCTGTAATATTCAACGATCATGCTTTCCTGAATCGAGAAGTCAATATCCTCACGTGCTGGAAGTGCAGACACAGTGATGGTCAACTGATCAGCGTTCACTGTCAACCACTTTGGAACAATACGGGAAGAGCCTTCACGAGCTGCCTTAAAGATAGGCATATCTTTGCTCTTTTCACGAACTGTGATCACGTCATCTGCCTTCATTTCATAAGAAGGAATGTCCACCTTATGACCATTCACGAGCACGTGGCCGTGTAAAACGAGCTGACGAGCTTGAGGACGGGAAGCGGCAAAGCCTGCACGATATACAACGTTATCAATGCGGCATTCGAGCAATTGGAGTAAGTTTTCACCAGTAACGCCCTTCATGGTAGAAGCACGTTCGTAGGTGCGAAGGAATTGACCTTCCAAAAGGCCGTATGCACGACGTGCCTTTTGCTTTTCACGCAACTGAGCACCATATTCGCTCAATTTACGTTGACGAGCCTGGCCGTGTTGGCCGGGAGGGGTGGGACGCTTGCTGACTGCGCACTTTTGTGAGAAGCACTTTTCACCCTTTAAGAAGAGCTTAGAGCCCGCACGACGGCACAGACGGCATACAGAGTCTGTATATCTAGCCATAATGTTTGGAACCTCCTAAAAAATCCGCTGACAAAGGGAAACCCTTCGCCTGTATTCGTTGTTAATTACACTCTTCTGCGCTTTGGTGGGCGGCAGCCATTGTGGGGAATAGGGGTGACGTCTTTGATCATCGTCACTTCAAGACCCGCAGTCTGCAGCGCACGGATGGCAGCTTCACGACCCGAACCGGGGCCTTTTACGAACACGTCAACAGACTTAAGACCGAAATCTGATGTTGCTTTAGCAGCAGTTTCAGCGGCCATTTGTGCAGCAAAGGGCGTAGATTTCTTGTTGCCTCTAAAGCCCATGCCACCGGCGGATGCCCAAGAAAGTGCATTGCCGTTTACATCAGTGATGGTAACAATGGTATTGTTAAAAGAAGAACGAATGTGTACCACGCCACGTTCTACGAGTTTCTTCTCACGACGCTTACGAGATACTTTCTTCAGTTTTGTATTTTTGGGTGCCATTTCTTTTTCCCTCCGAACCCCTTTCGGGGACAAATTGTTTTTCGTAGGTGAAGTAACATGCTTTTTACAAAGCACATTTCACACGCATATTTACAAAATAAGCAGTGAAAAAATTACTTCTTCTTAACAGTCATACGCTTTGGACCCTTGCGAGTACGTGCGTTGTTCTTAGTGTTCTGACCGCGAACGGGCAGGTTGCGACGGTGGCGAATGCCACGGAAAGAGCCGATTTCGACCAAACGTTTGATGTTTAAAGAAACTTCACGACGAAGGTCACCTTCCACCTTGAGGTTGTGTTCGATGTAGTCACGAATTTTACCGATTTCGTCTTCGGTTAAGTCCTTCACGCGTGTATCTGGATTGATACCAGTTTCAGCTAAGATTACATTTGACACAGGAAAACCGATGCCAAAGATGTAAGTCAAGCCTGCTTCAACGCGTTTTTCTTTTGGCAGGTCAACGCCCGCAATACGTGCCATGGATTGGATACACCTCCAAAAATTTGGTTGCGTTCGCCGCACTATGATGAGCAATTTAGATGCGCGTAGAAAGCACTTCACATTGTTCTAAGGGGCGAAAGGCGCTTGCTGTACGCATGGCAAGCCATGGTGCAAGCTTTGTTATATGGAACAGTTCACACGTGGTCTCTCAAGCAAGCAACCCTCGCTATTGAGCAGCCGCCCACGGGACTGACCATGACGACATTTTGACAGATATTTCTGTCACCACTTGTTTAAAACAAATGGTTTGCTCTTTACTCAAGTAAAAAGCTGTTCCCTTTAAAACAAATGCTTTAAAGAGGCGCACGTCAGTGCTTGTTAGCCTTGGCGCTGTTTGTGTTTAGGATTTTCACAAATCACCATAACACGACCCTTGCGCTTAATGATTTTGCATTTTTCGCAAATAGGCTTTACGGATGGACGTACTTTCATTGGGTTCCCCTCCTTTATAAAGGATTTATCAGCACACCATACAAAAGTGCATGGATATAAGGGAAGCTATTCGCCTCCCCTCTGCAAGGCAATGCCTTATTGCAGATTTGAAAACGCAAAAATGCGTTGTGCTTTAGTTTTTGCTACGCCAGGTAATACGACCTTTTGTTAAGTCGTAAGGAGAAAGTTCAACTGTGACCTTATCCCCAGGGTAGATACGAATGAAGTTCATGCGCATTTTACCTGAAATATGCGCCATAATCTGATGCCCGTTGGGCAGTTCGACTTGGAAAACAGCGTTTGGCAATGCCTCGACGACTTTGCCTTCCATTTCGATCACATCGTCCTTGGACAAACTAAACCCTCCTCTTAACCTTCCTGTGTGTTTTCCACACAGCTACACTTTTTGTCGTTTAGATGAAACCTGTCGCGCACTTGACTGAGTGCTTTGCGCACATCGCTGTCAAGTAGGGTGCTTTTCTTGTATTTATCAAGCACATCTTCTAATATAACAGGAATTGTGGATAAATGCAAGCTTTTTTTCTTTTTTGGACGAGAAATTTTTCTGAGGTCCCCGTCTGCAATGAATGCATACTCAGCATCCACTATATATAATACCACAAACACCCTATGTTTGTCACGTCCTTTTTTTGAAATAACCACATTTCCTTCAGAAATTGGCATTTTCAAGGCGTAACCCCCTTTATACCACCGTCTGGCAAGGTCAAAACTTCGGGTAAACCTTCTTTTGTGATGGCAATGGTGTGTTCGTAGTGGGAGCAAGGCTTATGGTCGTTGGTCACAATTGTCCAACCATCTGCAAGTTGGTGCACTTTCCAAGTGCCCAGAGCAATCATAGGTTCAATACAAATCGCCATGCCTTCACGCAGTCTAACGCCATGCCCTTGTGTACCGTAGTTTGGAACAGAAGGGTCTTCGTGCATGTCTCTGCCAATGCCGTGGCCTGTTAAATCTCTGACAACACCGTATCCAAACTTTTCTGCATGCGCTTGAACGGCTGCGCCAATGTCGCCAATGCGAGCGCCACTTACGGCTGCTCTATACCCTGCCCAAAAAGAATTTTCTGTTTCCTTTACGAGCTGCAAGATTTCTTGGGATACATTGCCCACGGGCACAGTCAAAGCGCTGTCTGCTTGCCAACCATCGAGAATCAAACCACAATCGATAGAAAGTATTTGACCTTCTTTTAACTCAATGTTGTGAGAAGGAATGCCGTGCACCACTTCTTCATCCACAGAAGCGCAAATGCTTGCAGGGAATCCACCATAGTTTAAGAAAGAGGGAATTGCATTTTGCTTTCTAATCGCTTCTTCTGCAATCTTGTCCAAATCCTTGGTGGTGATGCCCACTTGCACGCTTTCTTTGAGCAAGCATAAGACATCGTAGAGCATATGCCCAGCAGTACGCATTTTTGCAATCTGGTCTTTATTTTTTAATTTAATCATTTATTTTTTCAGTGCCTCAAGAACTGCTTTATGATTTTGTTCAATCGTGCCTGAGCAGTCCACATCATGCAAGATGTTGATTTTTTTATAATGTTCAATCAAAGGTGCTGTTTGTACGTTATACACATTCAAGCGTTTTTTGATTGTTTCTTCCTTGTCGTCCTCTCTTTGAATGAGCTTTTCGCCACACTTTTCGCAATGCTCTTTCCCATTTAAAAGAGATACGTGATACGTGCCCCCACAAGTGGAACACACACGGCGACCAGACAAACGATTGATGATCGCTTCATCTGAGAGTACAAGGTTAATCACAGCGTCAATTTCTGCAAACTCTTTGAGCTTTTCAGCTTGCACAATTGTTCTTGGAAAACCATCCAAAATATATCCGTTTTGGCAGTCTCCTTCGTTCAAGCGTTGACGCACAATTTCAATAACGACAAAGTCAGGAACTAACTGACCTTGGTCGATGTAAGTTTTTGCCTGCTTGCCCACTTCCGTTTCTTCACGGATGGCTTTTCTTAAAATATCGCCCGTTGAAATTTGGGGGACATTGAAGTCATTGACAAGCTTTTGTGCATGTGTGCCTTTACCTGCGCCCGGAGGTCCTAAGAGAATAATTTTCATTTTGACAGCCTCCTTTTTCCTTTTAAAACCAATGAGGATGATTTTTGTGAGAAAAAATGCCTTATTTTACGCTCTTTTTTAACCCCACAACATCCCACTCCCTCAAATAAAGGAAGTGGGATGTTATATGGAAGTGTTTAAAACTTATAAAAACCCTTTGTAGTGTCTCATCACCAATTGAGCTTCTACTTGACGAACTGTTTCCAGCGCAACGCTGACAGCAATCAAGATGGAAGAAGCACCAAAAGGAATGGCGACATTCTGCCATGCAGTCAATGCAGACGGAATGGTGGATAAGATTGCAAGGAACAAAGCGGCAAAGAGGGTCAAACGGCGGGAAGTTCTTGCAAGATACTGTACAGTCGCTGTGCCAGAACGGATGCCGGGGATATGACCACCCTGTTGTTGGATGTTCTTTGAAATATCCTGAGGGTTAAAGGTAATGGAAGTGTAAAAATAGGTGAACGCCACGATGAGCAAGCCTGTAACGAGCATATACAGCCAGCTGGACTGGTTCATGTGTTGTTGCCACCAGATATTTGCACCTGAGTTTGCACCAAACATTGCAAAGATGGTTCCGGGGAACGCCATGAAGGAATAAGCAAAGATGAGGGGAAGCACGCCCACAGATAAAATCTTCATGGGGATGTGTGTGCTTTGACCACCGTACATTTTGCGACCCACAACACGTTTTGCGTATTGAACGGGAATACGACGTTCGGACATATCCACCCAAGTAACCACTGCGATGATCGCAAAGGTTGAAACGAGGATGATGATAAGATCAGTGATTGCATGGGGTTTTGCTGCAAACACAGCACCGAATGCGCCCACGATACCATTGAACAAGTTGGAGATGATGCCGGCGAAGATGAGCATAGAAATGCCGTTGCCAACGCCGTTTTTGGTGATTCTATCGCCCATCCACATAGCAAGAGCAGTACCACCAGCCATCACAATACCGATCATAGCAAAGCCCCAGAAGTTGTCATAACCTGCTTGAATAACTTTTTCACCGTTATTCAGGGCTGAGATGATACCGATCGCTTGAACTACAGCAAGACCTACTGTGACATAGCGTGTAATCTGATTGATTTTGCGCTTGCCATCTTCGCCGCCTTCTTTTTGCAATCTCTCAAGAGCAGGGATTGCAATGGTCAAAAGCTGCATGATAATGCTGGAGTTGATGTATGGTGTGATACCCATTGCCATAATGGTCATCTGGGAGAATGCGCTACCTGTCATCATGTTTACGAGGTTCAAAACGTCAAAAGTTTTCACAGCTTCTGCAACTTTCGATGCATCAATGCCGGGCACTGGAATGACGCTGACCAAACGGAAGACGAGGAGCATAAGGAAAGTGTAAAGAAGCTTTTTGCGGACATCCTTAACGCGCCATGCGTTCTGAAGGGTTTCCCACATGCTTACTTCACCTCAACTTTCCCACCGATCGCCTCGATCTTTTCTTTAGCAGTCGCAGTCACCTTTTCCACTGACACAGTCAGCTTCTTGGTCAATTCGCCACCGCCCAAGATTTTAACGCCATCCTTTACCTGCTTGACAAGACCGGCGTCGATCAAAGCTGCCAAGGTCACGGTAGCGCCATCTTCAAACACGTTGAGAACAGACACATTAACACCCGTGTATTCCTTACGATAGATGTTGGTAAATCCACGCTTTGGCAAACGACGGGTAAGAGGCATTTGACCGCCTTCAAACCCTGGACCTTTGCCGCCGCCAGAACGGGCTTTAGCGCCCTTGTGGCCCTTACCGGAGGTTTTACCCAAGCCGGAGCCTACGCCTCTACCAAGGCGCTTCGGGGCAGTTGTTGAACCGAATACGGGTTTCAACTCGTGCAATTTCATGAGGGGGACCCTCCCTTTACATTTAAATTATTCGTTGATTTCTTCCACCTTCAGCATGTAAGAAACCTGTGCGATTTGACCACGCAAAGCGGCATTGTCTTCGTGAATTACGAATTTGCCAATTTTACGCAAGCCCAAAGCTTCAATCGTTTTCTTATGCTTAGGCAAACGAGCGATGGTGGACTTTGTCAATGTAATCTTTAATTTCATCGTTTCTGTCCTCCTTAGCCCAAAATCTCTTCAACGGACTTGCCACGTACTTTTGCAACGGTTTCAGCGCTGCGAAGCATGGAAAGACCTTGAATGGTTGCTTTAACGGTGTTGATACGGTTGCTTGTACCAAATGTTTTGGTACGGATGTCCTTCACGCCTGCCAATTCAAGCACGGCACGGGGGCCACCACCAGCGATAACGCCGGCACCTTCTTCAGCGGGCAAAAGAACAACTTTTGCAGTGCTGAACAAGCCGTCAACAGCGTGTGGGATAGTACCATTTACCAAAGGAACGTTCACGAGGTGCTTTTTTGCACTCTCTGTTGCTTTACGGATAGCTTCTGGAACTTCCATAGCCTTGCCGATTGCACAACCAACACGGCCATTTTCGTCGCCCACAACTACGAGTGCGGCGAAACGGAAGTTTTTACCACCTTTAACAACCTTCGTAACACGGTTGAGTGATACGAGGCGTTCCTTAAATTCACTCTGGGGTTCTTCTCTGCGGAACATGTGCTTCAATTACCTCCCCTTAGAATTTGAGCCCGGCTTCACGGGCACCTGCAGCCAGCTCAGCGATACGGCCTGTGTAAACATAGCCACCACGGTCAAAGACGACGGAGTTGATGCCTGCATTTAAAGCACGTTCAGCAACTAACTTGCCAACGAGCTTTGCAGCGCCCTTCTTATCAACGTCTTCGAGCTGACCCTTGATAGCAGCATCCAAGGTGGACGCAGAAACGAGGGTATTGCCCTTTGAATCATCAATGATCTGAGCATAGATAGATTGATTACTGCGATATACGCACAGACGCGGCATTTCGGGGGTGCCGCTGATCTTTTTGCGCACACGAGCGTGACGGATCACGCGCACTTCATTACGGTCGCGCTTTTTGAACATATGCGTTCACTCCCTTTCTTATTTCTTGCCAGCCTTGCCTTCCTTGCGACGGATCACTTCACCAGCGTACTTGATACCCTTACCGAGGTAGGGTTCAGGAGGACGCACGGCACGGATATCAGCTGCAAGGCTACCAACCTGCTGTTTGTCAATGCCTTTTACAACAATTGTTGTTGCAGCAGGCGTTTCAAAAGATACATTTTCAGTTGCATTAAACACAACGGGGTGAGAATACCCAGCGCTGATATTAAGCACTTTGCCACCGTTTTCAGCAGCAGCACGATACCCTGTACCGTTCATTTCGAGGGTCTTTTGGAAACCTTCGGTCACACCCACCACCATGTTGTTGATGAGGGTACGATACAAGCCATGCATAGCACGGTGATTTTTGTTATCAGAAGGACGAGTTACAGAAATAACGCCTTCATTTTGTTCGATCTTAAGATCGGCGTTCACTTGCTGTGTGAGAGTGCCTTTTGGGCCTTTGACAGTCACTAAGTTGCTTCCGTCAACTGTAACACTCACGCCGGCTGGAACAACGATCGGAAGTCTTCCGATTCTTGACATGTTTTTATACCTCCAAAAAATGCGTGATGGTTACCAGATGTAGCAAAGCACTTCGCCACCCAAGTTTTCCTTGCGGGCAACTTTGTCAGACATAATGCCTTTGCTTGTAGAAATCACAGCAACACCAAGGCCACCTAAAACCTTAGGAAGATCTTCGCTCTTAGCATAGACACGAAGGCCGGGCTTGCTGATGCGCTTTAAACCCACAATAACGGGTTGTTTCTTTTCGAGATACTTGAGGGTGATTTTGATCAACCCTTGAATACCGTCTTCGATATGTTCAACAGACTTAACGTAACCTTCGTCCAAAAGGAGCTTTGCAATGCTTTTCTTCATGTTGCTTGCAGGCAATGTAACACTGTCATGACGAGCAACTTGTGCATTACGGATACGAGTCAGCATATCGGCAATGGGATCATTCACAACCATAATAGAACCTCCTTTTCTTCCCTTTACCAGCTTGCCTTGCGGACGCCGGGGATTTGACCTTTGTAAGCCAATTCTCTAAAGCATACACGGCATACGCCATAGCGGCGGAGCACAGAGTGTGGACGGCCGCAAAGGGAGCAGCGTGTGTAGGCACGGGTGGAGAATTTCACCGGACGTGATTGCTTAACTTTTAAACTTGTCTTTGCCATAATTTTTCTCCTCCCTGATTATTGTGCGAACGGCATACCGAGTAAACGGAGCAGTTCTTTGGCTTCCTCGTCAGTCTTAGCAGTGGTAACAAAAATCATTTCCATGCCACGAATTTTGTCAACCTTATCATACTCGATTTCGGGGAAGATGAGTTGTTCTTTAATGCCAAGTGCATAGTTGCCACGGCCATCAAAGGCTTTGTTAGACACACCACGGAAGTCACGAACACGGGGAAGTGCAATGCTGACCAATTTGTCAACGAACTCGCCCATTTGGTCGCCACGGAGTGTAACCTTGGCGCCAACGTTTTGACCTTCACGGAGTTTGAAGTTTGCGATAGATTTCTTTGCTCTGGTTACCATGGGCTTTTGGCCAGCAATGGTGGTGAGTTCAGAAACAGCAATTTCAAGTGCCTTTGCATTATCTTTGCAATCGCCAAGTCCCATGTTGATGATGACTTTAACGAGTTTTGGGATTTCCATAACATTCTTGTAGCCGAATTTCTGCTGAAGAGCAGGCACGGCTTCGCTGATATATCTTGCTTGCAGTCTGTTTGCCATTAACCTAACCCTCCTTAGTCAATTTGCTTGCCGCATTTTTTGCAAATGCGAACGCTGTTACGGATTTTCTTGCCATTTTCTTCGGTGTAGGTCACTTCGTGTGCAACACGTGTGGCCTTATTGCACTTAGAGCAAATGACCATTACGTTAGAAGCATCAATTGCTGCTTCTTTGTGCACGATGCCACCTTGTTGTCCCTGTTGACGGGCTTTTTGGTGCTTGGTCACCATCTGAACACCTTCGACGACAATTTTGCCAGTCTTAGGGGAAGCAGAAAGGACTTTGCCTGTTTTGCCAGCGTCTTTACCGGAGATGACAACGACCTGATCCTTCGATTTTACAAACATCTTTTCATTGTCCTCCTTACAGTACTTCGGGTGCGAGAGAAACGATTTTCATGTAATCTTTCTCACGAAGTTCACGAGCCACTGGCCCAAAGATACGGGTACCAGTAGGCATTTTGTCACCACCGATTAAAACGGCGGCATTATCATCAAAACGGATATAGCTTCCGTCAGGACGGCGTCTGGGTTGGTGAACACGAACGATAACAGCTTTCACTACATCGCCCTTTTTCACTTGGGCACCGGGAGCAGCACTCTTTACGGATGCGACGATAACGTCACCGATAGAGCCTGCACGACGGTAGGACCCACCCAGCACACGGATACACATGATTTCCTTGGCGCCGGAGTTATCGGCTACCTTGAGTCGCGTTTGCGGCTGAATCATACGGGGTTTCCTCCTTTATGGATTCCTCCTCATGGTGCATCAATTTCAGCCCATGAGAGGTCGGATACATTGTTTGATATATGCATATTTCCTATTATATAGGAAGCTTTGCATTCTGCGCACAGCGTTGATTTTAAAAAACCAACTTCTGTGCGCCGCATAAGCGACATAAATTACTTGGCTTTTTCCATTACTTCTACCAAACGCCAGCATTTCTGCTTGGAGAGCGGACGAGTTTCCATCACACGCACGGTATCACCGATGCCGCAGGTGTTTTCTTCATCGTGCGCCTTAATCTTAGACGTTTGTTTAATGAATTTGCCATAGAGGGGATGACGCACGCGGGTGCTCAGTTGCACAACGATGGTCTTGTCCATCTTGTCGCTCACTACGACACCAACACGGGTCTTACGAATGCCTCTTTGTTCAGACATGATTGAAGTGCCTCCTTTCAACGGCTTATCGGTCAAGCTTTGTTCACCATCTGGCTATGCACGGTCATCGCTCTTGCAATGTCACGCTTTACAGATGTGATTTGCATGGTATTTTCCAGCTGACCGGTGGCAAGCCGGAAACGAAGGTTGAACAGCTCTGTTTTGAGCTCGGCAATCTTTAAAGTCAATTCCTCGGGCTTCATTGCTTCGAATTCACTGGCCTTCATTTGCTTTCACCACCCGCTTCTTGCTTGTTATCGTTCTTTGCGTCTTTTAAGAGAATCTTAGTGCGCAAAGGGAGTTTGGCAGATGCAAGACGCAAAGCTTCACGAGCGATGGTCTCATCAACGCCGCCAATTTCAAAGAGTACACGGCCGGGCTTTACAACTGCGACCCAATACTCAGGAGAACCTTTACCAGAACCCATGCGGGTTTCTGCAGGCTTAGAAGTTACTGGTTTGTCAGGGAAGATTTTGATCCAAACCTGACCACCACGCTTTGTATAACGTGTAAGCGCAATACGAGCTGCTTCGATCTGCTGGGAGGTGACCCAGCTGGGCTCGCACGCCACGAGGCCGATATCGCCATAAGCGATAAAGTTGCCACGGTGTGCCTGCCCTTTCATGCGGCCGCGGAATACCTTGCGGCGCTTGACTCTTTTAGGCATCAGCATTGGTTAATTGCCTCCTTCGGTCTGGGCAGCCTTAGCGACAGGCGCCTTTTTCGCTGTGGGAAGAATTTGTCCCTTGTACACCCACACTTTAACGCCGATACGGCCATAAGTGGTGTGTGCTTCTGCAAAACCGTAATCGATGTTTGCACGAAGTGTTTGAAGGGGGATTGATCCCTCATGATAATGTTCTGCACGAGCAATATCAGCACCGCCTAAACGGCCAGATACGCTTGTTTTAACACCCTGAGCGCCTGCTCTCATTGCACGTTGAATGCATTGCTTCATCGCACGACGGAAAGAGATACGCTTTTCAAGTTGCTGAGCAATGTTCTCTGCAACGAGCTGTGCATCTGCGTCGGGGGACTTAACGTCCATAACGTTGATGTTTGCAGGATGACCTAAGAACGATTCAATCTCTTTTTTGAGATCTTCAATGCCCTTACCACCACGGCCGATGATCATGCCGGGTTTGCCAGTGAAAATGTTCACTGTCATACGGTTGGCACTGCGTTCGATATCAATACGGCTAATGCCTGATTGATAGAGCTTCTTCTTCAGCATTTCACGAAGACGATAGTCTTCTTTGAGCTGACTTGCAAAATCCTTTTTATTGGCGAACCAGCGTGTACTCCAGTCGAAGATCACACCAACACGTGCGCCATGTGGATTAACTTTCTGACCCATGATAATCCTCCCTTTACTTCGTCTGATCGAGCACCACACTGATGTGACAGGTGCGTTTTAAAATGGGGGACGCGCTGCCGCGGCTGCGCGCCACAAAGCGCTTGAGGGTCGGACCCGGATTTGCGTATGTTTCTGCGACATACAATGTTGCTTCGTCCATTTCAAGGTTGTTCACTGCGTTCGCAATGGCACTTTTCAAAACCTTGAACACAACTGGGGAAGCTGCATTAGGGGTGAATTCCAAAATAGAGAGCGCCGTCTTTGTATCTTTGCCACGGATGAGGTCGAGCACACGTGCTGCCTTCCTTGAGGAGATACGAATGTGTTTGGCGTGCGCCATAGGACGCTTGTCACGTGATTCTTGACGTGCAATGCCCTTTTGCTTGGTATTAGTTGCCATACGTTTTCTCCCTCCTTACTTTCTCGTGGTCTTTTCGCCAGCGTGGCCTCTATATGTACGGGTGGGCACAAACTCTCCCAGCTTGTGGCCTACCATATCCTCTGTTACGTATACTGGAACATGCTTACGACCGTCATGAACGGCGATGGTATGTCCTACGAATTCAGGGAAGATGGTGGATGCACGGCTCCAAGTTTTTACAACGTTCTTGGCGCCTTTTTCATTCATATCTTGGATGCGCTTTAAAAGCACTTCTTGGACAAAGGGTCCCTTTTTAATGGAACGACTCATGCGTTATCCTCCTTCCTTTCGTCGGCTTACTTGCCCGCGCGCTTAACAATTAAGCGGTTAGAATATTTTTTATGCTTGCGGGTTTTTAAACCAAGTGCCGGCTTACCCCAAGGGGTAACAGGGGCAGGCATACCAACAGGGGATTTGCCTTCACCACCACCGTGGGGGTGATCACAGGGGTTCATAACGACACCACGAACGCTGGGACGAATGCCCTTATGACGTTGACGGCCCGCTTTACCGATGCGAACATTTTCATGGTCTGTATTGCCCACTGTACCGATGGTTGCATATGCATCCATGGGCATCTTGCGAACTTCACCTGAGGGGAGACGAACTTGTGCATACACGCCTTCTTTTGCCATCAACTGAGCGGACATACCAGCGGAGCGAACAAGTTGACCACCACGGCCAGGCTTGATTTCAAGATTGTGGATGAGTGTACCAACTGGAATGCTCTTGATAGGAAGTGCATTGCCAGGTTTGATATCAGCAGTTTCACTTGCAATGATCTTGTCGCCCACTTTTAAATCAAGAGGAGCCAAGATGTAGCGCTTTTCGCCGTCTGCATAGAAAAGCAAAGCGATGAAAGCGGAACGGTTTGGGTCATATTCAATGGCCGCAACCTTTGCAGGAATGTTGCGCTTGTTGCGCTTGAAATCGATGATACGATACTTTTGTTTGTTACCGCCGCCTTGGTGACGAACGGTGATTTTGCCCTGATTGTTACGGCCAGCATGCTTTTTAAGAGGTGCAAGCAGGGATTTTTCAGGGGTCTTTTTGGTAATTTCTTCGAACGACAGCACCGACATGAAGCGGCGGGCGGACGAAGTAGGCTTATATAGACGAACTGCCATTTTTCTTTTCCTCCCTTAATTAGACCATACCTTCGAAGAACTCGATGGGTTTGGAATCTTCTGTCAATGTGACGTAAGCTTTTTTCACTTCAGGCGTACGGCCTTGTGTGCGACCTTGACGCTTCATTTTACCCATGGTGCGCAATGTGTTCACACGAGCAACCTTGATGGGGAAAACAGCTTCAAGCGCTTGCTTGATTTCCGTCTTGTTTGCGCCGATTTCGACTTCAAAGACGTAACGCTTATCTGCGATGCCATCATAACCTTTTTCGGTCAGAACGGGACGCAGGATGATGTCATGTGGGTCTCTCATGCGTACACCTCCTGAATGCCTGTCATAGCTGCTTTCGCAACGATGATCTTTTCAGCGTTGAGTATGTCATATACGTTGATGGTATTTACATAAGCATCTTTCACGAGCTTAAGGTTCTTAGAAGCACGAATTGCATTGTGATTGCCGTCTTCAACAACGAGCAACACTTTCTTTTCAGCGCCCAAGTCTTTGAGCATTTTAACAGCGACTTTGGTCTTTGCTTCATCAAACTTGAATTGATCCACAACGATTACATTGCCTTCATTGAACTTTACGGTCAACGCACTCTTCATAGCGAGGCGACGAACCTTCTTGGTTACTTTGACGACATAATCACGGGGTTGTGGCGCAAACACCACACCACCATGACGGAACTGAGGAGCACGGTTGCCGTGATGGCGAGCATTACCTGTGCCCTTTTGACGATAAATTTTACGACCGCCGCCGCGAACCATGCTGCGGGTAAGCGCGCTTTGTGTACCTTGGCGCTTGTTGGCCAAAATGGAGCGGACGACCAGGTGCATGGCAGGCTCATTAACTTCAATTGCGAAAATTTCGTCATTCAAAGTCATATCGCCAACCGACTTGCCCTGCATGTCTACCACTGCGATATTAGGCATGTCTTGTTTCCTCCTTGTTAAGCCTTGCAAGAATTACGGATGAGCAAAAGTCCCTTATTGGGGCCGGGCACCGCACCACGAACGAGCAAAAGGCTGCGTTCTTTGTCCACCTGAACGATGGAAAGGTGTTGAATGGTGATACGCTCTACGCCGTAATGACCTGGCATGTGCTTATTCTTGAACACGTGGGAAGGGGTGGAGTTTGCACCCATAGAACCCAAACCACGGTGATACTTAGAACCATGGGCCATAGGACCAGTGTGCTGATTCCAGCGATAGATAGCACCTGTGAAACCGTGACCTTTGCTTGTGCCTGTGATGTCAACTGTTTCGCCTTCTTCAAAGATGTCAGCAGAAACAACTTGGCCTACTTCATAAGAAGCACAGTCTTCCAAGCGGAATTCACGAAGTTTACGCATGGGCTTTACGCCAGCTTTAGCAAAGTGACCTTTTGTAGGTTTGTTGACAAGTGCGTCAACACGGTTTTCAGAAACTGTTTCAAAGCCAAACTGAACTGCTTCATAGCCGTCCTTTTCGTTTGTCTTCTTTTGCACAACTGTGCAAGGACCTGCCTGGATGACGGTAACTGGAACCAAACGGCCGTCGGGCAGGAAAATCTGAGTCATGCCCAGTTTTTTACCAATGATTGCTTTTTTCATGATTGCCCTCCTGCCTTACAGTTTGATTTCAATGTCGACACCAGCTGGAAGATCGAGCTTCATCATAGCGTCTACAGTGCGTGGATTGGGGTTGTGCACGTCGATAAGACGCTTGTGTGTTCTGCGCTCGAACTGCTCACGGCTGTCCTTGTGCTTGTGTGGGGAACGTAAGATGGTGATGATTTCCTTTTCTGTAGGAAGCGGAATGGGGCCAGATACACGGGCACCTGTGCGCTTCGCTGTTTCCACAATGCGCTCTGCGGACTGATCGACCAAGTTGTGCTCGTAGCCCTTGAGCTTGATGCGGATTTTTTGGTTGGCCATAGGTTTTCCTCCTTAATCGTACTCTTTGCCATGCAGTGAGTGATTTTCTCTCATGCTTTTTCTCGATTCGCAGGTACGATAGAAGCAACGAGAAATCTGCATGTGCGCCGTCTTTTTCGGCATAGAGTCCGTCGCCCGATTTCCGGGCTGGTCGGTGATAATTACCCGTTCCGGCCAGAACGGCAACTTACCACGTCTTCCCATAGACAGACAACATTTATATTATACAGCACTTTTTTGAAAAAAGCAATAGGTTTTTTAAATTTTTTTGAACTTTTTTCAACTTTTTTTCATATTTTTCCTGCTCTAACGCTTATATATCAATCCTTTGAACAATTCACATATGACAACGCACCCGTGTGTTTCTTTTCTTGAATTTTCCTTTACTTTACCTCCCCTTTTGCGTGCGTATTTTGTCAGCATGTACATAAATTGTACATTTAAAAAGGGCAGAATATACAAAAACACCTGCTTTTTCTCTTTAAAAACAGCGCATTTTTGTGTACCTTTTTTTGCGTGTCCACAACATCCTGTATTTTTCTATATAAAAAAGTCTGCAATCAAAATCACAGACTTTTTTCATTATGTTCAGAAATATTACTTGATCACTTCAAATGTGGGTACAAAGCCACGTTCCAAAATCAAGTCATACACTTTTTGGGAATACATGCACTTTGTGAGCGCTTTTACAAAGTCAGAATCAGCATTTTCAGGGCGCACAGCCACGAGGTTTACATAAGCTGTTGCTGCTTGGCTCTCTTTGCTTTCAAAGAAAAGGCCATCTTTTACAGGGCTTAATTCGGCGAGTGCAGCGTTGTTGCCATTGATGACTAAGAATGCAGCATCTTCTTTAAGGCCTGCGATGAGTTCTGCATTTGCTTCCATGATTTCAAGGTTTAAATCGTTGGTCACAATGTCTTCAATGCCTGTTTGGCTTTCCAAAGTGGTGTCTTCTGGGAGGGTGATGAAGCCTGCTTCTTGGAGCAAGAGCAAAGAACGGTTACGGTTAGAAGGGTCATTGGGCACAATTACTCTGTCATTTTTCGCAATATCTTTGATATTGTTCTTTGTACCTGCATAAATTGCAAGGGGTTCAAAGTGAGTGAAAATGACGCCTGTGAGTTTTTCATTTTCTGAAGCTGTTTCGTTATAGCCATTCAAATAAGGCACGTGTTGGAAATAGTTTGCGTGCACATCGCCTGCTGCTGTGGCTGGATTTTCCACCACATAGTCTGTAACCACAGTCAATTCAAGTTCATAACCCAAGGTTTTCATGTCTTCTGTAATCAGTTCCAAAACCTCAGCATGGGGAGAGGGTGTCGCAATGATGGATACCTTTTCGAGCGCAACTGCACCAAAAGCAGAGCAGGATAAGAGGACTGCCAAGAGGGTCGCAATGATTTTTTTCATGGTTCGTTTCTCCTTTTTGATTTGTTTTGTGTTACCTGATTCTATGGTCAAGACGCAAAGCAAGCCTTGTGCCCAAAACCGTGATGATTTGTACAAGCGCAACGATGATCAAAGATGCCGAGTACATGACGTCATACTTTCTGACGTTTAAGCCCTTTGTGATGGCAACAGAGCCTAAGCCCCCACCACCTGCTGCGCTTGCGAGCGCCGTGTATGCCAAAATGGTGGTGGTGCAAATGGCTGCACCGTTTAATAAGGAAGGAAGGGATTCTGGAAGCAACACTTTGGAAATGATTTGCCACGTGGAAGACCCCATAGAGTCTGCCGCCTCAATGATGCCCCTGTCCACCTCCATAAAGGAGTTTTCCACCATGCGTGCCACATAAGGAAATGCGCTCACTACAAGGGGGAAAATCACAGAGCGTGTGCCAATGGCTGTGCCCATCACAATGCGTGTAACAGGGAACAACATGGCAAGCAAAATGATAAAGGGAATGGAACGTAGGAAATTGACAACTGCCCCCAACACAGCATTGAGCCGTGGCATGGGCTTAATATGGTCTTTCCTCGTAATCACAAGCAGTATACCAAGGGGCAAGCCGATGGCGTATGCAATCAGTGTAGAAGGCACCGTCATATATAATGTGTCTAAAAAAGCTTTCCATAACATAGGAAGTAATTTTTCCAAACTCACTGTGGGTGCACCTCCTCTACTGTCAGCCCTTGTTGCGTTAAGTACGCACGGACTTTACTTTTAACGTCTTCATCTTGGGGCATTTCTATGAGCATTTGCCCATATTGCTTGCCACGCACATTTTTCACATCTGCTGACAATATGTTGACGTCAATCTTACATTCTTTCACCAGCCCTGCAATCAAAGGCTTTGTAACCTTGAGTGCATCAAACACAATACGCAAGGCAGGCATTTCCAACTTATCCCTGTCTTCTTCTGATGCAATGATGCCAAACAAGCGCTTGCCTGCTTTGGATTTGGTGTTCACAAACACCTCGTCCACAGCCCCTTCTTCTGCAATCACCCCATTATCCAAAATGGCAACACGAGAGCAAATTTGCCGAATAACTGCCATTTCGTGCGTAATGAGCACGACCGTAATGTGTAAACGCTCATTGATGTCCTTTAAAAGGGCTAAAATGGACTGCGTAGTCATTGGATCCAAAGCGCTCGTTGCTTCGTCGCACAAAAGCACTTCGGGGTTGCTTGCAAGGGCACGAGCAATGGCAATACGCTGTTTTTGCCCCCCCGACAGTTGACTGGGATATGCGTCCATTTTGTCTTCCAAGTCTACAATTTTAAGCAATTCCTTCACACGCTTGTCTGCTTCTTCCTTTTTAACGCCTGCAATTTCAAGAGGATAGCGAATGTTCTTTGCCACCGTCTTTTGCATGAGCAAGTTAAAATGTTGGAAAATCATGGACACCCTGCGCCTTGTTTGGAGCAACTCTTTTCGGGGCATGGCGAGCACGTTTTTCCCCTCAAAATAAATTTCCCCACTTGTCGGTGTATCTAAGCGATTGATACAGCGAATGAGGGTGGACTTGCCAGCCCCACTCATGCCAATGATGCCGTAAATTTCGCCCTTGTCAATGTTCAAGCTGATATCGTCTAAGGCGACCACTTCGCCCCCTGCTGTCTTGTACACCTTTTTGAGATTTTTAATCTCTATCAGATGCGATGATGTCTGAGACACTTTCTCTCACAACCCCTTTGTTTTGACATAATAAAAACCGCCTCGCGTTTAGTGCGAAGCGGTCAAAACTCAAATGTTTAACAAACGCAACACAAAAAACACGAGATGAAGCTCGCGCACATGTACATTCGCATAGCGTTTCTCTGCATACCACAAGCCTCCTCTTCCTGAGCGTTGCGCTCATAATATCACTATTATACAAGACCTCCCCTGTTCTGTCAATACAAAAAACAAAAAATGTACAATCCGTTTTTTCCTTTGCCTTTTTATAGCGTTGTACAAAGCGTGTTTTTCGTTGCAAATCCATAGATGGTATGATATACTATATAGGAAGAAATACTTCTATTTTATAGAGCGCATGTCACAATTCAAACAGCACACTGCATTTTAAAAACAACCAAAGAAATGTTGGGAGGGCAAACTTTGAACACACATCAGAACGAAATGATTATGTACCAAACACAAGATGGGCGCACAAAAATTCAAGTGACCATGGAGAACGAAACA
>CAYTPJ010000022.1:0-22814 GCA_964439755.1 uncultured Oscillospiraceae bacterium
ATTTGGAATTAAAACGAAGTTTTTTATAAACACAATTTTTTATGAAACGAACGTGTCGTATTTTGGCAATAAAAATACCCCTCTAAACAAATAGAAGGGTATTTGAGAAGCGATGAAACGCAAATTATGCGAGCACTTCGCCGTCGTTTTCCACAGTAACTTCTTCCACGTTACGGATTGCCCAACGAGCCATAACCATTTCAGTGCGCTGTGCGCCCACTGCCAAAGTGATGGTATCGTCTTTAATGGAGGAAATGGTGCCGTAGATGCCACCGATGGTGCACACACGGTCGCCTGCTTTGAGGGCAGAAAGCATGTCTTTCACTTTCTTATCCTTCTTGCGCTGAGGACGGATGAGGAAGAAGTAAAACACAACAATAATCAAAACCATGGGCAACATGGTTTGAAGTAACATCGCACCTGTGCTCATTTCAGGCATTGCACCTGCTGCGCCTGCTGTACCTGTTGCTTCTGCGGATGCAGACACAATACCCAATAAATTTTCAAACATGATAAAGGCTCCTGTCTTTCTTGAATTTGCCGTACAACGACAATACACATCCATTATAATGCATATTTTCCAAACTGTAAAGAGCAGAATGTAGAAAAAAGTAAGTTTTTTTTAAATTTTTGCTCTTATTTTGTGCTGTTTCAGTGCACAGGACGGATTAAAATGAAGGGTGTCAGCTCATCGCCCTGCCCTGAAGGGTTGTCCTGCATGGCATCTTGAATTTCTTCGTCTGTCAAAGGGAAGTTCTTAGACTTGCCCAACTGGTCACGCTGAATGTCGTTCGCATCCATTAAAACAGTGGGAATGCCTGTTTTTTTCAAAAGGTCCTCACACAGTTCGTCTGGGTGTTCAGGGTTGATGAGGGCAAGTTGCTTGTATTCATCAAAACTGGAACGGAAGTAAAAGCCGTCAATGCCACCTACGCCCTTGCCACATACTTCGTAGAACACACCTTTTTTGCCAAAAAGCTTGGTCACAGCAGACAAAAAAGCTGCAAGGAGCACACGAGGAAGGCCACACATGTCAATGACCAATTGCAATTTGTAGGGTTCGTGCATGCCCACACCTGTGTGGTTGATGCCTGCAAAGCGCCACAGGAAGTTTGCCCAAAAACCTGGCTTCACTTCTTCTCTTGTTTTCACGCTCTCCACGCACATCGCCATGACTTTTGCACCAAAAGAGAGCATATCCCCTTCTTGATAGAGAGGGAGCACATATTTTTTCACCATTTCTGCCTGGTCTTCACCACGCTGAATAAAGTGCGTTTGAATGGCATAACGATCATACTGTTTGCCGTTTTTACCTGTCACACGCCCTCTATCAAAGTAAACAATGCCTTTTTCTTCCCTTTTTTGTTCTGCCAAATTTCTGGATGGAATAATACCCATAGCTGTTTTCCTCCTGCTCGTTTATTCTTCCCACAAACATTTCTTTGTATACTTTTGTTCCCTGATTTCATATAGTAGAACAACCAATTTGATGGTATGAAAGGGTGTCTATATGAAAGGTGAACATGTCGTTTTATTGCTATCCGTGAGTGCATTTTCTTTGCTGTTGCTCTATTTTTCACTGCGTTCAAGGCCTTTGCACAAAGCGTTTCACAAATTTTCACGTGCTTTCTTTTGCGCTTTTTTGCTTGCCTCCTGCCACCTATTGCACAGCTTTTTGCCCCCACTCAATGCGCTCTCTTTTTTGAGCGTGTATTGTTTGGGGAGCGTAGGCTATTTCCTATTGCTTGCAGTATTGGTGTTTTAACTGTTAATAGGACTTTGCAAAGTACATCACCTTGTCTGCCTTTTTGCCACAGCATACACAGGTGTCCCCCACTTTTTCTTGGTCAAAAGGCATGTTACGGCTTGTTGCGCCCGTGTCTTCCTTAATCTTGTCTTCACAAGCTCTATCTCCACACCACATGGCTTTTGCATAACCACCGTTGACTTGTGCTTTTAAAGCCTCCATGTCTGTTACAACAGCTGTGTGTTGTTGCTTAAAGTCATCTGCAATTTTAAACATATTTGTTTGAATATCTTGAAGTAGTGCATTTATTTCAGTTTTCAAATTTTCAAGAGATACTTGCGTTTTTTCACACGTGTCACGGCGCATCACAGTAGCCACGCCCTGTTCAATGTCCTTAGGGCCAATTTCCACACGCACAGGCACACCCTTTAATTCCCATTCGTTGAACTTAAAGCCGGGAGATACGTGGTCACGGTCATCTGTTTTTACACGGATGCCCCCATCTTTTAATGTTTGATGCACGCTGTCACACACTTCCATTACGTTGCCTTTGTGCGCTGCAATGGGCACAATCACTACTTGGTGAGGCGCAATCATGGGGGGCAATTTTAACCCTCTTTCGTCACCGTGCGTCATAATAATGGCGCCGATTAAACGAGTGGACACGCCCCAGCTCGTTTCGTGGCAATATTCCAACTTGCCTTCTCTGCTCAAGAACTTGACATCAAAAGGCTCAGAGAAGTTCGTACCAAAGTTATGTGTCGTGCCTGCTTGGAGTGCTTTGCCGTCTTGCATCATCGCTTCCACAGAGTAGGTGGCACGAGCGCCTGCAAACTTTTCCTTGTCGGACTTTTGCCCTGCATACACGGGGATCGACAAGTTATTTTGACAGAAATCTTGGTATGTTTTGAGCATCGTCAATGTTTCGTCCTGTGCTTCTTCTGCTGTTTCGTGCACAGTGTGCCCTTCTTGCCACCAAAATTCAGCTGTACGAAGGAAAGGACGTGTGGTCTTTTCCCAACGCATAACAGAGCACCATTGGTTGTACTTTAAAGGCAAATCACGCCATGAATGCACCCATTTTGCAAACATGGTGCAGAAGATGGTTTCACTTGTGGGGCGCACAGCAAGGCGTTCTTGCAACACGTCATTTCCCCCTTGTGTGACCCATGCCACTTCGGGCGCAAAACCTTCCACGTGCTCTGCTTCTTTGAGCAAAAGGGATTCGGGGATGAGCATGGGCATGGACACGTTTTCATGCCCTGATGCCTTGAACATACCATCCAATTGTTCTTTAATCAATTCCCAAATACGGTTACCATAAGGTTTTAAAGCCATACAACCACGCACGGGTGTATAGTCCATCAAATCTGCTTGCGTTACAACATCTGTGTACCATTGTGAAAAATCTTCATCACGGGGGGTAATGTGCTCCACAAATGCTTGCTTTTTTTCCTTTGCCATAGAAACAGTCCTCCTAAAATAAAATAAGTGCTCCATCCTCATTCTTTGCAGGGACGAAAACACTTCGCGGTACCACCTTGCTTGATGTATACAAGTATACATCCGCTCTATTGCCCTTTATCGGGGGCAATCCGTCAGGGATTAGCTGATGCCAAGAGAGGGGAGCGAGCTTTTTTATTACACGTTTTCAGCCATGCCGTGTATCTCTGTGCAGAACACAAAAACTGCGTTTCTCTTGATTGCATATGCAATTGTTACCATTATACAAGATTTTTTTACCTTTTGCAAGCCTTTTGCATGTGTATTTCACATTAAAAATATTTTTTTCTTTTCAATCTTATATTTTTTTGTTTCATCTCTTGCATTTTGACATTTATTTGATATAATATAAAATGGGTGGGAGTTTTTTTCTACCTATTATATAGACACAAAACAAGATGAGCACATGAATTTATGAAAAAGGAGCGCTGATTACCTTGGATACTTCAAACAGTTTTCTACTCATCCTCATTCAAGTTGTCTTAATCATCATCAACGCATTTTTTGCCTCGGCAGAAATTGCCGTTATCTCTCTCAATGAAAACAAAATTCAAAAGGAAGCACAAAAAGGAGATAAAAAAGCAAAGTTGATGCTTCAAATGGTTTCAGAACCTTCTGCCTTTTTGTCCACCATTCAAATTGCCATCACGTTGTCAGGCTTTTTGGGCAGTGCATTCGCAGCCGACAATTTTTCCGAAAAGATTGTACACTTTTTCGTGCACACACTGCACTTTACCTATTTAAGCCCTTCTACTATGCACTTGATTTCTGTGCTTTTGATTACATTTATTCTCTCTTATTTTACCTTGGTGTTTGGGGAAATTGTGCCCAAGCGCATTGCGATGAAAAAGCCTGAAATGGTGGCACGCTTTGTGTGTGTGCCCGTTCATTTCATCAGCAAAATATTTAAGCCCTTGATTTTTGTATTGAGTGGCTCTGTATCTCTTGTGCTCAAAATTTTTCACATGCCTTCAAACGATGCCTCCGAAGTAACAGAAGATGAAATCCGTATGATGATCGACTTGGGCGAAGAAAAAGGCGTGGTGATGACGGATGAAAAACGTATGCTCCAAAACGTGTTCGAGTTTAACAACACGAGCGCTTTTGAAGTGATGACGCATAGAACGGACGTTACCCTCCTACAAGTTTCCTATTCTAAAGAAAAGGTACTCCAAGTGATTAAGGAAAGTGGGTATTCTCGTTTCCCTGTGTACAACACCTCCACAGATGACATTGTGGGCACTGTCAACACAAAAGACGTGCTCTTGCTCATGGGCGAAAACAAGCCCTTTTCCTTGCAAGCGCTGCTGCGCCCTGCCTATTTTGCCCCCCAAACTGTGCGCACAGACATCCTTTTTCAGGAAATGAAAAGGAGAAAAAATCACCTTGCCATTATTGTAGATGAATATGGTGGCATGAGTGGCATTGTGTCGCTTGAAGACCTTTTAGAAGAAATCGTAGGGGACATTGAGGACGAATATGACGAATTGGAAGACATGGAAATCAAAAAAATAGACGACCATATGTACCTCATCAAAGGCAAAACACATTTGTCCTCTATTGAAAAAAACCTTGGCATCACATTCTCGGATAAAAAGGAAGCAGAAACTTTAAGTGGCATCATCTACGCACACATAACCTCCATCAAAAAGAATGTATGCCCTCCCCCATTTTCCATAGATCACTACCTGATTGAAGTGGTCAAAATGGAGGAGCATCGCATCCACACAGTTAAACTCACCATACAACCATAATATTTAAAAGCCTCCATTTATGAGCGAAAGATGTGTATAAAACGCAAATAAATAGAGGCTTTTTTTACTTTTCAACGGATGAAATGCGCCCCTTGTCCATTTCATACACACTGTCACAAAGCGCCTCAATATCCTCATGATTATGCGAAGTGAGCAGGATTGTTTTGCCCCTTTTAGAAAGTTCAGAAAGCAATGCTCGTGCTTCTAATATCCCATCATTGTCTAAACCATTCATAGGTTCATCCAACACGAGAAAATCAGGGTCTTCCATAATTGCTTGTGCAAACCCCAAGCGTTGGCGCATACCAAGGGAATATTTGTGCACGCTCTTTTTGTTGTTGGGGTCAAGCCCACACATTTTCATGGTATCTTTTATTTGCTGGTCATTGATTTTATTGCGCAAAGATGCAAGCATTTTAAGGTTTTGAAACCCCGAATAGTAGGGCAAAAACCCTGGAGTTTCAATCATTACACCCATATCAGGGGCAAAATCCACATCTTTACCAATCACCTTGTTTTGAACCACAACTTCGCCCAAAGTGGGCGCAACAAACCCACAAATACACTTAAAAAGCATTGTTTTCCCTGAGCCATTTTTTCCTACTATGCCTACGATTTGCCCTTGTTCTACGCTCAAATTTACGCAATCCAACACCTTTTCCTGCCCAAAGGATTTGCTGATATTTTTAACTTCTACAAACATTTTATTCTTTCCTTTCCATTTTACATTTGCTCAAAATAAAGAGTACCACAATCCACACAATTTCCCCCACAAAGAGGGGCAAAGGGGATATTCCGTTTGACAAGTTTAGTGAAAGTGCCTGCGCTATGTACGCCCGAATGGGGGATAAACGAAATGCCATGCCATAAAAGGCTGGAAAATACTGAAATGTGTAAAAAGGAGGGAGTACACACAGCAATAGAAGAAGGCTACAAAGCACGAGAGAAAGCACAGGCTTTTTTAAGCACAAAGAGAAAAATACAATGACCATGACACCACACAAAACATACAATAAAAACCCAAAAAACGACAGGATGACAAGCCCCCATTCTCTCGCAGAAAATGCAACCGTGCATTGCATTCTGCACACAATATACTGTACCAAAAATGCAATAGCCACATAGCAAAACACATAGAAAAACAAGCGTGTACATAGGGAAAATAAAAACTTGCCTATGCTTTTTGTTCGTGGAAACACCATGTACAAATACCCTTTTGTGTACCCGTTGAGCATCACCCCTGTAAAAAGCAAGGGGGTGATATACAGCAATAAATACCCCAAAAGGATCTGAAATTTGCCCATACTTTGGTCATCCAACACACCATCAAAGGGGGATAATACAAAAAGCAAGGGGGAAAAAGTGGGTGCATTTGAAAAGATCAAGCGTGCATAAAAGGAACAGAGCAAAGATACAGCCACGCACACACTTAAAAAAAGCAAAAGAAAAGAAAGGTTCTTGTGTTTATTCATTCAAAGAAAACCCCTTTCTTTTGATTTGAATATACACCATATACAGGAGAAAAAGGTCAAAAACCAAGAGCACAAGCACCCCATGTATGGGATGATTTAAGAACTGCGCTTTTACGCCATATTGATATGTATGGAGCATGGACAACCCCACAGGCGATATAAAAGTAGGCACGTCAAACACAGCTCGCACAAGCTCTAATAGCACCAACACCCCCACCAAAACCAAGCCGTATATGCGTTTAAAACGCAAGTTCACAGCAAAGAGCACAAGCGCCACGCTGATGCTTATTTGAAGGCTCAAAAGAAAGTGAAAAAAAGTTGCCCAAACAACAGGTAAAGCGTAGAGCATTTGAGGTTTTATGGATATTTTTTGCGACATCACCATGTCATAAAACACCGTGCTGTACTGTTTGCCCACAAAGCTATATGGCAAAGCGTAGAGCGTACATGCAATAAAAATAAGCAATTGCATTAAGCAAGTCAATGCCACCATTGATGCTATTTTGCCGAGCATCCACGGCATGCGCCCTGTTCGGTAAATGGTGTATAATGTATCGTGATTTTTGAAAGGTTCATCGCAAAAAAGCACTGCGCACAAGCAAACAAGCACCATGTTGCCTGCTCGCAAATTGCCACTGTTTAAATACGCTTCAAGCACATTGATGGGCAAATTTGCTTGTTTTGCACTTTCTATGAGCACACCAATTCTGTACACAGAAAGCAACATGCCCACCACAAAAATGACGTATACCCGTACATCCGACAATGTTTGTATAAGCTCTCTTTTGCACAATCGGCAAGCTTTTTTAATGTACATGTAAAAGCCTCCTTTTACCACACGCATAAAACACAATGCCCATAACGATCAACAAACACATGACAAAAAGCAACATGTAAAGAGGTGAAAAAGCAGTGGCTCTAAAAGGGTTGAGCAATTCACTCATTTTAAACAAAGTCACAACAGGGTATTTTTCGCCCACGATATCAAGGAGCAACAAGCTTACAAAATTCAGCACAAAAGGGGCTACCAAGACAACATAGCGATTGACAATCCATGTAGAAACAATTAAGCCCACAGCGCAATACACCATCCCAGAAATGCCCCAAAAAAAGCTGTCCAATAGAAACACAAAATAGCCTGTGTGCGTGCTAAATTTTATCCATGTATAAAAAGTTGCATCCCCTTGTTCATGTGTAATCAAATTATATGCTTTAAACACATTTTCTGTAATTTCCACATCGTATGTCGGGTTATAGGGTGGGTAAATCAGAGAAACCACAAGTACACACAAAAGCCCCATCCCAAACATCAACAAAAACCCTCCTGCCAAGCCCGAAAACCATTTGGAAAGCAAATAATTTTTCTTGCTCGTTCGAGGTAATATCATCAAGTAATTGCCTGTTTGCATTTCATCGCAAAAAGAAATGCCCGACACCACCATGCATAAAAGTGGCACGATAAACACACAGGGGTTGAGGAGCAAAAGCACTTTCCATGCGTTGAGAGCATTCCCTTCATTTGCACCCTCTTGTACTTGCACAATGCCCAGTTGTAAAGTGCTCATTATGTCCTCATACAACCCTGAAAGAGATATCAGCGCACCCAAAACCATCATACAATATATAAACGGTGTGCAAAAAATACGTTTAAGCTCTGTTCTCAGCTGATTGTACATAAAATTTCTCCTTAAATTCTTTCTCCTGTGAGCGCATCTACTATAACACTCCATTCAGACCCCACATAGTCTGCCTCGTAATTATAGTAATCAATTGTATAAAAAGGCGTTAAATAAAACACATCTTTTTCCTGTATCATTTGCTTGTTGTGCACTGTCACCGGAAGGTACGTCAATTGTACACGAATACAGCCTTTTGATTTTGCTCCCATTTTTGGGGTTTCATCGCCATTTAAAGCAATAGAAAGTGCATTTTGTGGAGAAATGATAGGCATATCTTGGTACAATCTTTCTCGTATTTGATACAGATACACATCGCCCGAACAGATTTTTTTGTCATCCACATGATAATAAACAGGATCAAAAAAAGGTGCCTCTGACGATGCAAAATTTCGAGTGCCTAACGAACTGTTGAGTGCAGACAATCCATCATACAAACGCATAAAGTGCACGCTTTGCATTTCATGCCAATACGCTTTATATTCGGATAAAAAACGGCGAGAAGAAATGATAAAATCATTTTCCACCCCTGTTTTTTTCAGCAAAGAAAGCAAATGATTTTGGCACAGCTTGCGTGCTTCTTTTTCCCCCATAGGTACTTGCTCCTTGTACATTTGAGTAGCATGCGCATCTTTTGTTGTTTGCGCTATCCTTCGCCCTGTTTCATTCGCATAATATTTTTCGGTTGCGATATCAAAAAGCGTCATGTTTGGAAATTCCTGCTGCATTTTCTCTACTTGTGCATTTTTCATATTTTTTAGTTTTTGCATGTGCGCTGCATCGTTTTCATACCCCTCAAAATATAAATCATCCATCGTCAAATCTATAAAATCACTACAATATTGTTCATATGCTTCGTTTTCCTGCTCATAAATATTTTCATGTAGTACAAGCGACACAACAGGGCACGTCATGTGCGCCCCTTCTTTTGCATGTAGCGTAAATATCACCTCTTGCCCATTTACAAAAAGCGTTTGCCCTTGCTTTACGTACATTTGGTAAATATCAGACAGCAACATTTTTTCATCCTTGCCCTGCATTTTCCCCATACTTTGTGCATCTTTGTTTTCCCATGGTGCAATATCTGGCGCAGGCTGGCAAGCACACAATGTGCAACACAAAAAAATCATACATAAAAAACCAACTTTTTTCATATTGCCCTCCTTTTATGACCGTTTTACATTATTTTTGTATACAATGAAGGGATACATGCCACCTATTTTCTAAATTTGTGAAAAACTGATGTCTGCAATGCGTTTCAACTTGTATACAAGCACATGGTATCACTTTGGGGCTTTATTGTCAATATTTTTTAACATTTTGTTACAAAGCAACAATATTTTTTATTTTACATCTGTTGTATTTACAAGCTACGGATGCTTTGACCTCCACTTATTTCACAAAAATTTTACATTTTGCAATGCCTTAAAATGTTTACATTTGTTCAAAAAAATGATATACTATAAAAGGCGAATTTTGTGTACTTTTGAAAGGGGAAACGGATGAAAAAGATGATCCTGATTGCACTGTTTTTGGCAGTGATTACATTGCCTTTTTGTGCTTTGGCGCAATCGAGGCTGGGCAAGCTCTATGTGTCCGTGTTGCCCTATGATGGCACAGGCGAACAAGTACCCTCAGATGCGACTTTGATGTTTCGGGGGGAAGATAAGAAATACTATATCTTTCTTCCTGGAATAGAAGATTTAAGCGAAACACGTGTGTGGTTTACAGGCGTTGATTACATTGAAATTGACGGTGTAAAGCACCTGAGTGGAGAGCGCACGGAAAAGCTTGTGCCCGGCGAAGAAGCCAAAATGAAAGCAGGGGGCAGAACGTATACACTCCACGTGATGCAAGGCTCTCCCATTCCTTCTTTATACATTCATACGCAGTCGGGCAACACAGACACCATTGATAGGAGCAAAAACAATAGGGAAACAGGCACTTTAACCATGCTGTTATCAGATGGCGCACTCAATTATAATGGTGCACTCGAGTATATCAAATTGCGTGGCAACACGACAGCGACTTTTGATAAAAAAGGGTATGGCTTAAAGCTTGAAAAGGGCACAGACCTTGCACATATGGGCAAAGCCAAACGCTGGGTGATTACAAGCAATGCACGAGATAAATCGCTGATTAGAAACCAAATCACGTTTGCAATGGCAGACTATGTGGGGCTTACCTATACGCCAGAGTGTAGGCAAGTGGATGTGTATATCAACCACAACTACAACGGCACGTATATTTTGCAAGAAAAAATTGAAATCAATGATGAGCGCATAGAAATTAGAGATCTTAAAAAAGCCACCGAATCGCTCAATGAAAAGCCTTTGGAGGAATATCCCACCATGGGTGCAAAGAAATTAAAACGTGGAGAGTTTAAGGGGTTTGATATCCCCAACAACCCCGAAAATATCACGGGTGGATATCTTGTAGAGTATGAGAATTATCAAAAACGCTATGGCGATGAACCTTCTGCATACACCACCCTTCAAGGCAAAGTGCTCGTAGTGAAAGAGCCTGAAGAAGCGTCTAAAGAGCAAATGGCGTACATATCCGAGTTCATGCAAGGGTATGAAAATGCGATATTTGCAGAAGATGGCATCGACCCAAAATCAGGCAAACACTATTCAGAGTTTGTGGACTTTGAGTCCTTAGTGCTCAAGTATATGTTGGAAGAAATTAGTAAAAACTGCGATGGCAACAAGTCCAGCCAATACTACTACAAACCTTCGGACAATGTGAGCAAAGTGGCTTTTGCAGGCCCTGCGTGGGACTATGACACCACGTATGGTGACTATGCACGAGAGGGCTCTGAAACGCTGATAAACCCTCAAAGCCTGTGCCACAACGTAGTCAATGCAACGCATTATTGGTGGCCCCAATTGTACCGTAAGGATGATTTTTTTGCAGGCATACAAAGTGCGTGGGCAAATAAATATGCGCCCGCCATGCGTATTTTAATAGGGGAAGAAGAAGATATAGAGGGCAATTTACTTTCTATTGAGGCATATGGCGCGCAAGTAGCAAAAAGTGCTGAAATGAACTTTACTCGTTGGCCTATGAAACAAAGCAGTGTAAACCTTGCAAAGACAGGCAAAACCTTTGAAAGCAATATTGAATATTTGCTCGAATATGTGCAAGATAGACACACTTATTTAAACACAGTATGGATGCCATAAACAAATTTAAAGGAGAAATGAACATGGACAAGCAACAAATTTTATCTTACGTGGATCACACCAAACTCAACCAGGATGCAACTTTTGAGGACATTAAAATATTGATAGACGATGCCATCCAGTATGGCACAAAAACAGTGTGTATTCCCCCTTGCTACGTGCAAGATGCAAAAAAATATGCAGAGGGCAAAATGGAAATTTGCACTGTCATTGGTTTTCCAAACGGCAATATGACCACGCAAGCCAAAGTGCTTGAAACAATCGATGCGCTCAAAAACGGTGCAAACGAGATTGATATGGTCATCAATATCGGTATGCTCAAAGCCAACAACACAGACTATGTGCTCAATGAAATCAAAGAAATCAAAGCCGCTTGTGGCACACACGTGCTCAAAGTGATTATTGAAACTTGCCTTTTAACAGAGGAAGAAAAAATCACCATGTGCCACCTTGTCACAGAGGCAAAGGCAGACTTTATTAAGACCTCCACAGGCTTTTCCAAGGGGGGCGCAACGTTTGACGACATCGCTCTTTTTAAAAAACATGTGGGCAAAGATGTGTGCATCAAAGCAGCAGGGGGCATTTCTTCTTTTGATGATGCCCAAAAATTTATTGCATTAGGGGCAACACGCTTGGGCACAAGCAGGCTCGTTGCCATCATGAAGAAGGAAAATAATGGACAAGCTTACTAATCAACAACCTTTTGCCCTCTTTGATTTTGACGGTACTTTAATAAAAGGGGATTCGATTATCCAATACGTGCGCTTTTCGCATCAAGAAAAACTGCTCTCCTTGTGGGGCGTGTTAAAAATATTGTGCTATGGTTTGTTTTACAAATTGCACATTGTATCAGACGAAAAGAGCAAAACCAAGACGCTCTCTTTTATATACAAACTGCCTGCTGAAAAGCGTAAATTGCATGATCAAAAGTTTGCAAAAAGCATGTATGACAGCATGTATAAAGAAGGGCTTGCGCTTCTTGAGTACTACAAGAAAAAGGGGTACACCGTGCTCCTCGTGTCTGCCTCTACGCAAAATTATATGCAGTATTTGGAAAACTTTTTGAATGTGCCTGTGCTCTCTACCCCCGTAGACGAACAGGGTACTGTGCACCATAATTGTAAGGGCATAGAAAAGCTCATACGCATAGAAAATTATTTAAAGCAAAACAATGTGGAGATGGACAAGCAAAAGTCCGTAGCGTATGGCGACACAAAGAGCGACTTGCCCATGCTCGTGTACGTGCACACAGGGTATATAACAAATGGCAAACCTGCCCTTCAAAAGTGCGCAGAGAAAAAAGGTCTGCCCTTAAAACAGATACAGTTTAAGCGCTAACAAGAAACTATATAAAATCAAAAAAACTGCCCCTGTATTTTTATATACAGAGGCTTTTTTGTATTTTCACTCAAAAAATCAGGTGTTTGCATACACCATTCTAATGGTGATTTGGAAGGCACAAGGGGAAGGACCGTCCGTTTCATTGATATTAAAAATGTTTGTATACACTTGGAAAGGAATAAGGTCAGGAGGCGCAATCAATTGATCCCCCACCCTTGTAAATCCAGTGTCTAAGCTTACGTTGGTGATGGTGGAAAGAGGCGTTGTCTGAATGGTGGTGGATTGAGAGGGGTTTACACCGATTGAAAAAACATTCGGCTCTACTTCGTTGGCTGTGCCACTGCTGTTAAAAATCACCACTTCTACGGGTGGGCAGTCGGCACAATCTTTACACAAGCATTCTTTAAAACGCTCTAATTTGGATTGCAATATCATTTCTAAGCTTGTAATAGCTTTTACAACGCAATTGACAGATTGATTGATGCGCAACATTTCCGTAGGGGGTGCATCCAATGCAATGATTTTTTGGATTTTTTCACCCTCTGCATTTAAAATATGAGAAAGCGCTGTTTGCTCTAAAGCAACTGACGCAATCATGTCTGTAATGGCTTGGCATCTTGTGCCTGTTCCAGGGGTTATGATGGGCATACCCAAAACATATCATCTCCTTATTGTTTTTCCACTATATTGTATGCGATATAGATAAAGCGTGTTCATGATACAGGCTTTTAGAAAGACAAGCAAAAGAAAAACAAGGCTGTATTTCACAGCCTTGCAAAAAGAATATATGGATTTTATTACACGGAAAGTTCTTGCTTTTCCCCTAAAATGCTTGCATTTTGAGCGAGCACAGGACGCACAATGTCATTCAAATATTCTTCCACCTGCTCTTTGCTTCTACCAATAAACAAGTTGGGGTCTAATATTTCTTGAATTTCTGCACGTGTAATTTTAAAGAGAGGGTCTGCCACAATGCGTTCAATGAGGTCATTTGGAAGCCCTTCTTTTTTGACCACATCTGCTGCATTTTGGCTATGCACTCTCAAAGCTTCGTGCAGTTCTTGACGGTCGCCCCCTTTTTTCACAGCGTTCATCATGATGTTTTCTGTTGCCATAAAGGGCAGTTCATTCATCACACGCTGATGCACCACTTTGTCATACACCACAAGGCCGTCACACACGTTCATCATGATGTTTAAAATGGCATCCATGGCGAGGAAGGCTTCGGACACAGCAATGCGCTTGTTGGCACTGTCGTCCAGCGTTCTTTCAAACCACTGTGTAGCAGATGTAATGGCTGTGTTCAACACGTCCACCATCACATAACGGCTGAGCGCCGTGATGCGTTCTGAACGCATGGGGTTGCGCTTATAGGGCATGGCAGAAGACCCGATTTGGCTCTTGCCAAAAGGCTCCTCCATTTCCTTAAAGCTTTGCAAAAGGCGTAAATCTGTGCTGAATTTGCTCGTGCTTTGCGCAATGCCTGACAAAGTGCTGAGCACCATATAGTCCATCTTTCTACTATATGTTTGCCCACTCACAGGCACAGTGTTTTCAAAGCCCATTTCATTTGCAATGTCTTTTTCCACTTGCTTGATTTTCTGCGCATCGTTGTTAAAAAGCTCTACAAAGCTTGCTTGTGTGCCTGTTGTGCCCTTGCTCCCAAGCAGTTTGAGAGAAGAAATACGGTGGCAAAGCTCCTCATAATCCATCATGAGCTCATTGAGCCACAAGGTGGCACGCTTGCCCACTGTGGTGAGCTGAGCAGGCTGTAAATGCGTGTAAGCAAGGCAAGGCATTGCCTTATAGTTGTCTGCAAAGTTTGCCAATAGGTTGACCACATTGAGCAATTTACGCTGTACAAGCTGTAAGCCTTGCTTCATGATGATGACGTCCGTATTATCGCCCACATAGCAACTGGTAGCGCCCAGATGGATGATGCCCTTTGCTTTTTCGCACTGCACACCATAAGCGTACACGTGGCTCATGACATCGTGACGGCACTCTTTTTCTCTTTGAATTGCAACGTCATAATTGATATCGTCTTGAAACTTTTCAAGCTCTTTGATTTGTTCATCTGTGATATTTAAGCCCTGATTTTTCTCTGCTCTTGCAAGCGCAATCCACAGTTTGCGCCAAGTTTTAAACTTGTTATCTTCAGAAAAGATGAACTGCATTTCTTTGCTCGCATAGCGTGTGGAAAAAGGGCTGACATATGTATCGTGTGCCATAAAATATACAAATCCTTACTTAAAGTATTTGACGCCACCTTCAAACAAGGGCTGGAATGCGTTGCCAGGCACGTTCTTATAAAGGTCGTTGCCACTGCGCTCTGTGTGCCCCATTTTGCCCAAAATTCTGCCGTCTAAGCTGGTGATGCCTTCGATTGCAAGCATACTACCATTTGGGTTAAATGTCAAGTCCATGGTGGGGTTGTTGTTTAAATCCACGTACTGTGTGGCAATTTGACCGTTTTGAATGAGCGTATCGAGCGTTTCTTTAGAGGCAACAAAGCGCCCTTCACCGTGGGAAATGGCAATCAAATGCGTGTCGTCCACTTCTGTTAATTGAAGCCAAGGGCTTTTGGTGGAGCAAATGCGTGTGTTTACCAACATGCTCTGGTGGCGCCCAATGGTGTTAAAAGTGAGGGTGGGACACGTATCATCTGTATCGATGATTTCGCCATAGGGCACAAGGCCCAACTTAATGAGCGCTTGGAAACCGTTGCAAATGCCCAACATCAAGCCTTCTTTTTGCTTTAAGAAAGTGTGCACAGCATCCTTTAAGCGTGGGTTTCTAAAGAAAGCAGTGATGAACTTGGCAGAGCCTTCGGGTTCGTCACCCCCTGAAAAACCACCTGGAAGCACAATCATTTGGCTTTGCTTTATGATTTCTTCTGTTTTTAAAATGCTTTCTTCAATCTTTTCTTTAGACAAGTTGTTGATGAGCAAGATTTTAGGCTCTGCACCTGCTCTTTCTAAAGCACGTGCCGTGTCAATTTCGCAGTTGGTGCCAGGGAAAGCAGGCACAAAAGCAACTGGTCTATTTTTAATGTATGTAGCTTTTAAATTGCATGGAGTGGTGTCAGAAATTTTGTCCACAATTTCCCCTTCTTTTTTATAGGGGAACACGCTGTGCAATTTATTTTCAAAAGGCGTGATGAGGTCAGAGAGCATGACAGAATCGCCATTGACTGTGATGCACTGTGCTTCTGTTGTTTGCCCAATCACTGTGCCCAAAGTGCAATTTTCTTTCATTTCGAGGATGAAAGAGCCGATGTTAAAGCCAAACAAGTCCAAATTGCCTGTTAAGTTTGCACCGATTTTGTTGCCCAAAGACATTTTGAATATGCCTTCCATCAAACCCCCCAAAGACAAGGTGTAGGCAGACAATACTTCGCCTTTTTGAATGGCATTGTAGAGCAACTCAAAGTTCTTTTTGAGTGCATCTGCATCCATAGAGGGCGCACTGAGCAAGCAAAGGGTACTGCCTGCTTTTTTAAATTCAGGGGAAATAATCTCTTTGCTATCGCCGTAAGACACAGCAAAGCTCACGAGCGTTGGAGGCACATGGATGTTTTCAAATGTGCCACTCATGCTGTCTTTGCCCCCAATAGCAGCCACTTTAAAATCAAGCTGTGCTTTGAGTGCACCAAGGAGGGCAGACATGGGCTTGCCCCAGCTTGAACTCTCTGTCATTCTCTCAAAATATTCTTGGAAAGTGAGGTAGGCTTTTTTTGTGTCCAAACCTGTTGCGCAAAGGCGCGCAAGGCTTTCTACCACGCTTAAATAAGCGCCTTCAAAGGGGCTTTGCGCCATGAGCTCGGGGTGGAAACCGTATGCCATACCACTCACTGTGTTTGTGTGCCCTTTTAAAAGAGGGATTTTAGCTACCATCGCTTGGGTGGGTGTGGTTTGGTGTTTGCCCCCAAAAGGCATGAGCACAGTGCCTGCACCAATGGTGGAGTCAAAGCGTTCAGACAAGCCTTTTTTAGAGCAGATATTGAGGTTTTGCACCATGTTGTGCATTTTTTCTGTAAAGGAGTTGCCTTCAAATGTAAAGGGCTTTAAAGAGGTGTTTTCCACTTCTACTTCTGCGTGCTTTTGCGCGCCGTTGGAGTTTAAGAAATCCCTGCTCAAGTCCACAATAATTTTGCCATGAAAGGTCATTTTAAGGCGCTTTTCTTCTGTAACTTCTGCAACCACAGTCGCTTCCAAGTTTTCATTGTGTGCATACTCAATAAACTTGTCTACATTTTCTTTTTCAATGACAACAGCCATACGCTCTTGGCTTTCAGAAATAGCAAGCTCTGTGCCGTCTAAACCCTCATATTTTTTGGGCACTTTATCCAAGTTGATGATCAAGCCATCTGCCAATTCACCAATTGCAACGCTCACGCCACCTGCGCCAAAGTCGTTGCAACGCTTGATGAGGCAAGTTACTTTTTCATCTCTAAACAAACGCTGTAATTTGCGTTCTACAACAGGGTTGCCCTTTTGCACTTCTGCACCACAAGAGGTGAGGCTGGACAGTTTATGGCTCTTAGAGCTACCAGTAGCGCCACCACATCCGTCACGCCCTGTTCTGCCCCCTAAGAGTACAATGATATCCCCTGCGTTGGGGCATTCACGGCGCACGTTCTTTTTGGGTGCAGCGCCCACCACAGCGCCAATTTCAAGGCGCTTTGCTACGTAACCCTCGTGGTACATTTCATCCACCATGCCTGTTGCAAGCCCGATTTGGTTGCCGTATGCGCTGTATCCTTTGGCAGCAGTGGTGACAATTTTGCGTTGTGGCAATTTGCCTTTGATGGTGTCAGCGACAGGCAAAAGTGGGTTTGAAGCGCCTGTTACACGCATGGCTTGATACACATATGTGCGCCCTGACAAGGGGTCACGGATGGCGCCCCCAATGCAAGTGGCAGCGCCCCCAAAAGGCTCGATTTCCGTGGGGTGGTTGTGCGTTTCGTTTTTAAACATGAGCAAATAGTCTTCGTCTTTTCCGTCCACATTCACTTGGATGTTGATGGAGCAAGCGTTGATTTCTTCGCTCTCGTCAATGTTCTTCAAATACCCTTCTTTTTTGAGCGCTTTTGTGCCAATGGTTGCCATGTCCATCAAAGTAATGGGCTTGTTTCTATCGCCATAAAGCTCTTTTCTCAAAGATAAATACTTGGAAAAAGCCTTTTCCACTTCGATTTTATGGATGTCAAAGTTTTCCAAAGTGGTTAAAAAGGTGGTGTGACGGCAATGGTCGCTCCAATACGTGTCAATCATGCGAATTTCTGTAATGGTAGGGTCTTTTTGCTCTTGCTTAAAGTAATTTTGGCAAAAGAGCAAATCCTCTTTATCCATAGCGAGCGCATAGTCTTGCACAAAAGTTTGAAGTTCCTGTTCGTTTAAAGAGATAAAGCCTGTGAGCGTTTCCACGGTGGACTTTGTTTCATAGTCCATGTGGAGCGTTTCTTTTTCGCTCAAATCTGCCTCTCTGCTTTCCACAGGGTTAATCAAGTGCTTTTTAATGCGTGCAATTTCATCTTCTGTTAAAGTGCCCTCTAATAAATAAATGCGTGCTGTACGCACAGTGGGGCGTTCTTTTTGGCTGACAAACTGCACACATTCTTCTGCGCTCTGCGCTCTTTGGTCAAACTGACCAGGCAAATATTCTTCATAAATCACAGTGTAGTTTTCTTTTTCCAAAGAGAAAAAAACATTGTCTACTTGAGGCTCTGAAAAAACAATGGGCAAGCACTGCTGAAAGAGCGCTGCATCTACGTTTTCCACATCATAGCGATTTAAAAGGCGCACGTTTTTCACATTTTTAATCAAGAGAATATTTTGAATTTCATTGAGTAAAGCTTTGCTTTCGACAGCAAATTCAGGCTTTTTCTCCACATATACACGATATACAGCCATTGTTTTTCCTCACTTTCGTTGATAAAGGGGGGGTTACTTTTGAAGGGCAGATTGACCGATGTCTTTCCTGTAATAGCAGTTTTCAAAGGAGATGAGGGCTACATTTTGGTATGCCTTTTGAATGGCATCTTGCAAAGTGTTCCCTAAGCATGTAACGTTGAGCACACGCCCTCCTGCTGTTACAAGTGCTTGTTCGTCATTGTACTTTGTGCCTGCATGGCATACAAAAGCATTTTTTTCAGCATCTTTGATGCCAAAAATCTGCTTGCCCGTTTGGTATGCTTCGGGGTACCCCTTGGATGCGAGCACCACACAGCAACTATGCTTATTTTCATACAAAATTTGCATTTTGTCAAGTGTTTGATTGTTTGTGGATAACATAATTTCAAATAAATCTGTTTGGAGCAAAGGCAAAAGTGCCTCTGCTTCAGGGTCTCCAAAACGGCAATTGTATTCAATCACCTTAGGTCCTTCTTTGGTTAAAATAAGCCCAAAGTACAAACACCCTGTGAAAGGGCAATTTTCCTGTTGCATGGCATGGATGGTGGGTAAAAAGATGGTGTCCATGCACGCTTTTTCAATCTCTTTTGTGTAATAAGGGCTGGGCGCAATCACCCCCATACCCCCTGTGTTTAAGCCTTGGTCGTGGTCAAAAATGCGTTTATGATCCATGCTCGACAGCATGGGCACAATATTTTTGCCATCTGTAAAACAGAGCACAGTCACTTCTTTGCCTTCTAAAAATTCTTCAATGACCACTGTTTTGCCAGAATTGCCAAACTTGTTTTCTTCCATCATTTGGTGCAAGGCATCTTGTGCTTCTTGCAAATTTTGTGCAATCACAACACCCTTCCCAAGCGCCAAGCCGTCTGCTTTAATGACCACAGGGAAAGAGAGCGTTTGCACAAACTGGAGCGCTTTTTCAATGTCTGAAAAAGTTTGGAATTGCGCAGTTGCAATGTTGTATTTTTGCATTAAGTTTTTAGAAAACACTTTACTGCCTTCAATGCGTGCAGCGCTTTTGGAAGGGCCAAAAGCAGGGATGTTGCTTTCTTTCAGCAAGTCCACAAGCCCCATGCAAAGGGGATCATCAGGCGCAACCACCACATAGTCCATGTTGTTTTCTTTTGCAAAATCGTGTAGTGCATGGATGTCTGTTGCCTTTATGGGCACGAGCGTTGCATACTCTTTGATGCCAGCGTTGCCGGGTGCACAGTAGAGTGCAGATATTTTATCGCTTTTGTGGAGGGCACGCACGATGGCGTGTTCACGGCCTCCACCCCCTACGACCAATACTTTCATGTTCTTCGCCTCCTACAATCAATGGTGGAACAAGCGCAGGTGGGTAAATGCCATCACCATGTTATACTTGTCGCATGCTTCAATCACCACATCATCACGGATAGAGCCACCTGGCTGTGCAATCACAGACACACCAGTTTTATATGCTCTGTCAATGTTGTCCGAAAAGGGGAAGAAAGCATCACTGCCCAAGGCAACGTCTTTTAAGGTTTGAAGGAATGCTTGCTTTTCTTCTACTGTAAGGGGAGCAGGCTTTACAGAAAACACACGATTCCATTCGCCCTCTTTTAAGAGGTCTTGACTTTCATTTGAAATGTATCTATCAATGGCATTGTCACGGTCAGGCGTTCTCACGCTGTCCAAAAAGGGCAGAGCGAGCACTTTTTCGTGTTGCCTTAAATACCAGTTATTCGCTTTATCCCCTGCAAGGCGTGTGCAGTGAATACGGCTCTGTTGCCCTGCACCAATGCCAATGGCTTGACCGTCTTTTACGTAGCACACGGAGTTGGACTGCGTGTATTTAAGCGTAATCATAGCAATTTTAAGATCTCTAACTTGATCTTCTGAAAGTGTGTTTTTCTTTGTTACAATGTCTTTGAAATAATCATCGTCAATCACGAGTTCATTTCTTTCTTGTTCAAAAGTAATGCCAAACACGTCTTTATGTTCGATTTTTTGGGGTACATAAGCAGGGTCAATTTGAATGATGTTGTATGTGCCTTTTCTCTTGCTCTTTAAAATTTCAAGCGCCTCCTCATCATACCCAGGGGCAATGATGCCGTCTGATACTTCGGGCTTGATTAAAAGGGCTGTTTGCTTGTCGCATACGTCAGACAAAGCAATAAAATCCCCAAAGCTGGACATTCTGTCAGCCCCTCTTGCACGAGCGTAAGCACATGCCAAAGGAGAAAGCTCTTTGCCTTCTACAAAGTAGATTTTCTTTAATGTATCGCTCAAAGGAAGCCCCACAGCAGCGCCGGCAGGAGATACGTGCTTAAAGCTTGTAGCTGCTGGATAGCCTGTTGCGTTTCTCAATTCCTTTACAAGCTGATAGCCGTTAAAGGCATCTAAAAAGTTGATGTATCCAGGGCGACCGTTTAGAATTTGAAGGGGAAGCTCTCCCTCGTTCATAAAGATTTTGGCAGGCTTTTGGTTGGGGTTACAGCCGTATTTTAATTCAAACTCACGCATGATGTTTGCTCCTTTTTACACGTTTTTGTTGATGATTTTGGTGGTTTCTTCGTGTGTCTTTAAGTCAATGTAGCGAACAAACAAGCTCACCTTGTTGTCTTCGTTCAAGCTGTTCCAAAGGTTTAAGGTAAAGGCATCGATATCCTCTTTTAAGCACACTTTTTTAGGCTCTCCACAAAAGCTTGGAATGGGGTCGCCGTCCGTTTGATACGTGTGAATGAGGTGCCCTTCAAATGCAACAGGTGCGCTATATTCATAAAAGAAACGCTGAACGCTCTGTGCATTGTGATCGTCTGATTTTAATATGGACAAGGTGTAAGCAAAAGCATTGTTTTCAAAGTTTAAAATGCCTGAAATACGAGGGGTGTAGTTTGGATGATCGGGCTCAAATGTGCGTGTTCTGAGCGCATCTTCAAAGCTTTTACCCGTCTTTACAAAGTCATACACCGTGTCCGTCTGGTCACCGTTGGTTACGATTGTTTGATTTTTGAGCACACGAACAGGGGCATAAATGATCAAAGAAGGGTCTTGCATTTTGCTTTCATCAAAAGCTTTGGTGATGATGCCCCCCTCTTTTTCTACAAACACTCTGTTTCTGCTGTTTTGACTTCTGCCCATAATGAAATAAGCCATCACAGCATGTGTGTCCGTTTGCCCAATGAGGATGCCACGTCCGGGGTAGCTGTTGTCTTTTAAAAGTTCATAGGCTGTATTTACGCTCATAACAATCCCTCTTGTTCCATTTTATTTGAAAGTTTTTCCACTTCCATGGGTAAAATCACCCATTCTGCTTCTTCCATAACACGCTTTTGAAGCGTTTGCGCCGTGTCATTTTCCTGCACATACACAGCTTTTTGATTGAGTATGCGCCCACCGTCTGGGATTTCGTTGACCAAGTGCACGGTAGCTCCTGTCACTTTGACCCCTTTTTTAAGCGCTTCTTCATGCACTTTAAGCCCATAATACCCTGCCCCACAAAAAGAGGGGATGAGAGAAGGGTGCACGTTGACGATTCTATTTTCATATGCTTTGATAAACGAAATATCCAGTATGAGCAAGAACCCTGCGAGCACCACCAAGTGAATGTTGTTTTCCTTTAAAAGGGATATCAAACGTGCTGCATAGTCTGCTCTTGATTCTTCCTTGTTGGTGCACAGCACAGCGCTTTTTACACCATGGTTTTGTGCTCTTGTTAAAGCATACACATCGCTTTTGTTGCTCACGACAAGGGATATTTTGCCCGAATGGAGCATACCACAATCTTGTGCTTTTAAAAGCGCCTCTAAGTTGGTGCCCGACCCACTGACCAATACGGCAATGTTTACCATAATTCAATGTTTCCTTCGCCTTGTGTAAGTTCGCCCAAGATGTAAGGATCTTCGCCACTTTCTCTTAAAGCGTTCATTGCAATGTCTGCGCTTTCTTTGGTAACGATTAAGCACATGCCCACACCCATGTTAAAGGTGTTGAACATATCTTTTTCAGGGATGTTGCCTGTGGACTGAATGAGGTCAAAGATGGGGAGCACACGAACTGCCTTTTTCTCAATCTTTGCATTCACATGATTTGCGAGCGCACGTGGAATGTTTTCGTAAAAACCGCCCCCTGTGATGTGGCTGATCGAGCGAATGACAGCCCCTTGTTCCAATGCGTGGAGCACAGGCTTTACATAGATTTTGGTGGGGGTTAAGAGGCATTCACCCAGTGTTTTGCCCAGTGTTTCATGAT
>CAYTPJ010000023.1:0-10658 GCA_964439755.1 uncultured Oscillospiraceae bacterium
CCCTCTCCTTGCTCGCTACAACAAGAATGCAAAAATATTTTAACAAATAAGCGTTTATTTGCCATACAAAACATATATTTCATTTTCTCCGTTTGGGTTGTTTTCACATTATATAAAAAAAGAGCATTAAAAAAATTTTAGACAATTTTCCTCTGTTGGCACATCTCCATTTTTGTTAGATTGCAGAAGAAAGCTTGATTTCTTTATATACCAGTCGTCTGATTTTTTCCTATCCGTTTTCTGATTGCTCTAAATGGCATTCCTTTCAACAGACATTCTTGAATTTCTCCACGTTCCTCTACAATTAGGTGCATTTTTTATTGGTTCAGATTGTATCATTTAAGTTGTTTTCCTTTGTAATTTCTTTAACTCAACGCTACCACAATTTCCTTATCAATGTAACTGCAACTCTAAATTGCACACTTTGCATTTACTTTGAGAATTTACTTTTAAAAAATAAAAAAAAGAATTTTCATAAAACACTGTACTTTTTAGGAAATGTGTGGTATACTGTTTTTTGTAGACCAAGCCCTTTGGTAAATCAGGTGTTCCTTCATTGCTTTGTCCATCCGTCCACAGACGAAACGGAGCCCACAGAAACAACTGGAACTATCGGTCGGTTTGGCAATTTATTTTTCGGAGGAATGAACACCATGTATCAAGACAAGACACTTACCTGCCGTGAATGCGGCCAAGAATTCGCTTTCACAGCTTCTGAACAAGCTTTCTACGCTGAAAAAGGCTTCCAAAACGAGCCCGGCCGTTGCCCAGCTTGCCGCGCTAACCGTCGTTCTAACGGTGGTAACCGCAACAATGGCGAACGTCAAATGTA
Source organism: uncultured Oscillospiraceae bacterium (assembly GCA_964439755.1). Lineage (GTDB taxonomy): Bacteria > Bacillota > Clostridia > Christensenellales > Aristaeellaceae > CAYTPJ01. The sequence continues at coordinate 833 of CAYTPJ010000023.1, forward strand.
CGAAGTAATCTGCGATGGCTGCGGTTGCACCACACAGGTTCCTTTCCAACCACGTGGCGACCGTCCCGTGTACTGCCGTGACTGCTTCCAAAAGAACCGTCCCCAGAACTTCTAATCTACACGCTCTTTGAGCGTAAGGCTCTTCTCTTTATGAGAAGGGCTTTTTTAATAAAGACATTTTAAAAGCTCTCTTTTTTGTTGCAAATTCAAGCAATTTCATGTATAATAAAAAGGCAAATGCAGAGGAAGGAAACAAAACACATGCGCAAAAACAGCAGGCACTCCTATATTCTCTTTAAAAACAAAACAGAAATGCGTATTTTTTTCATTGTACTCTTTTCCATGATATTTCTTTTGTCCTCTGCCGTTTTATTGTTTGAAACTTCACGCTCTAACAAAACGAAAGCCCAAGAAAAGGCTGTTCAGGAAGAAATTCAAACGCTTTTGCACACGCCATGCCCTTCTGACACAGCGCCTCCTGTTGTTGCACAGAGTGCTGTACAAAATCAAACAGCAATAAAACACACAGAATGTGCTGTAAAACCCACGCCAGACCCTATGCTCTTTGCCTCTGCACTCAAAAAAAATCCAGATGTCGTAGGTGCGCTCATTGCAGGCAGTTACATCAGCAGCTATGTCGTTCAAAAAAACAATACTTTCTATTTAAATCACGGCTTTTATAAAGAAGACAACCGTGCCGGCATGATATTTCTGGACGAACACGCCTCCATAGCAGGCAGACATATGTTGTTGCATGGGCATAACATGAAGGACGGTACCGTGTTTGGAAAACTCAAGGAGTTTAGAAACCCTTCTTATTTTAATGTTTTCCCCACTTTACGCTTTATAACCCCTCAAAGTGATGACACGTATGTGATTTTCTCCGTCAATGAATTTTCTGTGGATAGTAGCAAAAAAGACTATTTTAATATGCAGAAATTTGATTTTGAAAACGACCAAGCGTTTGAACAATTCATTGCAAACATTAAAAGCACTTCTTTGTACCCCATTCCCCTTTCTGTATGTGCACAGGACACTGTTTTAACGCTCATGACGTGCTACACTGACCAAGCTGACAAGAGAATCTCCATCAGTGCACGCAAAATGCACGAGGATGAAACGCTCAACAGCTTTTCAAACTTCTTCCCCACTGTACACAGAGATTTGTATTATCAGAAAAACCATTCTCTTTTAACAGGGGATGACGTGCTCCACATACAACAAATGCTCCAAGCGCTCGACTATCCCATAGACGAATTGGACGGCGTATATGGCCCAAATACGATGGATGCCGTTATGTTTTTCCAAAGAGAGCACGACATTTCACCTGATGGCGTTGTGGCCAAAACAACAAGGCAAAGGATAGAAGATGCCTATCATGCGCTTGAAAAATAAATCCCCTTCCAAGATTCATTTGCTTTTCAAACCTTTTTTATACATATTCTCATTTTCTTTGAAAATAACTTGTTTTTTTCAAAAAAACGCTTGCTTTTATACAAAAAATATGGTATAGTTATGAATGCTGATTTGTGTGGCCGTATCCCACATAATGATGTCAAAAATTATTGAAAACATTTTGCGAGGTGAAAAGACGATGGCAAACATTAAATCCGCTATGAAACGTGTACGTGTTACTGAAAAGAAAAACTTACGTAACCGTATGGTAAAAACTGGTGTAAAAACTTCTATTAAAAAGTATGAAGAAGCTTTAGCTACCGATGCATCTACTGCTACCACTCAATTGAGCATGACAGCATCCAAGATCGACAAGGCTGTAGCAAAAGGCGTTATGCATAAAAACACTGCGAATCGCAAGAAGGCCCGTTTGGCAAAAGCTTTGGCAAAAGCTTCTAAGTAATTCGCCACAATTTCACCCTCAACCTGCTGTAATGGCGGGTTTTTTTGTATTAAAAAGCTCACTCCCTAAGGAAAGTGAGCTTTGTTCTTTTTGCACCTTCAAAGTAAAAGCCTAATATTTCGTCATACGTGTAATCCATCGCACCCATTTGCATCGCCCCTCTTTGGCTCATGCCTGTGCCATGCCCATAGCGCCTTGCTTCAACTGAAAAGCCCTCCTGTGTTTCCCATACGGAATACAGCTCGTTTTTCTTTTTCTGTATGCTCATCTTTAAAGGCTGTTCTATTTCGTCAAAAATAGAAAATGTGGCTTTGCTTTCCTTTGTTTCTCCTCCGTGTTGAACTGTGTACAGCACATCCATTTGTGTGTACAATTTGCTGGGTGCAGGGTACATGGGGGTGTGTAGTACAACATCTTGTACGCTTTGGAGCGTTGCCCCTTCTCCAAAAGATTGCTTTATTTTATTGTTTAAAAGGGTTGAAAAAGTTTTGTTTTCTTGGTTTTCTCCCTTGTTTATAAAAAATTTATGGACCTTAGACTGTGGGTTGTCAAAATCAAAAGGGTCCTCCTTGATTTTGATATACGACGGGTTGCTCCCTCCAAATATGTTTTTGGCGCTCTCTATTTGCCCCCCGTTAGAGGCTGTGTACCACGCACGCACAACTTGCCCTTCAAAAAAGAGTACAATGCCTTCCGTGTCCTGCACAGCTTGTTTGGACTTTGGGTGCCCTTTGGGCGTGCCTTTATACACTTGGTCATTCGTGTTGTCCACCACGTCATGCGCATCCGTATGCCCCTTCATTTCTTTAAATGTATATGTGCGTGCCGCCACTGCTTGCGCTTTGAGCGCTTCTAAAGGGGCACTATCCCCCATTTCAAAGGGCACAACACCCAAAAGGTAATCTTCCATAAAAATATGTAAAATTGGGTATAGTTGGTAGCTTGCACCTTGTTTTTGCGTTTTTAATTCCAAATTGCCTGGAAAAGTGTTGTCTTTTAAATTGCCTTTTATAAAAGAAAAGGAAGAAGCTGCATACACATCTTGCCGACGGAGCATCAATTTGTTGCCCATAGCATACGTTTCCCCTTGATACATCAAGGTAAATTGCCCTGTTTTCTTGTCCAAGGATATTATGACTTCTTCGCCCTCTGAAAAACTTTTTTCACTATCCCCAACTGCTGTGTACGCACCCTTTAATCGAATGGAAAGTGCATCATAATTCTTTAAAGCCGTTAGGTACACACGCACCACGCCATTTTCCGTTTGCCCCTGCTCTAAGGGGGCAGACACCACGCTTTCTGCTTTGATAGAGCTTATATAAAGCATAGAAAATAGAAGTACACAAACACATGCATACAGGGTTATTTTATATTGATTGCCATTTTGTTGTAAATTTCTTTCCATATCTCCTCCAAAATAATCATAAAATAGATACACGACAAATTGTATCACACATTATGTATTTTGTCTATGCACTTTTTGTAGCAATATATGGAAAGAAAATAGCAGAAGAAGATTTTATGCTATTTTGGAGGTAATACGTTTTCTAAACACGCTCAAAAACACAATACTGCTGACAATGCTACTGATAATGTCTGCCGTAGGGCCTGCGTAAAACACAGCTTTTGCGCCCATAAATATGGGGAATAAAACAATCAAAAGCACCGTCAAGCTCTTTCTTGTAAGCGACAAGCAAAGCGCATGTTTTACAAAAGAAAGCGCTGTTAAACCATCCACAAACGCATATTGGAAAGAAAGGGGAATAATGGCAAATGTAAAGGTACGTATGCCCCACGCACTGAGGGCAATGTATGTTTCGCTATTTGTAAATATGCCTGCAAACACATTGGGCACAAGCTGACAGAACACAAACATAATGCCTGTAAATGCAAGGCACATAAGCACAATGAACTTTTCAGCGTCCTTTACACGCTGATAATTTTTTGCCCCATAATTGTAGCTTAAAATCGCTTGCGTGCCCCCTGTAATGCCTGCCATAGGGCTTGTGATGAGCAACATGGAGCTTTGCACAATGGTAGCGCATGTGATGAGCAAATCCCCCTGTTCTTGTCCGCCATGCAGTTGAAGCACGGCATTCATCACAATCACGAGCACGCTGTCTGTTGCCATAATGATAAAAGGAGAAATGCCAAAAAGCGTGATTTTACGCATGAGTTTTAAGCTATACCCTTTAAACGTAATGCGAATTTTAGGGCTTTTAAAAAAGAGAAAATACAATATAAAAATGCAGGACAAGAGCTGTGCAATCACCGTTGCCCACGCTGCCCCTTGCACACCCAGAGAAAATACATGGATAAAAATCGCATCTAAAATAATGTTGGTCACTGCGCCCAAAAGCACAGAAATCATAGAAATTTTAGGGTACCCCTGTGACGTAATAAAAAAGCTCAAACCAGTAGACAATAGGGCAAAAAATGCCCCACTCGTGTATATACTCAAATACGTATTTGCATAGGGAAAAGTCCTTTTACTCGCCCCAAAAAAATTGAGCAAGTCCCCTTTAAACAAAAAGAAAAGCACAGTCAAAACAGCTGAAAATAGAAGCAACATTAAAAAACTGTTCGCCAAAATCTCCCTTGCTCTTTTTTCATCCTGACGGCCTAAGCTCATCGCCATGAGCACAGAGCCTCCCAAGCCCACAAGCGTACCAAAAGAAGAAAACAGCGTTACAATAGGGCCACACACGCCCACCCCTGCCAGCGCAGTTTCCCCAATCGCAGGGATGTTGCCAATAAACATACGGTCAATAATGCTATACAGCACGCTCACCAATTGCGCAATCATGGCAGGCACTGCCAATTCAAACACCAAGCGCTTTACGCTCGTTGTGCCCAGTTCAGACCCTCTTTTCAACCGCTTTACCTTCTTTAAAACACAAAATAATAGGGCGCACAAAACACACGTTTTTGCGCACCCTATCTTATTCGCCTATTTTTTTAAAAATCCTATATCAAAAACATATTTTAAATATTTTTCTTGATTTTCAGAATGTTCATGCCGTCTTTGTATTCATAGATGATGTCATCCATCGTCTTTTTGACCATGAAAATGCCCAAGCCTCCTACATCTCTTTCATCAATAGAAAGCGTGGTGTCCGGATCTTCTTTTTTAAGAGGGTCATAGGGCGTACCGTTGTCAACAAAAGTAATGACCACAGCCATGGGGGTTTCCTGCACTTCCACACGCACTGTTGCAATGCCAATTTCAGGTGCATAAGCGTAATGTGCAATGTTGCCAAAAAGCTCGTCAATTGCAATGTCAATCTGCATTTGTGCTTTCATGGGGCAATCGAGTGCCTCTAACTTTTCGTCCACAAATTCCGTCACTTTTTGAATGTTTTCCACCGTTGCTTGCACTGTTAATTCACCTAACTGGTTCATTGAATCACCTCTTTCTCCATATATGCCTTAAACTCAAGGCCGAGCATTGTAATGTCATCAAACTGGGGTGCACTACCTACAAAAGCGTCAATATCCTGTTTGACAAGAGGAAGCAGCGCATCGGGCGTTTTATCCTTGTTTTTATCCAACACATCGCCAAGGCGCTCCATGCCATACAGCTGATTTTGCGCATCCGTAGCTTCCGTCACACCGTCTGTGTACTGGAACAATTTGTCGCCAGGCGCTAATGTAAACGTACCTGCTTTATAACGCATGTTTTCCATCCCGGCAAGCACAAACCCTGCTTTGATTTTCTGCACCTCGTATGTGCTCCCTTTTTTTGCAATAAAGGGCAACTCATGCCCTGCGTTTACATAGCAGAACTCGCCTGTGACAAGGTCTAACACCCCTTCAAAAGCTGTGATGAACAAGCCTTCACTGTTTGCTTGACATAGCAACTCATTCACCTTTGTGAACACCACACCAAGGTCACGCATGGGGAGTGTATGGTCCTTAATGAGCGTTTTACCAATGACCATGAACAAGGCTGCGGGCACACCTTTGCCCGACACGTCTGCCACAACAATTGCCAAATGCCTTTCGTCCACCATAAAGAAGTCATAAAAGTCGCCCCCCACTTCCTTGGCAGGGTCCATGGTGGCATAAATGTCAAACTCTTTTCTGTCGGGGAAAGCAGGGAAAATGCAAGGGAGCATGGACTTTTGTATGTTGGTGGCAACATTCAACTCTGCCTCGTTTTTCATCGCTCTGGACGTCCACAAAACAGAGTAAAAAATCAACCAGAACTCGACCACAAAAATCAAGCATATCGTTAAATACAAAGGGAAAAACCAAAACACATTGGGGTAAATTCCTTGCTTATTTGTAAACAAGTTGATGATGTAAAACCCTACAACGGACACGGCAGGTGCAAGCACAAACGAACTCATTTTGCCGTCTAAAGATTCAATCATGCTCTTAAAAATATGCTTTAAATACTTGACGTACAAGAAGAAGAAAATCGTGTACACCACCACTTTAATGAGTATAAAAAAGAGCAAATTCGAGGTATCATAAGGGCTGACTGTGATCAAGCCCAATTTACCTGCAAGCAGTGTGTCCGTTGTGCCACAGAACATGAAAGTAACAACGTTGTCAATCAAACACGCTGTGAGCGACACAAACAGTTTAGAAGACCATGTGCCTTGATAGATTAAATACACCGTCAAGCACACAATGGCAGAAAGCCCCAAAATACCCACCGTGTCATCAAACAGATTGATCGAGTAGGACAAGAATGCCACGCCATACCCCACAAGCGCTGCCCCTATCCACGATAAAATCATCACCTTTTTTCCGTACTTTGGTTGCAGCGTAATATGTGACAAAAGTGCACCAAACACAGATGCCAAAAACACTGCAAAGCTCCATAGTGCCACCGTAACCATTTCATTTCCTCCTTTGTTTTCCTTGAAAAAATATATTTTAGAACATATCCAAACTATCTAACGCTTCTAAATAGCCCCGCAACGTGTCGTCCGTTACCTCTTGCCACGTTTGCCCCAATTGTTTTAAATGCCTTGTTGTAATGTCGTTTTGAACTTGATAGAAGGTGTACTCTTTCTTCGGCTTTTCTGTAAGCAAGCCCATCACAAGCTCTTTTTTATCCTCCTGTTGTTTAAGCGCTTGAAGCAGTTGTTCAAATGCCTCATCCGAAAGCACTTGAACTTCTTTGCCCATTTCATGGAGCACTTTAAACATCTTTTCAAAAGCCACTTCTTTTTCAGGATACACATGGTACACTTTTTGGCTGTTGTTCGACATGAGCAGATACACAGCCTTTTGCGCCGTGTCATCCACGGGCGAAAAGTTCACCGTTTGGCTGTACAACGACTGGGGCACTGCCTGCATTTTAACGTAGGAGGACAGCTGACGGGTAAAGGCATTTGAATTCATGTTCATTTGGAATTCGCCATCCTTAATGCGCCCTTGAAGGTTGCCAATGCGAATCACCTTATACTTTAACCCTTTGTCTACTGCACATCTTTTGATATAATACTCTGCCAAATATTTGGAATAAATATATTCATTGAATATTTTTTGATGCACATAAAAATCGTTTTCATCATAGGGCAATGCGTCTTCCCCTTTGTGCACACCACACACACTGATGGTGGATACTTGGCACAAGGTTGCACCCTTTTGGAGGGCAAAATCAATCAAATTTTGCACGCCCTGCACATTGATTTTCTGCAAGCTTTCGTCATGCGCAAAGTGCGACACATTGGCAGCTACGTTGATCACTGTATCAATCTGTTCCTCTTGTAAAGCATTGAAAAATGCCTTGTCCGTAATATCCCCTTCAATCACGAAAAGCCGTTCATCAAAGGCCTTGGAAAAAGTGGTTTCAGCATAGTAAAACAGTGTACTGCGCACACGCTTTTCTGCCGTCATTTTGCGTTTGCCTCTTGCCAAACAGAAAATCTTGCCAGCAAAATCCTTGTTTTGGAGCAATTCAATGAGCATGTGCACACCCAAATACCCTGTAACACCTGTAATGAGCACATTACCCAGACTCTGAATATCAAAGCTTTCATTCTCTTGTTTATCATTGCTCATTCCTTGATAATCGAGGCTTTTAATGTCATAAGGTTTCACATCTTCTATTTCACCATTGATTTTTTCAGCGAGCATAATGGCTGTTGGACAACGGAAAATGTCTTCATAAGAGAGTGTATCGCTCTCTAAATCCAAGCTTTTTTCAATTTGGAGCATAAACTCAATGGCACGCAAAGAGTCAAGCCCTGCTTCAAAAAAGTTTTGGTCTGCGCTCACTGCTTGTGCTTTTGTCACTTCTTGGAGAGCTTTACAAATGCACGTTTCCTGCTCGTTTTTACAAGCCACCATCTTTCTTTCATAAGAAATAGGGATGTTTTTAAGTGCTGCAATGTCCGTCTTTCCACCCGGAGTCATGGGCAAAAGAGACAGTTGTTTGAGCACACTGGGCACCATATACGCTGTTAAACTCTTTTTCAAATGTGCTTTCAACTGCTCTACGTCTATGGTTACACCCTCTGTGGCTGTGAAAAAACACACCAAGTGGTCGTACCCATTTGTGGTGCGCACCAAACACACACTGTTTAAAATGTTCGGGTATGTTGCCATCACATTTTCGATTTCCATCAGTTCAATGCGCAAGCCGTTGAGCTTGATTTGCCTGTCATTGCGCCCATGGTACACCACACGGCCGTCTGGTAAAAAGTGCCCCACGTCCCCTGACTTATACGCTTTTTGACCATCCAAATAGATAAAGCGTGTTTTGGTTTCTTCTTCTCTTTTAAAGTATCCTTGTCCCACACCTGCACCCAAAATCACAATTTCGCCACGCACCCCAAATGGCACACGCTTCAAATGTTTGTTGAGCATATAAACGCTTGAATTGCCTATGGCACGCCCAATCGTTTCATTGTCGCCATCTTCTGTAATGGTCGCACCAATGGTCGTTTCTGTTGGGCCATAGCCGTTAAAAATAGACACATTGTATGTGTTTTTAAGCGTTTCAATGAGGGATTTTGGCAGTACTTCGCCCGCAGACAATACACCCTTTATTTGCTCTATGCACGCCTTAAACTTAGGCTTTAAAAGGTACTCTTGTAATCTGGAGGGGGTGCAGTGCAAAAAGTCTGCGCCACTTTGCAAAATGGTATCTGCCAGTGCATTGGCATCCATCATGGCTTTTTCACTGCCCACATGCACGAACAAACCGTTCATCAAAGGCACAAATATTTCAAATAGAGAAATATCAAAACAAATAGACCCAATCGCTACAATGCCCTTGCAATTTTTCACAATAAATTTATTAAAGGGGTTGTTATTTTGCTTTACGATGTTGATAATCCCACGATGTGAGAGCATTACGCCTTTGGGCTTGCCTGTTGTGCCTGATGTATAAATCATGTATGCCGTATCTGTTTGAGAAATATCAGGCAGTGCACAAGGGGGGCTTTGCACAACCAGATCTTCTATTTCAAGATAGTTATGCGCTTTATCCATCATTGTTTTCTCTGTGGACACCAAGAAAGCAGCATCACTGTTTTCCAAAATGTACTGCACTCTATCTTCTGGATACATGGGGTCTAAAGGCACAAACACAGCGCCACTTTTTAAAATGCCCAATAAAGTGGGGATTAAATAAATATTTCGTGGCAACATGAACGCCACTCTGTCCCCTTTTTTTACCCCTTTTTGAAGGAGCGCAAAAGCAATATTGTCAGACAATTTGTCCAATTCTAAAAAGGTGAGCGCATCCTTTTGTGCAGACAAAGCAGGCTTTTCACTGTACTTTGACACTGCCTTTTTAAAGAGAGAAGGAATGGTTTCTGTGTCTGACAATGCTTCTGTTGTGCCCTTAAAAGTTTGCATAAACTGTGTTTCGTTTTGCCCAATCAACTGTGTGTCTTGCAACTGTTTATCTTGCAAAGCGTCTGCTAAAATGCTCTTTAAGCTGTCAAACAAAAAGCCACACTTTTGTGCGTCATACACAGTATTTTTACAATCAAAAGAAAA
>CAYTPJ010000023.1:10758-22085 GCA_964439755.1 uncultured Oscillospiraceae bacterium
ACAAAAAGCCACACTTTTGTGCGTCATACACAGTATTTTTACAATCAAAAGAAAAATCATACACGCCCTCTTTTTCAAACACATTCATGGTGAGCGCATTGTGCATCCCCCCTGAAACGCTGATAGAAAGGTCATGTTGAATGCCTGACTGAACTGCATTTTTATAATAGTTAAACCCGTAATTAGAAAGGGGCAACTCTACATCCGTTTCCTGTTTGAGCACCTCCATCAAGGTAGAAAAAGACTGCACTTTGTGCTGTGCAAACGCACGGGCATCCCTTTGCACATTTTGAATAAATGTGGAAAATTTATCCTGCTGATTGACTTTGACCAATATGGGCAAAAGCACGGTATAGCACCCAAGTGTGTCTCTTTCGTCCTCTTTTCTATTTAAACGAGGCATCAAAACCACTGTTTCATCTTTGTTTTGCGCACTTGCCAAATAAAAAGCATATAAAGAGAATAAAACGTATGCTTTTGTGACTTTGAGCTTTTTGCTCAAAACATCTATTTGCTCAAATATTTCTCTTTGCTCTTTATGATAAAATGTGCTTTTAGACAAGCTGTTGCCCTTGTCGTCAAACAAAGTATTTTGAATATCTGCTGATTGAAGTGCCTGCTTATAAAAATCCAAGTCTTCCTTATTTTCTTCATATTCAGCGTTGTTTTGACCAAAGAAAACAGAGCGTTTTACACCCTTTTTCTCTAACACATCCAGCACTTTTTGCGCAAAGAGCATCATGCCGTAACCGTCCAACAACAAGTGATGGAAGCGCACGTATAAAATCACTTGGTGATTAGGCGTTTCAAATATTTCGCTTTCAAACATAGCCTTTTCCATGTCGATGGGCGCTTGATTTTGAAGCGTGATGTGCGATAAAATTTCTTTTTCTTCCATAATATTGTGCATAACAATTGAAGGAATGATCTTTTTATCTTCAAAATAATTTCCTTCCTTTGTGTGCATAAACGAAACGTTAAACACATCTGCGCTTTCAAACACTTGAAGGAGCGCTTTTTGCACGTCTTCTTTGCGATACTCATATATACGAAGTGTGATTGAAATGGTGTTGAGTGCGCTATTTTTTGCCGTTTGGTCATTTAAATATATCTCTTTTTGCGATGTACTTAAGAAATATTTTTCCATTTTATCCCCTGCCTTTTCTTTCGTCCGTTTTAACAAAAAGCGTAATGAGTACTTTTAAATACTTTTTTTGTTTTACATACATAAATTTTCAAGAGTTTTACTGCCTTATTATACCAAATACTGTTTTCAAAGTCAACGTTTATCCAGAAAACCCTCCCTTATTTAGACAGCATTGACCGATTTCATTATACCACACTTTGCGCCATGAATGTTCTCTCTGGGATATATCGCATTTTTTTAGGGATATATCGCACATTTTATTTGCAAGAATGTGTTTTTGCTGTTATAATATGTAATGCAAATGCACACACTTTTACAAAAGGAAGGATGTCATTTGCTCAAAAAACAGGTGGACAAACTGATACGGTCGATGGAAAGAATGCGGTTTGAAGACTATGTGCGCTACGCTGAAAACAGAAAAGAGCGCATGAAAGACGCATTTTTGCAAGGGATCTTTAGAGGCTTGGGCGCCATGATTGGGTTTTCCATTTTAGGCGCTATTGTGGTGCTCTTACTGCAATTTTTGGCACAGAAAAATTTGCCTGTCATTGGAGAATTTATTGCACAAATTGTAAAAATGGTGCAGATTAGAATTGAGTGAAAGTATATGCAAAAAATAAAAGGGTTAAAAGGCGCTTTAAAAATACTCTTTGTCGCCTTCTTAATAGGTTTAGACCAACTGACCAAAGTGCTTTTGATGGGCAAAAACTTTGTTGTCCTCCCAAATGTATTTGCCATCACAAGCGTTAAAAACACAGGGTTTGCACTGGGCATATTGCCAAACAGCCCTTGGGTGGCGCTGTGCGTTTCCCTCCTTGTGCTCTGCGTATTCCTCTTTATTTTTAAAAAAACAGCCCCCTCTAACACGCTTCAAATATTTTTCCTTCTTATTATAGGAGGCGCACTGGGCAACTTGATAGACAGAATGTTTTTAGGCTATGTGCGTGATATGTTTGAACTGCTATTCATAGATTTTTATGTATTCAACGTGGCAGATATTTTTGTCACCTGTGGCGCACTTTTAGCCGCCATATATATTCTCTTTCAAAAGCAAGAAAAAAAGGAAGTACACAAATGAGCATCACAGATACAAAAACATTTTTATCCACAGGGGAGCGCCTTGACAAAGAGCTTTTAGTGCTCGATATTTCAAGGAGCAAGTGCGCTAAAATAATTGAAAAAGGGCAAGTCAAAGTACAAGACCAAATCGTTCAAAAGCCCTCTTTTAAAACCAAAGAAGGGCAAACCATTCAAGTTACTTTTATTGAGGAAGAAGACATTTCTAAGAAGGAAATGGATATTTATTTAAAAGTATTGTACGAAGACGACGATATGGCCGTGGTAGAAAAGCCTGTGGGCATGGTGGTGCACCCAAGCGAAGGGTACAACGGCCCTACGCTTGTCAACGCCCTTTTGTATCTGTTTAAAACGCTTTCCACAGTGGGGGGAGAAAACAGACAGGGCATTGTGCACCGTTTGGATAAGGACACAAGTGGCTTGATCCTCGTTGCCAAAAACGATGAAATGCACTTGCTGTTAAAAGAGCAGTTTGAAAAAAGAGAAGTAGAAAAACACTACACAGCCATTGTGTATGGCAAAATCAAAGAAAAATCAGGCGAAATCCATGCGCCCATTAAAAGAAGCGAAAAAGAAAGAAAGAAAATGGCTGTTTCCAGCGCAGGCAAAGAGGCGCTCACCTACTTTACTGTACTCGAAGAATACGGCAACGCCACACGCTTGGATGTACAAATCGTAACAGGCAGAACGCACCAAATCAGAGTACACATGGCCTATATCGGACACCCTGTACTGGGCGATGTGCTGTATGGATATAAAAAAATGCCCAACAAAAAACGCTTGATGCTCCACGCATCAGCCCTTTCTTTTGTGCATCCCATTACAAAACAAAAAATGCACTTTACATCAGACGCACCATTTTAATTTGGAGGTACAAGCATGATTGACCTTTTTTCAAAAGACACCATTTGTTCTCTCGCAACGGCAGAAGGGCAGGCAGGCATTGCCATTGTGCGCATCAGTGGCGACAATTCCGAAAGCCTTTTAAAGCAAATATTTGTGCCCAAAACAAAAGATTGCCCCTTTACTTCACACATGATGTATTATGGCAATGTCGTGTTTAATGGCAATACAATAGATGAATGTATGGCTGTTTTGATGCGTGCGCCACGCAGTTACACAAAAGAAAACGTGGTGGAAATACACTTGCACGGTGGGTATTACACAGTCAAAGAAACGATACAAGCCTTGATTGCACTGGGTGCACGTCCATCAGAACCAGGCGAGTTTACCTTGCGTGCCTTTTTAAATGGCAGAGTAGACCTCAGCAAAGCAGAAGCTGTGATGCGCATCATCCACGCAAATGGCGAGCGGGCACAAAAAGCAGCCATGCGCCAGCTCAAAGGGGGCGCAAGCAGTTTTATCAAAGAGGCACAACAAGACCTTGTGTCCATGCTTGCTGAAATCGAAGTTGCCATTGATTATCCAGACGAAGTGGAAGAACAAGAAACGATGGAAGCGCTCTCTAAAAGAGCTGATGCCCTTGCTCAGCGCTTACTCCGTGCAGCAGATGAACGCTCTGCACGCCTTTTAGAAGAAGGCTTAAATGTCGTGCTCTTTGGCAAGCCCAACGCAGGCAAATCCACCCTTTTAAATGCACTTTTGCAAGAAGAAAGGGCGATTGTTACAGACATTCCTGGCACCACACGAGATATTGTAAAAGGAAGCATTTTATTAGACGGCTTAAAAATCAACCTCTTTGACACGGCAGGCATTAGAGAAGATGCAGAAGCTGTGGAAAAAATCGGTGTACAAAAAGCAAAAGAAGCTGTGGAACTCTCTGACGTTGCCGTGCTCCTTGTAGAAAGCGTACAAAATATGGAAAAAGAAGACGCTGAAATGTATGCCATGATTAAAGATAGAAACCACATTCTCGTGTTCACAAAAGCTGATTTAAACAATCAAATATGCAATGAAAAAGGCGTTTTAATCAGTGCGCACACAGGGCAAGGCATGGACACATTAAAGGAACGCATTTTGTCTTTCGCAAAAAATAATCAGGAAGCCCCTTTGACGTATCACCGTCACATCCAATTGTCCAAAAAAGCAGCGCAAGCGCTTTTAAATGCCAAACAAGCCTTTTTAGAGGGCGCACCCATGGAGTTTTTCGCTGTGGATTTACACCAAGCGTTAGACGATTTAAAAGAAGTGACGGGCGAACGTGTGGACGAACGTATTTTGGACGACATTTTTTCACGTTTTTGCGTTGGAAAATAAAGAAAATGCAAATTTTTGCCCAAATCACCTTGATTTATTGATATTTTCTCATAAAAAGCTTTGGATTGCTTGACAAAGGGCAGGCAAAGAGGCTATAATAATGAGTGGAAAATACGCTGTGTTTTTTTGCATGTGAAAATGCTTGAAAACCTGTGTCCTTGGCTTTTATTATTCTTATAATTTTATAAGACAAAAGCCTTATATTCAAAGGAGGATAAAAAGTATGGCAACTAAACTGACCATCGACGGTAACGGTGCCGTTAGCCATGTAGCGTATGCATTCAGCGACGTGGCAGCCATCTACCCCATCACCCCTTCTTCTACAATGGCTGAGTACATTGATGAATGGGCTGCACAGGGCAGAAAGAACTTGTTCGGACAAAAGGTGCATGTTGCAGAAATGCAATCTGAAGCAGGCGCAGCAGGTGCCGTGCACGGCTCTCTTGCAGCTGGTGCTTTAACCAACACCTTCACAGCATCCCAGGGGCTTTTGTTGATGATCCCCAACATGTACAAAATTTCAGGCGAATTGTTGCCCTGCGTGTTCCACGTGTCTGCACGTGCCCTCGCTGCACACGCCCTTTCTATTTTTGGCGACCACTCTGACGTTATGAGCTGCCGTCAAACAGGCTTTGCAATGCTCGCATCTTCTGGTGTTCAAGAAGCAGAAGATATGGCACTTGTATCTCACCTTGCAGCCATCAAAGGCTCTGTTCCTTTCCTTCATTTCTTTGACGGTTTCAGAACAAGCCACGAAATTCAAAAAATCGATGCTTACGACTATAACGACATTGCGAAGCTCGTAGACTTTGACAAAGTAGAAGAATTCAGAAAGCGTGCTTTAAACCCTGAACATCCACACCAACAGGGCACCGCACAAAACCCTGACATCTACTTCCAAAACCGTGAAGCTGCAAACAAATTCTACGAAGCCATTCCTGAAATCGTAGAAAACTACATGGCAGAAGTTTCCAAGCTTTCTGGCAGAACTTACCACCTCTTTGACTACTATGGCGCAGAAGACGCTGAAAATGTCATCGTGGCTATGGGTTCTTCCTGCGAAACCATTCACGAAACCATCGATGCAATGCTCAAAGAAGGCAAAAAAGTGGGTGTGGTTAAAGTACACCTCTATCGCCCCTTCTCTGCAAAGCACTTTATCGGCGCTATTCCTAAGACCTGCAAAACCCTCTCTGTGCTTGACCGTACAAAGGAACCAGGCTCTTTGGGCGAACCACTTTATCAAGATGTATGTGCTGCTCTTATCGAAGCAAACAGAGTGGACATCCGTGTTGTGGGTGGCCGTTATGGTCTTGGTAGCAAAGAATTTAACCCCACCATGGTTAAGAGTGTGTTTGAAAACGCTGACAAAACAGACGCTCAAAATCACTTCACCGTGGGCATCATTGATGACGTTACACACACCAACTTGCCTATGGCTGACCAGTTCAACGCTGCTCCAGAAGGCACAGTTTCCTGTAAGTTCTACGGTTTAGGCTCTGACGGTACCGTTGGTGCAAACAAGAACTCCATCAAGATCATTGGTGACCATACTGACAAATATGCACAAGCATACTTTGCTTATGACTCCAAAAAATCTGGTGGTTTGACTGTATCTCACCTTCGTTTCGGTGATGTGCCAATCCGTTCCACCTACTTAATTGACGCTGCTGACTTCATTGCATGTCACAACCCTGCATACGTGACCTTGTATGACATGGTTTCTTCCTTAAAGGAAGGTGGCACATTCCTTTTGAACTCCCACTGGAGCCCAGAAGAAATGGACGAACATTTGCCTGCTACCATGAAGCAATTGCTCGCTAAGAAAAAAGCAAAGTTCTACACCATCAACGCTATTGAGCTTGCTCAAAAAGTGGGCATGGGTGGCAGAATCAACACCATCATGCAGGCTGCTTTCTTCAAACTCGCAAACATCATCGACTATGATCAAGCAGACGAATACATGAAAGCTTATGCCAAGAAAACATATGGCAAAAAGGGCGATGCTGTTGTTAAAAAGAACTGGGATGCTATTGATATTGCTATCTCTGGTCTTAAAGAAGTTGCTATCCCTGAAGCTTGGGCAACAGTTACCACTGGCGCACAACCTGTAAAAGTGGAAAGCACAGAATACTTCTCCAACGTTGTATCTCCTATCCTTGCTCAAGAAGGCGATCAACTCCCTGTTAGCACATTTGACCCCCGTGGTTTCGTGCCCACAGGTACCACCAAGTTTGAAAAACGTGGCATTGCTGTCAACGTGCCTGAATGGTTGCATGACAACTGCATTCAGTGTGCACAGTGCGCACTCGTTTGCCCACACGCATGCATCCGTCCTATCTTGATTAAAGAAGGCACAGAAAAGCCTGCTTCTTATGTAACCAAGAAAGCAATCGGCAAAGACGTTGCTGGCTATGAATATCGTATGCAAGTCAGCCCCTTGGACTGCACAGGCTGTGGCAACTGCGTTGAAGTTTGCCCTGCTAAGACCAAGGCACTCGTTATGAAGCCCCTTGATTCTCAGAGAAAAGAAGAAGAAAACTGGGAATTCGCTATGAAGCAACCCGAACCCGATGTAAAGGTGAACAAGGCAACCGTAAAGGGCAGCCAGTTCTTAAAGCCCCTCTTCGAGTTCTCCGGCGCTTGCGCAGGTTGCGGCGAAACACCTTATGTAAAGCTCGTCACACAGTTGTTTGGTGATCGCATGCTCGTTGCCAACGCAACAGGCTGTTCCTCCATCTATGGTGGTTCTGCTCCTACTTGCCCCTACACCGTCAATGACGAAGGTCATGGTCCTGCATGGGCAAACAGCTTGTTTGAAGACAATGCTGAATTTGGTTTTGGTATGAACCTCGCTGTATCTCAGCGCCGTGCACGCCTTAAAGAACAAGTGGAAGCTTTAATCGCTCTCGATTATGCAGATGCTCCTATCAAAGAAGCTGGCGCAGAATGGATCGAAAAGATGGACGATGCTGAAGGCTCTAAAGAAGCTGGTCAAAAGCTCTTGAAAGCTTGCGAAGAAGGCATTGAAAACTGCACATGCGAAGCTTGCACCTATGCAAAAGCTGTGATTGAAAATGCTGACCTCTTAACCAAAAAATCCGTTTGGATCTTTGGTGGTGACGGTTGGGCATATGACATCGGCTACGGCGGATTGGACCACGTGCTCGCATGCGGCCAAGACGTAAACGTGCTCGTTGTGGATACCGAAGTGTATTCCAACACAGGTGGTCAGGCTTCTAAGTCCACCCCCACAGGTTCTATTGCGAAGTTCGCTGCTTCTGGTAAGCGCACACGTAAAAAGGACTTGGGCCTCATGGCGATGAGCTATGGTTATGTGTATGTAGCCACTGTTGCTATGAGCGCAAACCCTGCTCAACTCTTAAAGGCTATGAACGAAGCTGAAGCTTATGACGGACCTTCCCTCATCATCGCTTACGCACCCTGCATCAACCACGGCATCAACATGTCCTTGGCACAAGCAGAAATCCGTAAAGCTGTTGCTGCAGGTTACTGGCCCCTCTATCGCTACAACCCCACACTCGAATCTCCTCTTACCATTGATAGTAAGGACCCAACTGAGTCCTATCAAGACTTCTTGCGTGGTGAAGTGCGTTACGCTTCCTTGCTCAAACAGTATCCAGACCTTGCAGAAAAATTGTTCCTCGAAAACGAACAAGAAGCTGCAAAGCGTGTGGCTGTTTACAAGAAACTCGCAGACAAGGAATAATCTAAAGATTATTTCAAATCATAATAAAGAGACTGTGGTGATTTTTCGCCACAGCCTCTTTTTTTACTATAATTTTAATCCTTCAAAACAAGGGAAAAGCAAAGAAATGTCGAACTTAATAAAAGAATACATTTTTTTCAAGAGGTAACTATTTATGAAGAAACCAAACATTTTATTTGTTTTATCAGATGACCAAGGGGCATGGGCAATGCACTGCGCAGGATGTAAAGCACTGCATACGCCCAACTTAGATGCGCTTGCACAATCGGGCCTCATGTTTCAAAACTTCTTTTGTGCTTCCCCTGTGTGCTCTCCTGCACGTGCCTCCATTTTAACAGGCACCATTCCTTCTTGCCACGGTGTGCATGACTGGATTGCGAGTGGCAATGTGGACAAAGAGCGTTTTGAACACGTAGGCAAAAACAACCCTTATGGAGGGTATGAAGAAGAAAATGTGCCCATCCAGTATTTAAAAGGGCAAACGACATACACAGATGTGCTCAAAGAAAATGGCTACAACGTGGCATTGTCTGGAAAATGGCACTTGGGTGACTCTGTGAGCAAGCAACACGGCTTTACAAAGTGGTACACGATTGGCAAAGGGGGATGCATGTATTTCCACCCCGACATTGTGTATGAAAACGAAATTCACATGCACGATGGCGAATATGTGACGGACTTAATTACGGATAAGGCAATAGAGTTTGTGCACGAATTGAGCCATGAAAAAGAGCCTTTTTATTTAAGTGTACACTATACAGCCCCCCACTCTCCATGGGGGAAAGAGCATCATCAAAAAGAGTTTTTAGACTTGTATGAGGCGTGCGATTTTAACGAAATCCCCAATGTGCCTGACCACCCCGACATGACGACAGGGCCTGTGTACGGCACAGACAGACGCAAGGAAAACTTGCAAGGGTATTTTGCCGCCATCTCTGCCATGGACAATGGCATTGGCAAAATCATTCAGCAATTAAAAGACGAAAACGTGTATGACAACACCATTATTGTGTTCACAGCTGACAACGGCATGAGCATGGGGCATCACGGCATTTGGGGCAAAGGCAACGGTACATTCCCTATGAATATGTATGACACGGCTGTTAAAGTGCCCTTTATCATCTCTTGCCCTGCCCTCATAAAGCAAGGTGTAACAGATGAAATGGTGAGCGCTTACGACATTTTCCCCACCTTTGTAGACTTTTTGAATTTGCCCTCCAAAGCATCAAACGTGCTCCCTGGCGCAAGCTTTGCCCCCCTTTTAAAGGGCGAAAAGAAGGGCAAAAGGCAAGAAGTGGTGATTTTTGACGAATATGGCCCTGTGCGCATGGTGCGTACAAAAGAATTTAAGTATGTGCATAGATACCCTTACGGACCGCATGAATTGTTTGACTTGGTGCACGACAAAGAGGAAGAACACAACCTCTACAACGATGCAAAATATCAGGACATTGTTGTGGATATGCGTGCACGCTTGCATGATTTTTATGCCAAATATGCAGATAAAAACAAAGACGGTTTGTATGAAGAAGTAACAGGCAGTGGGCAACTGACAAGCGCAGGTGTGTTTGCAGAAAAGAAAAACAAATATGCCCCCATTCCAAAAACAAGAAAGGAACTGTGATATGCGCACGCAACCAAACATCATTTTCATCCTCTTGGACGACATGGGTTGGAGAGATTTGAACTGCTGTGGGTCTACCTTTTATGAAACGCCCAACATTGACAGACTGTGCAGAGAAGGCATGCGCTTTGACAGTGGCTATGCTGCTTGCCCTGTGTGCTCCCCTTCAAGAGCGAGCTACATGACAGGGTGCTATCCTGTGCGCACAGAAGTGACGGACTGGATTGATATGTCTGGTACTTTCCATCCTCTAAAGGGCAAACTTATTGAAGCCCCTTATAAAAAACACTTGTCTAAAGACCAAGTTTTGCTCCCTCAAGCCCTCAAAGAAGGGGGCTACTCCACATGGCACGTGGGCAAGTGGCACTTAGGGCGCAAAGAATATTACCCCGACCAAATGGGGTATGATGTCAACGTAGCAGGGTGCGACTGGGGGCATCCACACGGTGGATACTTTAGCCCTTATCACATCGAAACATTAAAAGAAGGCCCAGAAGGCGAATACTTGACAGATAGATTGACGGATGAAGCCCTTCAACTCATCCAAAATCAACCACAAGATAAGCCCTTTTTCTTGAGCCTTTGTGAATACACCGTGCACACCCCCATTCAAGCGAAAGAAAAGGACATTGAAAAGTTTAGACAAAAAGCAAAACGCTTGGGGCTAGACAAAGTAGAAGCCATTGTAGAAGGGGAAACACTGCACACAGAAAATGCAAAAGATGTGCACGTGATGCGCCGTACTTTGCAATCAGACGTCACGTATGCCGCCATGATTTGGAATTTAGATGAAAACATTGGAAAGCTCATGGATTGCCTCCAAAAAACAGGGCGCATGGACAATACTGTGATTTTCTTCACCTCAGACAACGGGGGTTTGTCTACGGCAGAAGGTAGCCCCACCTGCAATTTCCCTGCCATTGAGGGCAAGGGATGGATGTATGAAGGAGGCACAAGAGTGCCCACGTTTGCATGGGGTAAAAACTATGTAAAGAGCAACGCTCAGTGTGACACACCCATCACTACGCCTGACTATTACCCCACCTTGTTAACGCTCGCAGGCCTTCCTTTGCGCAATGAACAGCACAAAGACGGTGTAGACCTCACCCCTCTTTTAAAGGGCGAAAAAATTGCAGAACGCCCCATTTTCTGGCACTATCCCCACTACGGCAACCAAGGGGGCACTCCCGGTTCCTCTGTGCGCTTGGGAGATTATAAACTCATTGAGTTCTTTGAAGATGATAAGTTAGAGCTTTACAATTTAAAAGATGACTTGTCTGAACAATGTGATTTAAGCGAAACACACAAAGAAAAGGTCGCAGAGCTTCATGCGCTTTTAAAAGCATGGAGAAAAGAAACAGGTGCGCTCATCCCACAAAAGAATGACAACTGGGCATAACACGCATAAGGAGGAAGAAGGAGTAGTCTTTTCTTCCTCTTTGCGTATAAAAAGGAGAAAGTAAAATGAACATTCCGTATGCAAAAAACAGCGAAGTAGGCCTCCCTTCTAAAGCATTGCTTCAACTGCTCGA
>CAYTPJ010000024.1:0-21663 GCA_964439755.1 uncultured Oscillospiraceae bacterium
TTTGCTTGTGCTTTTAATCCCTATGATTTTAATATATGTGATTATCAATGCATATGTATTTAATACAATTCAGTACCAAATGATTTCAAATACTTCAGATGGGCTGTCAGAATCTGCAAAACGTGTGGACTTGACTATCAATGAAACAAAGAGAACGGCATCTCGATTGCTTACAAATGCAACAGAAGATATGTTTACATTAAAAAGAAGTCCCCTGTCTGCCATTCGGATGCAAAATGAGCTTCATTCTATATCTACTTTTAGCGACAAGTGGAAAGAAATTGTGCTATACAGCCATTCTTCTGATTTTATGTTGTCCTCATACAGCAGTTATGCACCACAGATGTTCTTCAAAGTGAACGCATTTGAAAATTGGAGTGCAGAGGGATTTCTCCAAGAGGTGAATAAAAGTGTGTATGTGCACCCTGCAACGGTTGTAACAGCTTATGACCATACAGGTTCGCAAAACAAAATGGTTTCTTTTATGTATTCTAAATCGCTCCCTTGGAAAAAAGATAATTTTTCAGTACTGTTTTTAATGCTTGAAAGTGCATTGCACAGTCAATTGTCTATGGGCAAAAATGCAGATATGACAGAATATTTGATATACGATTTAGAGGGCAAATTGATTTCTTCAACTTTAAAAGAAGAAGAAGCGCATCAAGTATCTCCTGTTTGTGCCTCTATATTATCTGGGGAACATAAAATATTCACGCACAATGGCACTACGCTTTTAGGACTTTCTCAAAAATCCACACAAACAGGGTGGACGTATATTGCACTTGCCAATTACTCCAATGTGTTGTTACCCCTCCACAATATTAAAATTATATTCATTATAGGCATTGCATTTGTTTCTGTTTTTGGGCTTTTGCTTTCTTCTTATATGGCAAAGCGTTCTTATCGCCCCATTGGGAAACTGAATTTGTATGCACAACAAATATCAGAGCAAACAGGCACAAAAGGGGACGAGTTGGAGTACGTGACACGCACACTTACTTTGCTCCGTCAAAAAAATGACCAGCTCACTTCTGATTTAGAGGACACGCAGGATGCCGTTCAAGATGCGCTTTTGTATCGCTTGCTCAATGGGCGATACACCAACGAACAGGAGTTTTTGAATAAGTGTAAAAACGCTGGCGTGGTGTTCCCTTATGCAAAAAAACAAGTGCTCATTGTAGAACAGAAAAAATTGTTTGACATTTCACCTGACGCACTGCATGCTTTGTTTGACAGTTTAAAGCAATATATGCCTCAAAAAGCGACTTGCTATTTTAGAGAAAACACACAGTTGCACCAGTTGATTGTGGTGGTGTGCTATGATATAGTACATGAAAATGAAATGCCCCATGTGTATGAACAGGTGCTCAAAAAAATTGGAGATACACTCTTGGCACATGCAACCATTGGTGTAGGGGGACAATTTGAGTACATGCACGAAATATCTCGTTCCTTTTTACAAAGCTCACAGGCAGTGGAGTATCGCTTTTTGGCAGGCACAAACAGAGTGATATATTATAAAGATTTACCTACAACGACTTCTCCTATTGACGCTGCTTTTACGAACTTACCTCAAAAACTCAATACCATGTTGCAAAATGGCGATGTTGCATCTGTGAAAACCATGCTTCAAAACATTGTGCAATACATGCGGCAAACGGCGACACCTTTGTATCAAGCACGTATGGTGTGCTTTGATGTGCTCAACACGGTGGTGCACACTTCTAATCAATATCGCTTGGGAAGCGATGCAATTTTGGATAAATTGCCGAGTATTAGCCAAATCAATGCGTATGATACGATTGATGACATGACCAAAACAGTGCTTGAAATTTGCGAACAACTCAGCCCTGAAAAAAATATTTCAAAGCCTTCAAGGTTTGATAAAATGGAAGTTTATATCAAAGAAAATTATTCGGAGAGTGATTTTTCTCTCCAATCCATGGCAGAACATTTTGGTATCACACAAAGTGCGCTCAGCCAATATTATCGTGAACATAGTCAAAAAACCATTTTAGATCAGGTGACACAGCTCAAAATGCAAAGAGCATGTGCGCTTTTAAAAGAAGGTACTTTGCCCATTAAGGATATTGCAATCAACGTGGGGTATGATAATATTGCGAGTTTTATTCGCCGTTTTAAGCAAGTGCAAGGTAAAACACCAGGGGAATATAGAAAAGAAATGTTACAATAATTCACAATTTGTTCATAAAAAAGTTAAAAAATGGTTGACAAATAGACAAAAAGATAATATAATAGCAATGAGAAAAAACAAGGCAGGGTGTAAAATGAGTGTACAGATGAAGAAACTTTCTCTATTGCTTGTGGTGTTTTGCATGGTATTTCAGTGTTCTGCTTATGGAGAAGTACTACATGATAAAAATATGCGCATTTATCCAGATAAGAACAATCCTTCTGCACAGCCTCATGTGTTTAATGGACAAGATAAACATGATTTATTGGAAATTTGGTATGTGAGCGTGAGTGTGTGTGACTCTTTTATTGTGCGTTGCAAGGGGGAAACGATGTTCATTGATGGTGGGTATATCAAGTTTGGAAAGCGTGCTAAAATCGAAATTAGAGAAAAAATGGGCGTGGAGAAGGTACGCTATATGTTTAACACACATCATCATGCAGACCATAGTGATGTACAACGTGCTTTTTTAAGAACAGGGTTTATGGCAGATACTTTTTTAACCCCTTACGAGAGGGATTTTAATGTAACCAACCATAAAGTGCTCCAAAGCGAAGTGGACAAAAGGAATATAGAATATGTGACGGTAAAAGATGGAGATGTGCTCTATTTGGGTGGAGAAGATGGGGCGAAGCTTGAGTTTTTCCGTTGGGATGGTTCTACCAATGCGAACTATTCTTCCATGATGCTTAAAATTACGTACAAAGAGCGTTCAGCCTTTTTTATGGCAGATGTGATTGGGAAAGCACAGACTGCATTGTTTGAAGAACGTAAAGATATTCCATGGAAATCAGATATTTTTAAAGTGGGACATCATGGATATAGTAGACAAGAACAGGGGTTGCTCCAGCTCATTGACCCTGAAATATGTGTGATGACAAATGGGCGCAAGAGTGGTGAAGCAACATATAATCAGATAAGAAAATTGAAAATGCCACTTTTGATGACCACAGTAGGCATAATTTATTTTTCGACAGATGGTGGGGCAGACTGGACGTATAATCAAGATTAAAATAAAAGTAAAAAACACTTGAAGCAAATGGATGTTTCAAGTGTTTTTATTATGGATAAAAATTATTCAGAGAATAATACTGTGCCCATGTCCTTGCCATCTAATACTTCTAAGATGGACTCTGGATTTTTAAGCCCAAACACACGCACGGTGGGCACTTTGTTGTCTGCGCAGAGTGCAAAAGCAGCAGTATCCATGACACGCAAGCGCATTTCTTGTGCTTTTTGATAGCTGATAGAAGGAATGAGTTTGGCATTTTTGTTTGTGTTGGGGTCATCGTCATACACACCATCAATGTTCTTTGCGAGCAAGATGGCATCTGCTTTTGTTTCAATGGCACGGAGCACAACGGCTGTATCTGTGGTAAAGAAGGGGTTGCCTGAACCACCTGCAAAGAGCACCACTTCGCCTTTTTTCATATAGTCAATGGCAACGTGTGCATTTTGAATTTCACATACACGAGGGATGTCAATGCCTGACATCACGTGCGCTTTAACACCTGCACGCTCAATGGCATCACGCATATACAAGCAGTTGATTACAGTGCCCAGCATACCCATTTGATCTGCTGTAACGGCATCCATATCCCTGCCTTGACGGCCACGCCAAATGTTGCCGGCACCAATGACAATGCCGAGTTCATAGCCTCTTTCTACTACTTTAGAGAGCACCACAGCCACTTTGTCAATCATATCGCCATCAAACAAACGGCCATTGTCTCCCAAAGCTTCTCCACTTAATTTGATGATAATGCGTTTCATTTCTTGTTTCATGTGATCTGCTCCTTTAAAATGTTAAAATTTGGTGAGGTATTCTCAAAAAAATAGACGTCTTGTAAAAGACGCCTATAAAGTTTAAATTATTGCTTTGCACCAGTCATTTCGCTGATTTCGTCAGCCAAATTGCTCTGCTTCTTTTCAATGCCTTCGCCACATTCAAAACGAACGAAACGACGAACAGAGATTTTTTCACCACTTGCAAGAGTTGCTTCGTTGATGAGGGTGGAAACAGTGATATCGGGGTTCTTTACAAAGGGTTGTTCGAGCAAGCAAACTTCTTTGTAATATTTTTCGATACGGCCTTCTACCATACGATCAACAATCTTTTCGGGCTTGCCTTCGTTGAGGGCTTGCACACGAAGAATTTCCTTTTCCTTTTCAAGGGATTCGGTGGGCACTTCTTCTTTGTTGATGAAAAGGGGGTTTGCAGCAGCGATTTGAAGGGAAATGTCGTGGCAGAGGTCTTTGAAAGTATCTGTTTTAGCAACAAAGTCTGTTTCACAGTTTACTTCAACCAACACACCAATACGACCACCCATGTGAATGTAGCTGTCAACCATGCCTTCAGCTGCAACACGGCCTGCTTTTTTAGCAGCGGCTGCCAAGCCTTTTTCACGGAGATATTCAACGGCCTTTTCCATGTTGCCATCGTTTTCAACCAATGCTTTTTTGCAATCTAACATGCCAGCTTGGGTTGTATCACGGAGTTCTTTAACCATAGATGCTGTAATAGTCATAATAAAATGCCTCCTTCTATATAATAGGAAATAAGTATTTCTTATTCTTCTTCTTGATCTGCGAGGATCACTGCAGAAGAGGGTTCTTCATCAGCCATTTGTTCGCCTTGCTTGCCTTCTAAGATAGCGTCAGCCATTTTAGCAGTGATGAGCTTTACTGCACGGATAGCGTCATCGTTTGCAGGGATAACATAGTCAATTTCGTCAGGATCGCAGTTTGTGTCAACAATACCAACGATTGGGATGTTTAATGCACGAGCTTCAGCAATAGCGATGTGTTCTTTGCGTGGGTCAACTACGAACAAAGCGCCAGGGAGCTTTTTCATTTCGCGAATACCACCAAGGTTTGCTTGGAGCTTTTCACGTTCTGCTTGAAGCTTGATTACTTCTTTTTTAGGAAGCACGTCGAATTGGCCAGCTTCTTCCATTTTGTCAATGGTGTTGAGGCGTTCGATACGGGTGCGGATGGTACGGAAGTTTGTGAGCATGCCGCCGAGCCAACGATGGTTTACAAAGTACATGTTGGAACGCTTGGATTCGGATTCAATGCTTTCTTGAGCTTGCTTTTTGGTGCCAACGAAAAGCACGGTTTTGCCTTCCATTGCAATATTGCGCAAGAACATGTAAGCTTCATCTACCTTGCGAACTGTTTTCTGAAGGTCGATGATGTAGATGCCATTGCGTTCAGTAAAGATGTACTGAGCCATTTTAGGGTTCCAGCGACGTGTTTGGTGACCGAAGTGTACGCCTGCTTCCAAAAGGTGTTTCATTGAGATAACTGCCATTGTGGTTTCCTCCTTGTTTTGTCCTGATGTGTACGTCATTTTCATTTGCCACCGTTATACGGCACAAGCAATGAATCGGCACACATGCGTGATCGATAAATATTATAGCACAATAGAGTGTAAAATGCAAGTGTTTTTTAAAAAATAATTGTGTTTTTTGCACCAGAAATTGTACAAAACGGTTATTTTTTGTACAATTTAAAATTTGGTGTGTAAATTGCGAAAATTTGCTTGACAGAGAGAAATATATGGAGTATACTCTTTAACGAACTGAATACCTTATGAAGAGTGACGGAGGGACTGGCCCTGTGATGTCCGGCAACCGGCAGTGAAATGCAAGGTGCTAAATCCAGCAACACAAACTGTGTTGACAGATAAGGCGAAAGAATGTTTTTAAACCGTCCAAGTCTGTACTTTGGAAGGTTTTTTCTTTTACTAAAAAGGTAGCGGTTTTAATTTGTTTTACGAGGAGACACAAAACATGCGTACACTATTTACTTCGGAATCCGTAACAGAAGGGCATCCAGATAAAATGTGCGATCAGATTTCTGACGCTATTTTAGATGCTTTCTTGGAACAAGACAAATTTTCTCGTGTTGCTTGCGAAACATGCACAACCACAGGGCTTGTGATGGTCATGGGCGAAGTGACCACAAAGGCAAACATCCAAATTTCAGACATTGTGAGAAATGTGGTCAATGAAATTGGATATGACAGAGCCAAAAAAGGCTTTGACGGTGCATCTTGCGCTGTGATGACAGCTTTACATGAACAATCTGCCGACATTGCGCAAGGCGTAAATGATGCGCTTGAAACACGTGAAGATGCGAAAAATGAAACAGGCGCAGGCGACCAAGGCATGATGTTTGGCTTTGCTTGTGATGAAACACCTGAGCTTATGCCCATGCCCATTGCATTGGCACACCGTTTGACACGCAGAATGGCATATGTTCGTAAAAATGGCACTTGCCCTTTCATGCGCCCAGATGGTAAATCTCAGGTAACCGTGGCTTACGAAGATGGAAAACCTGTGCATGTAGATGCCATTGTTATTTCTACACAACATGACGAAGATGTGACACAAGAAGAAATCAGAGAAAAGATGATCAACGAAGTCATCAAGCACGAAATTCCTCAAGCACTTTTGAGCGATGAAACAAAAATTTACATCAACCCAACAGGCCGTTTTGTAATTGGTGGCCCAGCAGGGGACAGTGGGCTTACGGGTAGAAAAATCATTGTAGACACATATGGTGGCTATGCACCTCATGGTGGTGGTGCATTCAGTGGCAAAGATCCCACAAAAGTGGATAGATCCGCCGCATATGCAGCACGTCATGCAGCGAAAAACATTGTAAAAGCAGGGCTTGCAAAGAAGTGCGAAATTGCTTTGGCATATGCTATTGGCGTTGCATCTCCTGTGTCCTTTAATGTAAACACATTTGGTACAGGCACACTTTCTGATGAAAAAATCAGCAAGATTGTAGAAGAAGTGTTTGACATGCGCCCAGATGCCATCATTGAGCGTTTGGACTTGCGCCGTCCTATTTACCAAAAAACAGCTGCTTACGGGCATTTTGGCAGAATGGATGGAGAATTCCCTTGGGAAAACACAGACATGGTGGACAAAATCCAAGCAACTGCTAAAAAGTACGAATAAGCATTTTAAGCGACTAAAGATTGGAAGCAATTCCAGTCTTTTTTTTTATATTTGCGCATACATATGAAAAGAAAAATGAAAGGTGGTGCGTTTTATGGCTAAAAAAAGAGGACACTATATAAAGAGAAAAGGCATTTTGTTTTGCGTATTAAGAGGGCTTGTTTTTGCAATTGCAGTGACGCTTATTTTGGTTATTCTTTTTTCTCTTTTACTTTCCTTTGTATCAGTGACGGACACAGGCATTATGGTGGTCAATCAAATCATCAAGGTGGTGTCTATTCTGTTTGGTATACTGCTTGTGAGCCATAGAGGGGATCAAAATGCTGTGAGGATTGGCGCATTTTTAGGGCTTTTGTATATGGCGCTGGGCGTGCTTTTGTTTAAGCTTTTGAGTGCACAGAGCTTAACGGTGTATGAGTATTTCACAGATTTACTCATGGGTGTATCAATGGGTGGCTTAATGGGCATTGTGCTTTCTATTTTAAAAAGCAAAGAAGAAAAGGAAATGTCTATGTAAAAGAAAATGTTTCAATTCTTTTGTGAAAAAGAGCAGGCATTTTCTAAACATACAAGGCAAAATGTTGTACATTTCGTCGTTTGACGCTTTTTGTTATCGCATGATGCGCCTTTTTAAGGGCATGATGAAAACAGGAGCAAAAACGGCGATTTCTTTTTTGCTCAAAAAGCAGAAAAAAGGAGGGAACAATCATTTGCCAGTCTATAAAATCAGGCAGACACACGCTCTAACGGGCGAAGTTGTTGTGTCAGAAAGCAAAAATGCAGTTTTGCCTCTTTTGGCATCTGCGCTTTTAACAGATGAAGAAGTGACATTAGAAAGTGTGCCCCAATTATCAGATGTTGATAACATGATCAAGATACTAAAACTGTCTGGAAAAAATGTTCAAAAAATAGGAAAAAGCGTGCGTGTGTTTGGGCTTTCAAACAATAGCGAAATTACACATCAAGAAATTGTAAAAAGCATGCGTGCCTCTGTACTTGTGCTCGGACCTTTGCTTGTACGTCACAAAAGAGCAAGCATCTTTTTGCCAGGAGGATGCTCTATTGGGCTTCGGCCTGTGGATTTGCATTTAAAGGGTTTGGAAAAGATGGGGGCAGTGAGCAATGTTGAAAATGGAAAGCTTGTAATAGAAGGAAATCTTCAAGGCACTACGATTTATCTTGATTTTCCATCTGTGGGTGCAACAGAAAATTTGCTCATGGCAAGCGTGCTTGCAGAGGGTGAAACGGTGATTGAAAATGCGGCAAAAGAGCCTGAAGTGAGCAATCTTGTGGATATGCTCTTGCTGATGGGGGCAAAAATACAAGGCAAAGGGAGCAATTCACTTAAAATTCAAGGGGTTAAAAAGCTGAAAGGTGCACACTTTGTGCCCATTCCAGACAGAATAGAGGCTGGCACATTTTTGTGTGCATGTGCGCTGACAAAAGGCAGTTTGCTTATAAAAAATGTCAAAATGGAGCATTTGAGAGCGCCTATTCATAAATTGCTCGAAGTGGGTATGATGATCAAAGAACAAGAAGACGGGCTTTTTGTCAGTGGGCAAATTCAAAGACCTTTTGAAATACGCACGCTTTCATATCCTGGTTTCCCGACCGATTTACAAGCACTCTTTTCTGTGCTTGCATTAAAACCTTTTGGTGTGAGTGCTATTGTAGAAACCATCTTTGAAAACCGATTTATGCACTTGAGCGAATTGTCACGCTTGGGGGCAGACATCCAAGTGGAAGGGCAATTGGCATTGATTAAAGGGGGCAAAGAGCTTTCGGGTGCTACCATCAAAGCGACAGATTTGCGTGCAAGTGCAGCACTTTTGCTTGCAGGGCTGATTGCAGAAGGAGAAACGGTGCTCAAAGATGATGATGCACACTTACTTAGAGGGTACGAACAATTGGAACAGAAATTACAGGTTTTGGGCGCAAATGTACAGCGTATTGAATAAAAGAGTAATATAAAAGCCTCACCAGTGTTTTCTGATGAGGCTAAAACCATTATTTGAGTGCATTTGAATGATCTACATGCTCTTTTTCGACCCCTGCCACGTGATAGCCGGTTGCTTTTTTGACTGCATGGATTACCGTGCGATAGTCCTCTATCATGGGCACAAACAATCCACTGTGCCATGCGTTGGTGAGCACAACACCCAATACAGGGGCAAATGTCAAACCAAGTACGCCGTACAGTTTCATACCTGCATACATGAAAAAGAGGGAAGATAGGGGAGAAAGCCCCATTTTGTTGCTCATGAGGCGAGGCTCTGTCACTTTTCTTACAATGTATAAGAACAAATGCAGGATGAGCACTAAAATTGCAGTTTTTGTTTCTCCGATGATGAAACAAATGATGATCCATGGGATATACAATGTGCCATTGCCAAAAAGAGGTAAAAGCTCGAGCAATGCAGCGAGCATGGCAATCAGCACAGAATATTGGAAACCAAATATTTGAAGGTATAGCCAAGATACAATGAGTACAAAAACAGTGTAAATGATTTGTACCTTTAAGTATCCACCCAACCCTGCGCCTGCTGAAGTACGCAATTTGCCTATTAAGGAATTTCTATCATTTCCTGGGAAATATTTGCGCATATTTTCGTAACCGCTTGTCATAAAACAGAGCGCAAGCACAAGGAAATTGGTGTAAATGAGTATTTGAGGCAAGCTTGCAGCAAAGTTTATTGTGCCCGAAAGAATACTCGTTGCCTGTGTGACGGCAAAATTGTACATCCATGTAAAGCCTTCGGATAAGCTTGTTCTAATCCATTGTTCAACGGATTCGGGTACATGGTCTAAAGAGGCAAACAGCTTGTTGGTGAGCAATTCAAGCGTTTTGATAACGCTCGTTATGATTTCAGGCATATTGTTTACGGCTGAAATGATTTGCCCCACAGCAAAGCTCACAAACCAATAGAGTATGAGCAAGGCAATTAAACAGATGAACACAATGGAGAGTGTAACAGCAAAGCCTTTTTTCATTTTGAGCTTTGTAATCGCCATTTTGATAAAAGGTTGTAAAGAGGCGGCGACAATGAAAGCAACAATAAAAGGGGAGAGCACGTTCCACAATGTAGGTAAAAGGAAGACAAGTACAAAGAGTACAAAAAGCCCAATCCCTAAACGAATACACAAACGTAGGGCGGCCTTTTTTTCTTCTTGCAAAGGCACGTTTTTACTGGGTGTTTTTGGATTTGTAACGTCTGGTTTTAATTCTTTTTGCATGAAAGATCCTTTCTCGTTGGATTTAAAATGAAGGCAAATACTTATAGATAAAATTCGATGAATTCAGACAATTGTTCTTCGCCGTAAATATCCGTCATTCTAAAACAGTACAAATAAGTGCTTTCGCTGCCTTCTAAAGAAATAAATTCAAAGGGAATAGAGCTGTTTTCATCCACGATGATGGGATCGCCTTCAAAAGTACTGTCCACAAATTCTTCATTTTCATTCATGTAAAGCATAGGGTATGTGGGCGTGATGGTGTCTCCTGGTTGGAGGCGAATGGTGCCACGCATGGGAATGCCGTGCGTGTCTATGCCCTCTGTAAATCCTGAAACAACACCGTTTGGATGGTTCTTTGTAAATGAAATGACAAGAAAGCCAGAAACACCATTTCTGATAACAGGCAACACACTTCTTCTCACAGAAGGGGTGACGAGCTGGTCATACAAAGTTACCATTTGTTCGCCTAAAAAAGCCCATGTGCCGTCAAAGCCACTCAATACTTCGCCGTTTTCCCAATTGATGTACGCATTTTGCATTGCACCCATTTCAACGTAAATTATGTCCTCTTCATCGCTACAATCAAGGTACAAGAGGCCTTCTACTGTGCTCAAATTGTTGAGCTCATCTTGTGAAAGGGTGGTGACACACGCATATTCGTTTTCGTTGTCCAAAACAGGTGTGTCCATTTCTTGAGGAGAAATAGAGCCTACAACAACGCCTTCTATGCCTTCTAATGTGGTAGACGCAGCGTCTTCTGTTTGGTAATCAGAGCCGACAATTTCGCTTTCCACTGCTGTAAATGTGCCCAATGGAAAGTAGGAAGTGCTCTGCAGTTCGCCTGTTAAAAAATCACAAGCGATGTCTTCACCAGTCATTTGAGCAGGGGTATCTGCTGAAAAAACATAGTCGGACGACGTCATCATGAAGGCGTATTCCTGAACGAATTTTGAATAATTTGGGTACATTATGTCGCATTGATATGTACTCATATCATTTGCAAAATCTTCTATTGTGTCATAGGGAAAGAGGATGCTCAAGCCCGTCAAATAGTCGAACTTGTCTGTGCCTACATTGTATTTTACAGCATTTTGGTAAGCCTTTTTGACCTCGTTTGCTGTGTTTGGAGCAAACTGCGCTGTACCTTCTATGAAGGCAGAAAGGTCTACCATGTCAGAAGAACTATCTGCAAAACTACCAAAAGAGTACATTCTTTTTCTCGCACGGCTCAAGGTGTTCAACTGGTTGTTTTGGAGCGCTTCTAAAAGGTACGCACTGTATGTTTCCATGGTTTGGTTTAAATATGCCATTTGAGGCAAGTGCACAACACTCATGGAAAGGTAATCATCAGGGTTTTGTTCGAGTGATGCAGAAATAAAAGAATCTGCAATGTGCACAGCCAAAGACAGCGTGTCCATAGCAGGGTCTTTGGACAATTTAGAGAGCCACCCCTCGTAATTCCAACCACCACCCGGCTCTAACTCTTGGCTTGCCACCATGTATTCAGCGTAGTTTGAAAGGTGGAGCGCCCATTCGTAGGATGCCATTAAGCAGGCATCCATACCAATGATGTCAAATTTAAAGTTGGGGCGAGAGAGCGTAAAATCACGCAAGGCATTCTCTGTTTCATGCAAAGTTAAGCTGTCAAAGTCTGCTGTTTCATCAAAGCAAATGCCACTTTGTGCGCCCCCACCGTGATTCCAAAGCACGAGCACATATCTGTCTGCCGGGAAAGCAGATACACCGTAGTCTAAGAATTCCTTGAGCGTTTTTTGTTCGCCCATGCTTTTTGCAGGGAGCACTTCCATGTTGTACCAGCTTTGGTCAGCAACGACAAAACGGTTGATTTGATTGGGCACAAGGTCTGTGTCATCCCACTGCGTTGCGCCTCCTGCCTGTACCACAATATTGATGTTGGAGGACGTGTTTCCACTCCCCATTTCGTATATGTCTTGCACGCAAAATTCTTGTAAATCCGTGCCACACATGTACATTAAAACAGTGGTGGTCGTTTGCGCAAAAGCAGGCACACAAAGAAAGGTAAACAAGAGGAGCAAAACAACCAAGTAGAGCGTTTTTTTCATGATAGAACTTCCTTACTGTGTTTAATCGCCAAAAGAAATGCCTACATTTTTCGCAAGCGTAATCATTTGGTCATTCTCTGGAACAAGCTTTGGAACGCCTGCAATGTCTTTTAACAAATTGTGTGTGATTTTATTGTCTTTAAGCGCAACGGACACACCGTATGTTTCTTCCATAATAAGCTTTGCAGCGTGTGCACCAAACTGCGTGCTGAGCACACGGTCATACGCACAAGGAGAGCCTCCTCTTTGAATGTGCCCAGGCACAACGGCACGTGCTTCCACGTCCACAAGGTTTGAAAGCTCCTTGGCAATCCTGTCTGCAATGCCATGAAAGCCTTGTTCTTGGCGCAGACTTGCTCTTTCTTTGCGCTTCATTTGTGCTTCTTTTTTGGTCATAGCACCTTCTGCAACGGCAATGATAGAGAAATCTTTTTGATTTTCTGCACGAGCTTCTACAATTTTCGCAACGTTTTCAATATCATAAGGCACTTCGGGGAGCAAAATCACGTCTGCCCCTCCTGCAAGCCCTGCATACAGCGTGAGCCACCCTGCTTTATTGCCCATGATTTCAATCACCATGAGGCGCCCATGGCTTGCAGCTGTGGTGTGAATACGGTCAATCACATCTGTTGCAATTTCAACAGCCGTGTGAAAACCAAAGGTAAAGTCTGTGCCAAATATGTCATTATCAATGGTCTTGGGAAGCCCGATAACGTTTAAACCTTCTTCAGAGAGCAAATTGGCTGTTTTATGTGTGCCGTTGCCTCCTAAAGTCACCAAGCAATCTAAGCCCATTTTTTGGTAATTCTTTTTCATTTGGGCTACTTTGTCCACATTGTCATCGCCGATTTTCTGCATTTCTCTAAAAGGGCGCCTGCTCGTGCCTAAAATAGTACCCCCTAAAGTTAAAATACCTGAAAAATCTCTGCGTTTCATCACGCTGTATTCACCGTCAATAAGCCCTTTGTAACCGTCATTTATGCCAATGATTTCGGCATCAAACATTTCATAGGCAGACTTTGCAACCCCACGAATGGCTGCGTTTAAACCGGGGCAATCTCCACCACTTGTTAAAATACCAATCCTGCGTTTCATTTTTCAATTCCTCCTTGTGTTTTTCTTTTGAACATGTCTGTATCTTTGTAAACCAAGATACATGAAAGCAAACAATATACTTGCTTTTAAGAGAGGGGAAAGTTGATGTACGAAGGGAAAATCAAAGGGAAGGCGAGATAGAAATAGATAATTTGCTTGAAATACTCTGTTTACAATCAGTGCAACGCATATGAGCAATGCACCAAGTGTTTCAGCGCGCATTCTCCCCTTACCTTTATTATAATCGGAAAAGGGGAAAAATACAAGTAGAGAATGCAAAAAAAAGAAACAAAAATAGGATAAATTTTCTAAAGGTACTTTTATAGGAAAGGGAAAAAATAGGGCGACCATGGCGCCCAACCTGCCCAAAGCGCATATAAAGGTTAAAAATGATATGTCAGGATCAAAGGCATAGAGCAATATGAGGATGCTCGAAAAACTGCATAAATGTAGGGGCAAACACGTGGAAAGCGTGAATAAATGGCCATCATATAAGCAGTAAAGCTGTATTGTCATGTTTAAAAACACGCACAGCGCATATAAATGCTTGCTTAAAAAAGCAGGTGTTTTTTGAACAAAATACGCAACGCCTGCACCACACAAAATCCCAAAAAACCACATGGTATACAATGTTTCTTTTCCTTTCACATCACCTTTAAAAAGAGTATGCGTGGTTTTATTACATATTATAAACAATATTTCTTAAAACAAAAAGATAGGAACGTGAAAAAAGAAAAAAAGTTACTGAAAAAGTGTTTACAAACGATACAGAAAGTGGTATACTATAACACGTGGCTTTGAACCGCTTGCTTGGTTTCGTGCTTCTCCGAGCGCATCACTCAGTTTGCGGCGATTTAGAAAGTGGGTCGCCACCCCGAAAAATAAGGAGGAACTCAAAATGGATAAGGCTCTTAAAACTCAAATCATGGAAACCTATGCACGTCATGAAGGCGACACTGGTTCACCAGAAGTACAGGTTGCATTGCTTACAGAACGTATCAATCACTTGAACGAACACCTTAAAATCAACAAGAAAGACCACCACAGCCGTCGTGGACTTTTGTTGATGGTTGGTCAACGTCGTGGCTTGCTCGAATATCTCAAAAAGACAGATATCGAACGCTATCGTACATTGATTGCTCAACTTGGCTTACGTAAGTAATCAAAAACGGCTATCGGCTTGAAGCAATTTAAGTCGATAGCCTTTTCGTCTTTGACAGGGGTCAAAGATAGTGTGTGTGAGGGAAAGGAAAATAACATGGATTTTAAATCATACTCAATGGATTTCGCAGGGCATGAGCTGACGCTCGAATTCGGAAAATACGCACAACAAGCAGGGGGTTCTGTGGTCGTTCGCTATGGCGAAACAGTCGTGCTTGTAAACGCTACTGCCTCTGAACAACCTCGTGAAGGCATGGACTTTTTCCCATTAAGTGTTGACTTTGAAGAAAAGCAATACGCTGTGGGCAAAATCCCTGGTGGCTTCATCAAGCGTGAAGGCCGTCCCACAGAAAAGGCAACTTTGACTTGCCGTTTGATCGACCGTCCTTTGCGTCCCCTTTTCAACAAGGGTATGCGTAACGATGTGCAGGTGGTTGCAACCACTTTGTCTGTCGAACCTGATTTGCCCCCAGAATTTCCTGCAATGCTCGGTTCTTCCATCGCTTTAATGGTAAGCAACATCCCATGGGGTGGGCCTACTGGCGCTGTGATGGTGGGTAGAGTGGATGGCAAACTCATCATGAACCCAAATGAAGAACAGAGAAATAAAAGTGATATCCACTTAACCGTTGCTGGCACAAAAGATGCCATCATGATGGTGGAAGCTGGTGCAGACGAAGTGAGCGAAGATGCAATGATGGACGCCATTTTGTATGCACACGAAGGCATCAAAGAGCTTGTTGCTTTCCAAGAAAAGATTGTTGCTGAAATCGGCAAAGAAAAGTCTGTGTTCCCACTTGTAACAACAGGGGAAGACATCAAAGAAGCTGTGCGTGCATATGCTTACGAAAAGTGCGAATATGTGTTTGACAGCTATGAGAGAAAAGAACGCCATCAACGTGAAGAAGACTTGAAAAAAGAAGTGTTTGAACACTTTGAAAACGAGTTTGAAGGAAGAAAAGGCGAAGTAGCAGACGCTCTTTATAACTTGAACAAGCAAGTAATGCGCCGTAAAATTTTAGACAAGGGCATCCGTCCTGATGGCCGTAAAGTGGACGAAGTGCGTCCTATCTGGTGCGAAGTGGGCGTGCTCCCTCGTACACACGGTAGCGCAGTGTTCACACGTGGTGAAACACAGGCTCTTACAGTGACCACATTAGGCTCTGTGAGCGAAGCACAACAGTTGGATGGCCTTTCTAATGAAGAAGAAAAGCGCTATATGCACCAGTACAACATGCCTTCTTACGCAACAGGCGAAGCTGGCAGATTGCGCTCTCCCAACCGTCGTGAAATTGGCCATGGTGCACTTGCAGAACGTGCGCTTGTGCCAGTTATTCCTTCTGAAAAGGAATTTCCTTATGCAATGCGCTTGGTGAGCGAAATCATGGGCAGTAACGGCTCTTCCTCCATGGCTTCCGTTTGCGGCAGCACCCTTTCTTTGATGGATGCAGGTGTGCCAATCCATGCACCAGTTGCTGGCGTTGCTATGGGTTTGATCAAAGATCAAGATTCTGATAAAATCGAAGTGTTGACAGACATTCAAGGTTTGGAAGACTTCCTTGGCGATATGGACTTTAAAGTGACAGGCACCATGAACGGCATCACAGCCATTCAAATGGACATCAAAATCAAGGGCATCAACCGTGAAATTTTGTCCCGTGCTTTGAGCCAAGCTTTGAAGGGCAGATTGCACATTTTGGGCATCATGTTAGACACATTGCCACGTCCTCGTGAAACTGTGAGCAAGTATGCACCCAAGATTGTCCAGTTCACCATCAATCCTGAAAAAATCCGTGAGGTCATTGGGCCAGGTGGCAAAATGATCAACAAAATCATTGACGAAACAGGCGTTAAAATTGACATTGAAGATGATGGCCGTGTGTTCATCATCACACCTGATCAAGATGCTTCTGTTAAGGCAAGAAAAATCATCGAAGGCATTGCAAAGGATATTGAAGTGAACGATGTCTTTACAGGCAAAGTTGTGCGCATCATGAACTTTGGTGCATTCATTGAATTAGCACCTGGCAAAGATGGCATGCTCCACATTTCTAAATTGGATAACAAGCGTGTAGAAAAAGTGGAAGATGTGGTCAATGTAGGGGATGAAATCGAAGTAAAGGTGTGCGAGATTGACTCTCAAGGTCGTATCAACTTGATCAGAAATGATATCGAGTATGATAACAAGAATTTCACACGTCCTCAACCTCAGGGTGACAGACCACGTCCTCCACGCCGTGATGGTCGTCCAAGCAATCATAATGACTAATACAGCGCGCAGTGTGGTGTAAATCACATTTGTGCAAAAAGAGAAACGTCGGCGTGTCTTTCGCACCGACGTTTTTCTTCCATCATGATAAGTTTCCCTTTTTTGGGAAAGAATATAGTGTATTCTAATTTCACGGTGTAAAGGAGCAATTAAGTGCAGAATTTTAGTTTAAAAAATGGCATCCGTGTTGTGCTCAATGAAATGCCCTATTTGCGTTCAGTGTCCATTGGTGTGTGGGTGAAAACAGGCTCCATTATGGAGAGCAAAGAGGAAAATGGCTTGTCACACTTTATGGAGCACATGGCGTTTAAAGGCACAAAGAATAGAACGGCAAGGCAAATTGCTGAAGAAATGGACTGCGTGGGGGGGCAACTCAACGCCTCGACCAGTAAACTGTTGACCAATTATTATGTCAAAGTCATTGATGAAGATTTGCCTCTTGCTGTGGATATGTTGTCGGACATCATCATCAACCCTTTGATGGACGAAGAGGAGTTCAACAAGGAAAGGGATGTCATTTTAGAGGAGATTGCCATGGTGCAAGACTCTCCTGAAGATGTGGTGTATGATGCCATTGCGTATGCAATGTTCAAAGACCAGTCATTGGGGCAAACGATTTTGGGTGCGCATGATCAGATTGCCTCTTATACCGTGCAAGACCTGAAAAATTTTAGAAACAAGCACTATTCTCCTAAAAACACAGTGATTTCCCTTGCAGGCAATGTGACCAAAGAAAAGGCTGAAATGTTGCTCAATGAGAAGTTTGGCGCATGGACAGGCGAAGTGGGCGCAGAGTATAGCGCACAAACCCCCAATAACCCGACAGATGTGATCTTGATTGAAAAAGATATTGAGCAAACGCACCTTTGCTTGGGCTTTAAGGGCAACGCATTGGGCAGTGATAAAACGTATAGCACAGCTGTGCTCAATAGCATTTTTGGAGGTGGCATGTCCTCCCGTCTTTTCCAAAAAATCAGAGAAGAATTAGGGCTTGCCTACTCTGTGTACTCAGGGCCTTCTACATATCCACACTGTGGGGATTTTACCATCTATGCTGCCACCAATGAGAAGAACACACGCAAAGTGTATGATGAAATCATGCACCAAATCCATGTGCTCTTGCAAGAGGGCATCACGGAAAAAGAGTTTGTGCAAGCCAAGGCACAGCTTAGAAGTGGCTTTGTGTTGGGCTTAGAGAGCGCATATAGCAGAATGAACGCTATGGGGCATAATGTGATGCTGTTAGACCGTGCCATAGAGCCGGAAGAAACACTCCAAAAGGTGGAAAAAGTGACGCTCCAAGATGTTATGGACGTGGCAAAAGAGATATTCGGAAACGCTTGCTCTGTTGCCATTGTGGGTCGTCACGTGCAAAAACATAAAGCATACTTTAAGAGGTGAAGAATATGGATAAACTCAATGAGATTTTCAAAATGCAAAAGGCGCTCAATGATGATATCATTGCACGTAGGCACTTAGAGGGCATTTCTGACCAAGAGTGGATTCAAAAGCAAATGCTCGCTATGATGAGCGAAATGGCAGAGCTTTTAAATGAGGTCAACTTCAAATGGTGGAAAAACGAAGTGCCCGTGAACGAAGCCAACGTGAAAGAAGAATTGGTGGACATTCTGCACTTCTTTGTCAGCATGTGCTTGCGTGCAAACATGACAGCAGATGAAATGTATGACATTTATATGGCGAAAAACAAGGAAAATTTTGACCGTCAATTGGGCTTGAGCAAAAAAGAAGGGTATAAAGCCCCTTAAAATCCGTTTTCAAAAAATAGGAAGGGGCAACCCTTTCTTTTTTTATGCAAGGTTTTTGTATAGCATGTAAGGTTTTACACCTTATGTTTATTTTTTGTATTTGTTAAAAAGTATGCTTTTTACCTTGACAAGATTTGAAAAAATTTGTATAATATAGGTACAAACAAAAAAAGAGGGGGATTTTTCAATGTACAGATATGGATATGGTATTGATTATCCGGTGATAATTTTATTTTCACTTGTTGTTTTAGGTGTGGTTTTGGCATTCTCTGCAATTATTGCAAATGAATTTGCAAAAATCGCACAGGAAAAAGGGTATGATGGCAGGCGCTATTGGCATTTTTGTTTTTGGTTAGGTTTTATTGGTTATGCCATTGTGATTGCATTGCCTAACCGTAAGCTTACTGAATTAACACGTACTCTGGTGGAAAATAGTAAATCTCTTCAAAAAAAGGAGAGTGGTCAATCATTCACTTCTTCTGCATCTCAAAATAAGAGTAATTATTTACCCGAATTGTAAGGGATATAATAAAGGAGATTTCTCATGAGCACATCCTTAAAAGTTATTTTAAAACAAACACAGCCCTTTTATCAACAAGGTGCACCCTTGCTGTTGGAAGCACATGCTATGTATCAAGAAGAGGCAACGGGTCAACTGATTGCACAGCTTAAATGGCGCAATTTATCACATAAAACAGTGCAAGCTGTGAATGTGATTTTACATTGTGCAGATAGCTTTGGCGCAACTTTGGAAGAAACTTCATATCAGTATATGGATGTTTCTGCCCCTTCACAGGCAGTGTTTGGCACGCAGAATGCAATCCGTGTAATCAACGAGAGAACACGTGAATGTACTGTGTCTATCACAGACGTTTCCTTTACGGATGGTACCATTTGGCGTGCAATAAGGGGGAAAACATGCGAGCCTTTGCCAAATAGCATCCCTCAAAAGTTTTCGGGTGCACTTTTCTCTCAGTTTGAACGTGATTTGAAGTCTCAAGGAATAGAAGAAGCACGCCACTATACGCCCCAAACACAGGATGATTTATGGCAATGTGGGTGTGGAAATTGGCAAAAAAAGGCAGATGAAACCTGCATAAAATGTTCAGCTACAATGGCGCAGATTTTGAAATTGAGCGAGCCAAACGCCTTGGAAATGCGATTGGAAGCATACAACAAAGCTGAAGAAGAAAAGCGTATTGCGATGGAAAAAGAACGCTTGGAACAGGAAAAACGTGATAAAGCGTTGAAAAAAGAACAAGCCGCTAAAGCTAAGAAGAACAAGTGCATAGGTGTCATTGTTACAACAATCGTTGTAGCGTTGGTGGCAGTGTATGTGTTTGTGCTTACACCTATGATAGATTACAACGAGGCAAATACATTGCTTGAAGAAGGCAAGTTTGATGAGGCAACCTATGCTTTTAATGAAATGGGAGACTATAGTGATTCAAAAATAAAAGCCATGGAAGCACAGTATAGAAAAGGAAAATTTTTATTGCAAAACGCAAGATATGATGAAGCTACGAATTTGTTTTTGCAGTTAAATGATTATATGGATTCTAAAACAAGAGCATTAGAAGCACAGTATAAAAAAGGGGAAATGTTACTTGAAAATAAAAAATACGATGAAGCCACAATAGCCTTTTTAAAAGCAGGTGTCTATTTAGATGCCTCAACAAGAGCATATAAACTGCATTATGACTATGCAGAAGAGTTGCTTAAACAAGGTAAATATGACGATGCAGCAGAAAACTTCTTAAAAGCAGGCACATATTCAGATGCCTCTACAAGAGCATATAAACTGCATTATGACCATGCAGAAGAGTTACTTAAAGAAGGTGAATATGACGATGCAGTTGCGAGTTTCACAAAAGCAAAGAAATACAGCGATGCAGAAGAACGAATTTTTGACACCTATTATCAAAAAGCACAAGCTTTGCTTGCACAAGGTGAATATGACGAAGCAACAGAAAATTTCTTAAACGCAGGTGCTTATTCAGATGCCTCTACAAGAGCATATAAATTACACTACGACCATGCAGAGAATTTGCTTGCACAAGGAAAATATGACGATGCTGTGGAGAGTTTCCAAAAAGCGAGGAAATACAGCGATGCTGAAGAACGAGTATTAGACACGTATTATCAAAATGCAAAAGCATTGATGGCATCTAAAGATTATGTAAACGCATATGATTTATTTCTCACCATGAAGGGGTATAAGGATGTTGATAATTTGCTTGCGACAGCTGACAATTTATTAGCAGCAGCAAAAAAACCTTTTACGCAAGTAAACAACATTGTCACATACGGTCAATATGAGCAGGAGAACAATACAAACAATGGCAAAGAAGACATCGAGTGGATCGTGTTGGACTACGACCAATTAAACGACAGAGCCTTGTTGATCAGTAAATATGGGTTGGAAGCATTAGCATATCAAGAAGGTAACGTGTTTACGGATTATCCCACATGGGCAAAGAGCGATATCCGAGCATGGCTGAATAAGGACTTTTTGAACAGTGCGTTTACAGCCAAAGAGCAGGCAGGCATCCAAACAGTTACAGTGAGCACGCCTTCTTTTTGGGGCCATAGTGGGGGTGCAGACACGCAGGATAAAGTGTGGTTATTAAGCCGTGAGGAGGCAGAAACATATTTCAAATCAGATGATGCAAGAAAAACAAAAGCCACAGCGTATGCAAATGCAAACGGCGCATCTGAGTATAAAGGGTGCTGCTGGTGGTGGTTGCGTTCGCCTAGCTACCTCAGTGATGGCGCTTCCTACGTCGACTACGATGGCTCCCTCTACGGCAGCAACGTCAGCTACTCGGACTACGTTGCTCGCCCGGCTTTCTGGCTTGATCTAAAATCGGCAGATATCTATTAATCA
>CAYTPJ010000025.1:0-1627 GCA_964439755.1 uncultured Oscillospiraceae bacterium
TGTTCCTGTTTTTTTGTAAAAATATCAATTTAGCCTTGCATAAATTCAAAAAAATGTATATAATATATATGTGTTTCTCAAACGAAAGCATTTTAGAAAGGTTGGTATATTATGCAGTCTTATATATTGAGTTGCTGTTCAACAGCAGATTTGACCCAACAACACTTTAAAAAAAGGGATATCCATTATGTTTGTTTCCATTTTTCTTTAAATGGTGTTCAGTACACGGATGATTTGGGGAAAAGCATCTCATATCAAGATTTTTATAAAGCAATGCGTGAAGGGGCAGAAACGACCACGTCACAAGTGAATGCAGAGGAGTTTGAAAATTATTTTGAACCCTTTTTAAAGGATAACAAAGATATTTTGCATGTTTGTTTGTCTTCTGGGCTGTCAGGCGTTATCAACTCTGCTCGTATTGCGCAGGAAAATCTTCAAAAAAAATACCCTGAACGCAAAATCTACATTGTAGACTCTTTGGGCGCCTCTTCTGGCTATGGGCTTTTGATGGAATTGCTCGCAGATTTAAGAGATCAGAATAAATCATTAGAAGAAGTGCGTGATTTTGCTGTCAATCATTGCTTGAACATCCATCACTGGTTCTTTTCAGGTGATTTGGACACGTATATCAGGGGTGGGCGCATCAGCAAAACAGCAGGCATGTTTGGCAAACTCTTAGGTATTTGTCCTCTTTTAAACATGGATATTGAAGGGCATCTTGTGCCTCGCACCAAAATCCGTACAAAGAAAAAAGTGATTAAAGAAATTGTAAATCG
The DNA here is from genome assembly GCA_964439755.1 of uncultured Oscillospiraceae bacterium. GTDB lineage: Bacteria > Bacillota > Clostridia > Christensenellales > Aristaeellaceae > CAYTPJ01. The sequence goes on from CAYTPJ010000025.1 coordinate 777, forward strand.
TATGGAAGAAAATGCAGACAATGGTTTGGACTATTGCTCCAAGTGCTTTATTTCACACTCTGATTGCTTAGAAGACGCACAAGCAGTGGCATCCTTGATTGAAAGCAAATTTGCAAAATTGAATGGCAAAGTGCAGATTTTCTCTGTGGGCACAACGATTGGAAGCCACACAGGCGCAGGCACGGTGGCACTTTTCTTTGAAGGTAAAAAAAGAGATTAAAGGAAAAACAAATGAAAAGAGGGAAAAAAGTCATGATGATTGCCTTGATTGTGGTTGCAATTTTGTTGATTGCAGGGCTGTTTGTGGGTAATTACTTTTATGATTACGCCATTTTGCGTGACAATGCTTCCTTTACAAAGAGATTTGTTTCTCCAGAAGGTAGAAAAGAAGAAAAGGAAGAAAAACCCAAAAAGGAAAACCCCTTTTCAGAGGATACAACATGGCTTTTGAACACCAAAACGCAAGAGATGACATTGATGTCTTTTGATCAATTGCGTTTAAAGGCACTCTATATAGAAAATAAAAGCGCAGACAAGCTTGTGGTGCTGTGCCATGGATATCGTTCAAATAAAAAAGGTATGCTCTCATTTGCAAAACAGTTTTATGACATGGGATATAGCTGTTTGTTGCCTGATGCACGTGGGCACGGCGACAGCCAAGGGGAGTATGTGGGCATGGGGCACTTTGAAAGGGTTGATATTCGGGATTGGTGTAACCATGTCATAAAGGAAAAGAAGGTGCAGGAAATTGCACTCTTTGGCATTTCCATGGGGGGCGCAACAGTGATGAGCACTTCGGGGGAAACACTGCCCTCGCAAGTCAAATGTATCATCGATGATTGTGGCTATAC
>CAYTPJ010000025.1:1727-4301 GCA_964439755.1 uncultured Oscillospiraceae bacterium
CTGTACTGGTCAACCATTGAAAAGTTTATGCAAAAATACATGTAAATTTCAAATGATATGGAGCATTTGCGCTGCTTGCACAAAAAATTCTTCTTCAAAGTCCTTGGTGTTTTTTAAATTAGAATGTGCTTTCAGCTCGTTTGCAAGGCATATGCACGTAAAACATAGGCTTTCTTTTCTCTTTAAGCCCTCGATGATGGATTTAGACCATATCGGGGCTTTTTTTATGAGGTCAGACGTGTAAAAAGCATGATATAAAGGGGTAAAATCTGTGGGTATTTCTAATAATTCGTGTGTCCACATATTGTTGTTACACGTTAAAAGCAAGCAACAAGGGTGATTTTCGTGCATTTCAGGAAGCCCCAAAGAGGGGCAAAAGATGGCTTGTTTGCCTTTATAAGTCATTGTTTTATAAAGGTGTGAATGCCCTAAAAGCAGAATGTCGTGCTCTAAATTTTCCAAGTGTTTTTTTAAAAGTGCCTTGTTCTCAAAAGTCATATCTCTTGTTGTGGTAGGGCTTGCGTGGCAAAAAGAGAGGGGTGGGCACGCATCCATGTAAAGGGTATCAAAAATAGGCATTTGTTTAAAAAAATCCAAGTCTGTTTCAAGCAAATTTTGATATGTGTATAAGAGTGCACCTGTTCTTGAACAGTAGGTCCATTCATCTGTGTTCTTTGTTTGGTGCTCAATCATATAATCTTCTCGATTGCCTCTTATAAAACGGCAATCAAAATGTTCTTTAAAGGTGTATAAAAGCGCCATTGTTTTTTGTGGATAAGGGCAATCCGTGATGTAATCGCCCAAGAATAAAATGCAATCAGGGCGCACTTCTTGCGCTTTTTTGTAAGCATTTTGGAGCGCTACAAAGTTTGCGTGCACGTCTGCAATGACCATTACTTTTGTCATACACATCTCCTTATATCAAAAAACCATCTTTGCATAAAAATACAAGATGGTTCTATTTTAGTCCTCATTTTTAGGAGAGGGATCTAAGAATTTATACAGCTTTCGTTTGATTCTTTGGAGCGCATTGTCAATGGATTTTGCGTGGCGCCCCAAGTGCTCAGCGATTTCTTGATAGCTTTTGCCATCCAAAAAAGCGGCAAGCACTTTTTGCTCTAAGTCAGACAAGAGCTCATCAATTTGGGATTGAATGTTCTTTAAATCCTCTTGACTGATGTACAAGTCCTCCGGGTTGGTGACACGCCCTTCAATGACGTCCAACAATGTCCTGTCTGACTCCTCGTCATACAAAGGCTTGTTTAAAGATACATAGCTATTTAAAGGAAAATGCTTTTGCCGAGTGGCCGTTTTAATGGCAGTGATGATTTGGCGTTTCACACAAAGCTCTGCAAACGCTTTAAAAGAGGCAAGGCGTTCGGGCTTAAAATCTCGAATGGATTTGTAAAGCCCGATCATACCTTCTTGCACAATGTCTTCATGGTCTGCACCGATGAGGAAATAACTGCGTGCCTTTGAACGGACAAAGTTTTTGTATTTATTGAGCAAGTAGGCGAGCGCTTGTCCGTCACCATTTTGCGCAAGTAAAACAATATCCTCATCTGTCATCAAAGAGAACTGCTCTATTTCACGTTGTTCATCTGTCATGTAGCTGTCAGACATTTGTGCTATCCTCACTCAAAATTAATTTCTAAAAGACATGATGGCATACATGAGTACACCAGCTGCAACGGAAGCGTTTAAGGATTGTACGCCACCGTGCATAGGAAGCTTTACAAGGTGATCTGCTTGTTTTAACACGAGGCGAGAAATGCCTTCGCCTTCAGAGCCGATGATGAGGCACACAGGGCCATCCATCTTCACTGTTCTATAATCTTCGCCTTCCATGCTGGCTGCATACATCCAAAGCCCTTTTTCCTTTAAGCTGTCAAGCGTTCTTGTAAGGTTGGTCACTCTTGCAACTTTCACAGTTTCAATAGCGCCAGCAGAGGCTTTTACAGCAGCAGGGGTGAGGCCCACGGCACGGCGTTCAGGCACGATGATGCCATGTGCACCTACGCAAGCGGCAGTACGGATGATAGCGCCCAAGTTGTGTGGGTCAGTAATGCCATCCAACACAACGATGAAGGGCTCTTCATTTCTTTCTTCAGCGAGGGCAAACATGCTTTCAACATCTGCATATTGGTAAGCAGAGGCATAAGCGAGCATACCTTGGTGATTTTTGGTAATTTCGTCCAGACGAGCTTTTTCAACCACCTGCACAGGAATGTGCATGTCTTTCGCCATCATGACGATTTCACGTGCAGAACCTGAAAGTTCGCCCTTTTGTACAAGCATTTTTTCAATGTCACGGCCTGCTTTTAAAGCTTCTCTGATGGGATTGCGCCCAGAAAGAAGGTTTTCAGGCTCTTGTGTAAAGGGTGTGTCATACTGCTTTACAAAGGTTTGCTCTGTTTGAACAGGGGCAGGCGCAATAGGACGTGGAGAAAAACTATTTTCTCTCCTATCACCATTATAAGGTCTTTGACCGTTTCTGTCAAAGGTTTTTTGTCCATCCCTGTTGTAAGCGGGCTTACTATCTCTGTTAAAAGGTCTTTGACCGTCACGAGAGAA
>CAYTPJ010000025.1:4401-7658 GCA_964439755.1 uncultured Oscillospiraceae bacterium
GAAAAACGGCTGTCCTTGTTTTGGTAATTGGAACTGCCATACTGCCCTTGGCTGGAAGAATGAGAAAATCTACTGCCAGTTGATCTTGATTTATTATAGCCTTCATCGTCTTTTTTGAAAGCTCTTTCTAAGTGCTGTTCCTTGGTTACTTTTTTAGGGGCACGGTTTTGGTAAAATGCCATATGGTCTCCTTCATGAGGCAAAATATGCCTGTTCGTTTAAATTATAAGGATAAGTAGAATTCTCTTTTTTCCTTTGCTTTCCCGCAGGACTTTGCGCCTTCTTTGCAAGTAGAGCTTACACAGCTGGGGCCTGCATTTTTAAATATGGTAGGGGCAATGGATTTGCAGATTTTGAGCATTTCATTTGCCATACTGCGAATTTCCCATTGCGCACGTTCGCAACAACGCAAGTCGAAAAAGTGTAACAGTTCACGTGCATTCATGGTCACAGAAAGGCGAGTTTCAGAAGCGTTGGGGAGCACAAAGCGTGCATCTTCATTGCCACCTTCGCCTTTTTCTAAAGCCTCTTGCCATTCCACATACCAAGCGAGCATTTGGTTCATCTGCTGTTCATACTTTTCTTTGTACGTTTCCCCAAGGGCGATGATCTTTGGGGGAATGATGTAAGAAAAATTGTCTTTCATGGAAACATAGCGCTGGCTTTGAACGCTGAAAGAAGCGATCCTGTGCCGTGTTAATTGTGCGAGTAAAGCTCTGCTCACCCCTTCTACTAAGAAGGTGAAAGAGGCGTGCTCAAGCACAGATAAGTGCCCCATAGAAAGGATGGAAGATAAGAACTTGGATTGGTCTTTTTCAGAAACGCTTGTTTTTAAATCTTCCGTGTTGATGCTGGCATAACAAAGCTTTGCAGCAAGAGCACATGTTTTTTCCATATCTTGCGTACTGGATAAAAGAGAAACTTTAAGGGTTGCTTGAGGCATTGTCTGTGTCCTTTCCGAGTGCTTGATAGAGCGTTTTTATTCTTTCAAAATCTGCAATTAAAAACAGATATCCAAAGAGCGCTTCAAGGCCTGTTGACATTTGGTAATCTATCACAGAGGCAGCTTTGGGCGCAGAGTGCTTGGAATGCGCATTTCTGCCTCTTTTATAGATAGCGTTTTCTTCTTCTGTCAATAAAGGCAAAATGCCCTTGACAGCTTGTGCTTGCGCCACAGCGTTGACCTTTTGAACAGCACTTCTATGAAGCGCCTTGATGGTGCCTCCCTGCAAAATGAGGGAGGAACGCACCATCAGGTCAAACACTGTATCACCTACATAAGCCAGTTCAAGGGGGCTAAACATCATAGCCTTTTCTTTTGTCAAATGAGGAGAAAGATTTGAAAAACTATCCATTATTTAAGCGCAGTTTTGCTGTAAGCAGAAGGGCTCATGCCCACAATGTTCTTGAAGGTTTTGGAGAAGTGGTAGGGGTCATTCATGCCCACTTCAATGCCTGCTTGACGCACAGTGCTGCCATCTTTTAACAAAGTCTTTGCTCTTTCCATTTTGCAGAAAAGCTGGTAGCTTTGAGGAGGCATGCCCACTTCAGATACAAAGCGCTTACGGAAGGTTTCAACAGGCATACGGCTGAGGTTTGCCATGTCTGCCAAAGAGAAACTATCACGATATTGGTTTTTGCGCATAGCGTCTACAACCTTGGCAATTTCGTGAGAAAGCACAGCGTCCATTGCAACAGGCTGGCCACTGTGAGAAGCGAGCATAGCCCATAAGAGTTGCTGTAATTGTGCAGAAGAAGCATCTTGAGAAGCTGCAATACGCACAGTTGCTTGCACAATGTGGCGAGCGAGGTTAAGCTGAGAAGGGAGCGCACCTTGTTTCATCACACGGTGGGGTAAAGCGCCCATTCTTTGAAGGAAAGCGCCAGACAATGTGCCACCCACTTGGAGCCAAAGCACACGTGCTTCTTGCTGTACTTCGAGCACTACATCTAAAGAAGAAGGAGGCATCATGCAGCAGTCACCACCACGGAGCAAGAAAGAAGAATTGGGGTTTTCAAGCTGTAAAGAGCCGGATTCTACGGCAATCCATACCCACTGGTTGATGATGTTTAAAGGGTGTGTGCCTGCTTGCAACATGGCAGAGCCTGCAGCAGAAATGTATACACCGCTTGCACTGGCTAAAGCGTCAGGTGTGTGAGCGCCTTCTACGAGCACAGCGGGTTGTGTTGTGGTTTCATCCGTGGTAGCAAAAATCATTGATTCAGACATACTTCAAATACCTCCATAAATTTACGTGTACTATTATATCAACCATTTTGTACAATGTCAATAAGCAAAACCAAATTTTACACATATTCACAAATGAATGATAATATGTTATACTAAATGTACCTAAAAAAGGGGGGGTAGAAGGTGCGAAAACTTGTTTATGAGGTGCTCGAAAAGGACGAGGGGAAAAAAGTGCACAACATTGTGTTGGGTGAATTGAAAGTATCCAGACATTTATATGCTCTTTTAAAGAAGGAAGAGCATGTGTTGGTAAATGGTGAAAAAGCACATGCGCAGACAATTGTGCATGAAAAGGATAGCGTAGAAGTGCACATTTTAGAGCAAGAAGTGCATGAAAATATGCGCCCTCCTTTTATTTTGTATGAAGACCAAGATATTTTGATCATCGATAAACCTGCGCCCCTTTCTTGTATGTCCAGAAAAGTGCAAAATAACCATATAGAAAATAATCCCATAACTTTAGAAGATATCATCAAAAATTACCTTTCTTGTTACCACCCTGTCAATCGTTTGGACAAGGGCACAAGTGGCGTAATGCTGATTGCAAAGAATGCACATGTGCACCACCTTTTTCAAAAGCAACTGAAGGCAGATGATATGGTGAAAACGTATTTTGCAATTGTAGAAGGGCAAATGCCATTGCAATCGGGCATCATGATGTATAAAATCAAAGATCCCACAGAAGGTTTTAAAAGGTTTGTTTCAAAGGAGGGCAAAGAGGCTGTGACCTACTTTAACCCTTTGTATCACACGGCATGTGGCAACACGGCTGTTGGAATAATTTTGCAAACAGGGCGCACACACCAAATTCGTGTGCACTTTTCGCACATCCATCACCCTGTGGTGGGGGATTTTCTCTACGGCACAGAGCATCCCTCTTTATATAGAAGGTTTGCTTTGCATAGCCAAAGTTTGGAGTTTTACCACCCTATAAAAAAAGAAGTGATTAAAATAGAAGCCCCTGTGCCTCAAAGCTTCTTAGAACTCTAAAAATGTTATAAAATGG
>CAYTPJ010000025.1:7758-21402 GCA_964439755.1 uncultured Oscillospiraceae bacterium
GCAATGGGCGAAGAAGAAAAGTATTTGGAAGCCATTCAGGCTTTTGAACAGCTAAAAGGCTATAAAGATGTGGATAAACAGCAGGTGTATTATCAGGCACGTTTGTATGAAAAAGACAATCTTTTGATAGATGCCGTAGATACGTATAATAGTATTTCTCTTTTTCGAGATAGCAGTGACCGTGCAACCAAGATTTTAAATTCAGATGATTATTTGGCAGCAGTGGAAGCAGTAGCAGAAACAAAAAAACTCTACACGCAAGTAAATAATATTGTGACATACGGTCAATATGAGCAGGACAACGATGTAAGCAATGGTAAGGAAGACATTGAGTGGATTGTGCTAAAGTATGACCAAGCCAATGACAGAGCCTTGTTGATCAGTAAATATGGATTGGAAGCAAAAGCATATCATCAAGAAGGTAATGATGATGCAGAATATCCCACATGGGCAAAGAGCGATATTCGAGCATGGCTGAATAACGGCTTTTTGAACAGTGCGTTTACAGCCAAGGAGCAGGCAGGCATTCGAACAGTCAAGGTGAGTACGCCTTCTTATAAAGGGTATAAAGGTAAAGTATTTAGTGGGGGTGTAGACACACAGGACAAAGTGTGGTTATTAAGTCGTGATGAGGCAGAAACATATTTCAAAACAGAGGACGAAAGAAAAACAAAAGCCACAGCGTATGCCAATGCAAACGGCGCGTATGAGAACGACGACAATGGGTGCTGCTGGTGGTGGTTGCGTTCCCCTGGCTACAGCAGTAGTAGCGCTTCCAGCGTCTACGGCGATGGCTCCCTCGACCGCAGCGGCGTCTTCAGCTCGAGCAACGTTGCTCGCCCGGCTTTCTGGCTTGATCTAAAATCGGCAGACATCTATTAATCAAAGGGCGTTACGCCCGAAATCTTTTCATCAAAGGGTGCTTGCACCCTTTATCTCCCCTCCGCAGAGGGGGGCAAACGCAAATATTTTATACGAACAAAATTGTAAAGCAAAAAGCAGAGGTGTGTTGCCCCTGCTTTTTAAATTGTAAAATTTGGCTTTTTTAAAGGGCAATATGTTTTTTGCCATTGACGTAGAGGACAAAATAAGGTAAAATGAAGGCAATCACTTTTTGGAGGTTCTTTGGATGCAAAAGATATTTGGAAAAACAATGATTGCGTTATGCATCATGTGCTTGTTTTTTGGTTTTGCAAATGCGCAAGAAGAAAGTCAAATATCAGAAGAAAGTCAAATATCAGAAGAAAATACGCTTACATTGTCCTTCGTGGGGGATTGTAGCATAGGGGATGCCACACAATCTAAAAATATGGAAACAAGCCTTACAAGTAGAATAGAGCAAAATGGATATGCGTGGCCTTTTTCGCTTGTGTCTTCCTATTTGCTACACGATGATATGACTTTCGCAAACCTTGAAGTGACTTTAACAGACAAGGAAAATTTAAAATCTTCCAAAATGCATAATATGATTGGGAAACCTGAATTTACCAATGTGCTCATAGAAGGGGGCATTGATGCCGTAAACACAGTGAACAACCATTGCATGGACTTTACGCATATAGGGTATAAGGACACGAGAGAGGCACTCGACAAAGCGCATATCACACATTTTGGTACCGTGTATCCTGAGCAAAAAAAAGGGTCTGACCTTTATGTGATCAAAGAAGTAAAAGGTATTCAAATTGGGATGGTTGGGTTTACCTATCCTCAAAAAACAGATTTGAGCAGAATATCTGATCGCATAAAGCAACTCAAAGAAAAGGGCGCAGACCTTGTGGTGGTGGCTTTGCACTGGGGGAGAGAAACGCATATGACGAGCCAAATTTGGCAATATGCATTTGCAAAAGATGTGATAGACGAAGGCGCAGATGTTATTTGGGGGCATCATCCTCATGTGCTCCAGCCCACATATTTTTATAAGGGCAAGCCCATCATGTTTAGCACAGGCAATTTTGTGTTTGGCTCAATGAGCATTGTCGACCCGTCCACAGGTATTTTTACTTTAAAATATGACATTGAAAACGGAACGCCACGCCTCAACACATTTTCTGTGGTGCCTTGCCAAATACCACGGGGTGGAGATTATAGACCGTATGAATTGACAGAGCAAAAAGAAAGAGAAAATTGCCTTAAAAAAATTCAAGGTAAAAAGGATATAGAAGGGCTTTTGAGCTTGCCACAATCTTTTGTAACAACAGGTGAAGTTACCTTTTTAGAAAATGGAAGTATGAAAGAATAATTAACGGAGGATGAAAATGAAAAACAAAGGAAATTTTTTACGTATACTGCTCATTGTGCTTTTGCTGTGTGCACTGCTTTTTACAGTGCCTTCTTCTGTGTCACTGGCTGAAATTGTGGAAATTCCACTGGACAAAAATGTGATGGAGCCTGTGGACCCTGCCAATTATTTGTCCCAAAATGAGTACAAGGACGAGTCTTTACACATTGTGATTGAAACAGGGAGATATCTTGACACCAACTATATGACGGCTAAAATTAAGGTAGCAAATGCTACACAAATCCGTTCTTCCCTTGCAACTTCGAATGGCAAAGGCACTGTGCATGCCTCTACCATTGCAAAACGGGCAAATGCTGTGCTTGCAATCAATGGCGATTATTATATGTTTGACCCATCAGTGCCCAAATACATTGTGCGTCAAGGGAAAGTGAAAAAAACAAAGACAAAAGGTGTTGTAGATGCACTTATAATTGATGACCAAGGGGATTTTACCATTATTCAAAATGCCAATAAAGAAGACATTGAAGGCTTGAATAAAAAGCTGGTTAACGTTTACGGCTTTGGGCCTGCGCTTGTTATAAATGGCGAAGTAGTGACAGAGTTTGTGGACAGGGGAGATGCTGCTTTTAAACAAGCAAAGCGCATGTGTATTGCACAAACTGCACCTTTAGAATACATGGTCATCACGACAGAAGGCCCGGAAGAAAAAGAAAGCGAAGGGTTAACCCTCCCTCAATTTGCAGAATTGTGTCACTCCTTTAAAGTGCAAAATGCATATAACTTGGATGGTGGGTCTTCAGCCTCTCTCATTTTTAATGGTAAAAAAATCAATGCGCTTTCCAATCCTAAAATACGTTCTGTGGCAGACATTATTTATTTTGCAAGCGCAGTACAAGGAGAAAAGTAATTATATATGGCGATTGAACTCTTTCATATAGGAAATTATCCTATTACAGCGTTTGCACTCGGATTGTTTTTAAGTGCAAGCATATGCGTTGCTTTGTTTTTGTTGGTTTCAAAAAACACGGCTATTTCTTCTAAAGAAAAGCAAATCATGGTGATTTTAACACTCTTAACAGCTCCTTTTGTCGGGCATCTGTTGCTCTCTCTCATTCAAATTGAAGATGTGCTGGCAATGTATTCGCCTGCGTATTTCTTTACGCCATGGGCAGGGGGCAACATGCTGTATGGTTTATTGCTTGCTCTTCTTTTATCTGCTTTTGTAACCAAAAAGAGCACAAAGTCGCAGCTTTCACCCTTTACATATTTAGATGAAATAGCTCCTTTTGTTGCTCTGTTCATTGCGCTTGAACGCTTTTTAGAGCCTTTAGATGGCATGGGCGAAGGTATGCAGATGATGGAAGAAAGATTTTTCTTTTTTCCTTTAAGCTATCCAAAATACGAAGGGGAATGGTATATTCCTGTGTTCTTCTTTGAAGGGCTTGTTGCACTTTTACTGTGCTTGTACTTGCTTTTTTCCAAAAAGAAAAGGCAGACAAAAGAAAAGTCCATGCTCCTTTTGCTCGTGTATGCCTCTTTTCAAATCCTCTTTGAAACGTTGCGTAGAGATCAAGTGGTCAAGTGGGGCTTTATTCGCATTTCTCAACTTTTGAGCGTGCTCGCTCTTGCTTTTTTGCTCTTTTATGCTTTTAAATGCCAAAAGAAGGAAGATAGAAAAATCCTCCTTCCAGTGTGCTTATTCTTACTTTTTACAGCGCTGTGCGTAGGGCTTGAATTTACAGTGGACAAGCCTATTCCGATTTTCTCTCTTAAAATTTACTTGCCTTACACAGTGACTTATGGCTTGATTTTTGCGTTTGGCATGGGTATGGGTTTGATATCTTATAAGCAACTAAAAAAGGCACATTTGCTCACAGATCACTCTTGCAAAGGCTCAAAAAACAAGTTGAGCGCTTCTTGATTTTCTATCGCATTTTTGTTTGGGAACAAAAGGTCGCTGATGTCTTTAAACAAAGAGGCACCTCCAATTTCAGCTTGGCTTTTTGCACGTGCGACCACGACAAGCTGATTGCCTTCTAACAACACACCGTTTTCAAGCAATTCTTGATTGATGGGGGTGACACGGTATGTGTACTCCACACCAAGCTTTGCATTCGTGTCTGCAAAATATACTTTTTCACCCTGTTTTCCATTGATTTCAGCTATGATTTTGCTTTCCCCAATGGCATCTCTTTGTATCCGAAACAGCGCACTTTGTGTGGGCTTGATGACGAGCAAGGGGTTGCCTTTTTTGTTGTGACTGACGTAAAATTCGGAAGGCTTTTGAGGTGCATTCCATACGTTGGATTGCTTGGTGGGGTGGTTATTTTTTAAAAACACTTCGGAATATCGATGTATTTTTGGAGTCAGGTTAGAGGCGAGCATCGCTTCTCCTTGCCACTCAATGGCTTTTTTATCAATCTCAAGCCATATCATATTGTCTGCTTTTTGAAAGGCAGGCTTGCTTTTTTGTTTATAATAATTTTTAAAAAAATTGCTTGCTAAAAGCGCTGTGTTATCCCCACCAGACACTCTTGTGCCCAGTTTGTGGCTTTCATCCGGTCTATCAAAGCCCATCCAAAAGGCAGTGGATATTTCGCTGTTATATGCTGCCATCCAAATATCTCGGTTGCCCCCTGTGGTCATGTTCACAGTGCCTGTTTTGCCTGCAACAGGGGTGTTGGCAAGGGAAAGCCTTGAGCCTGTGCCACTCGTTGTCACAGTGCGCAGTAAGCTCGTCATGAGGTAAGCAGAGCTTTCTTTGAGCACTTTTTTGCTCGATATCTTGTGTCGATAGAGTATGTTGCCTGTTGCATCTTCTATACGTTCGATAAAATACGGCTCGTAATATGTGCCACCGTTTGCAAAGGGGATGTAACTGGCTGCCAGTTCAACAGGGGAGGTGCCATACGTCATAGAACCCAGCGCAAGGGATAAGTTACTGTCACGCTCGTCTAAGGGAATGCCTACGCTTTGCAAATAATTTTGAGAGGAATGTATGCCGATTTGGTCGAGCAAGAGCACGGCAGGGATGTTTAAACTCTTTTGGAGCGCTGTTCTAATGGTCACATTGCCATAATATTGGTAACCACTGTTTCGTGGCTGATAATTGCCAAACTTGGTGGGCGCATCGTGGAGCACGCTGGCGGCAGTGTAGCCATGTACATCAATGGCAGGGGCGTACACAGCAAGGGGCTTGAGGGCAGAGCCTGGTTGCCTGCGCATTTGCGTTGCTCTGTTCAGACCTCTTTTTACAGCGTAGTTGCGCCCGCCCACAATTGCGAGCACGGCGCCTGTTTTTGTGTCCACACATGCCATAGCACTTTCTACCATCGTGCCATCTTTTGCGTTTTTGGGAAAATTAGATGTGACCAAGTATTGTGCATCAATCGTTTTCTGTTTCTCTTGGTCAAGCGCTGTAAATATTTTATATCCACTCGCCAACAGTTCTTCAGAGGACAAAGAGAGCACGTTTTCAGCCTCCTCTAAACAGGCATCCACGTACCATCCGTACACGTCCTCTTCTTGCTTTTTTTCAATGATAACAAGCGTTTCATGGATCGCTTGGTCAAATTCACTTTGCGTGAGCATGTTGTTTTCAAGCATGGTGTTTAACACGTAATTTCTTCGTTCTTTGTTGTTCTTTTCGTTCAAGTGGGGGGCGTATAGGGTAGGCGCTTTGATGATACTGGCAAGGCATGCACTTTGTAAAGGAGATAAATCCTTGCTTGAAATGCCAAAATACGCTTGCGCCGCCGCCTCAATGCCATATGCACCTCGTCCAAAGTAAATGAAATTCAAGTACATGGACAGTATTTCATCCTTTGTTTTCACTTTTTCAAGCTGAATGGCAAGGGATATTTCTTCAAACTTCCTTTTAAACGTCTTGTCCGTATTTAGGTGGGATAGCTTGATCAGCTGTTGTGTAATTGTGCTTGCGCCTTGCCCTAAGCGCCCTGTTTTTAGGTTGGAAAAGAGGGCACCAAAAATACGCACCAAGTCATACCCATTATGGCTGTAAAAGCGCAAGTCTTCTGCCGCTAAAAAAGCGTTGACAACGTGTTTAGGCAGTGTGTTGAGCGCAATCACCGTTCTGTTTTGTGCGCTTTGGATTTTGCTCACATAGTTGTTATCTTTGTCATACAGCGCACCTGTTTGGGCTAAAAAAGTGATTTTGTCCAAATCGAGCGTTTGCCAAGAGGGCACATCAAAAACATAGTAAAACGTGGCAGAAAAAAGCAAAATGAAGCATGCAAATATCAACAGAAATTTTTTAAAAGGGTGCATTTTTTTACCTCTTTGAAGGGCAAGAAGCTCTTTTTGTTCATCTTTTTCATGCGCTTTATTTAATTTTGTCAGATGCTTTTTTTGCATATTTTTCCCCCTCTTTTATAAAGAAAATCACACAGTATGTGTGCGTAAATTTACCTTTGAACAGCGAAAAACTGTCTTTTCTCTTGTAGTTTATCCAAAGCGTGTTTTTTTACCCATAAAATATAAAAAATGAGTGCAAAAAGATTTTAAAGAAAATTCGCCCGATTGTGCACAAAAAAAATGATATTTTTTGTTTTGCTTTAAAATAATATGAATTTTGTGCTACTTTTTGCAAGAAAAAACCCTGTTCTTTTGCTGAAAAAATGCTATAATGGTGGTGAAGTGGCAACGCTCTTCATGAAGGAAATGGAAACATTTCTTCATATTCTAACAAAAGGAGCAGTGAACGATGGAACAAAATTTAGAACAGATAAAAGACGTCATGTGTGACGTATGTCACAAAATGTGGCAACTGGGCTGGGTCGCTGCAAATGATGGCAATGTGTCCGTCAAGGTGGACGACAATAGATTTTTGGTTACACCAACGGGCATGAGCAAAAGCTTCATCACCAAAGACAGCATTTTGCTTGTAGATAAAGACATGCAAGTGATTGAAGGCAAAGAAGGGTTAAAGCCTTCGAGCGAAACAAAGATGCACATGCGCTGTTACCAAGAACGGGACGATGTACATGCAGTGGTGCACGCACATCCACCCACGGCAACAGGGTATGCAGTGGCAAATGTGCCTTTAGACGAATATAGCATGATTGAAACAGTTATTTGTGTAGGCTCTATCCCTGTTACTCCTTACGGCACACCTTCTACCTATGAAGTGCCAGAAGCCATTGCGCCTTACTTAAAGGAACACGATGTGTTGCTCCTTCAAAATCATGGTGCACTCACTGTGGGCGCAGATTTAATCACTGCTTATTATCGCATGGAAACGCTTGAACTCTTTGCAAAAATCAGCTTAAACGCTCGCCTATTAGGGGGCGCACAAGAAATCAGCAAAGAAAATATTGACAAGTTGCTTTACTTGCGTGATAACTATTATCATGTTACAGGCAAACATCCAGGATATAAAAAATACAGAAAAGTCAACAAGGAGGAAAAATAATATGTCACATCCAAGAATTGGTATTCGTCCAACCATCGATGGTCGCTGGGGCGGCATTAGAGAAGGGCTTGAAAAGCAAACAATGGGCATGGCACTTTCTGCCAAGGCACTCATTGAAACACTCCGTTATTATGACGGCACACCCGTTGAAGTGGTGATTGCACCCACTACAATTGGTGGGGGCAAAGAGTCTGCAATGTGCGAAGAATATTTTGCTACTCAAAACGTAGTGGCAACACTGACTGTAACACCTTGCTGGTGCTACGGTATGGAAACTTTTGACATGAACAGAAACACCATCAAAGCTGTTTGGGGCTTTAATGGCACAGAGCGTCCTGGCGCTGTGTACTTGGCTGCTGTGCTTGCTGCATACGCTCAAAAAGGCTTGCCAGCATTCTCCATCTATGGGCATGAGGTGCAAGATAGCACAGATACAAGCGTTCCTGATGATGTGAAGGAAAAAATCTTGCGCTTTGCAAAGTGCGCCATCGCTGTGGGCACAATGAAGAACAAAGCTTATGTAAACTTGGGCGCTGTGTCCATGGGCATTATGGGTTCTTTCTGTGACACAAATATGTTCCAAAAATACTTTGGTATTCGCACAGAATTTGTGGACATGACAGAGATTTTGCGCCGTGTTACCTTGAACATTTATGATGAACAAGAATATCAAAAAGCGCTCAAGTGGGTTAAAGAAAATTGCAAAGAAGGCTATGATGTGAACGCAGGCAAAGAATTGCCTGAAATCATTGCACGCTCTAAAGTGGTTGCTCCTGAAAAGGATTGGGAATTTATTGTTAAAATGACACTCATTGCACGTGATATTTTCTACGGCAATAGCGTGTTGGACGATATGGGTTGGCATGAAGAAGCTTTGGGCAGAAACGCCATCGCAGGTGGTTTCCAAGGTCAACGCAACTGGACAGACTGGCTGCCTAATGCGGACTTTACAGAAGCAATTATGGCATCCACATTTGACTGGAATGGCACAAAAGCGCCCACGCCTTTCGCAACAGAAAATGACACATTAAACGGTGTGTCCATGATGCTGGGTACCTTGGTATCTGGCACAGCTCCTTGCTTCCATGACGTGCGTACTTATTGGAGCAAAGAATCTGTGGAACGTGTAACTGGCAAAAAGCCCCAAGGCAAGGCAAAAGATGGTTTCATCCATTTGATCAACTCTGGTGCTACGGCTCTTGACTGCACAGGCGCTGCAGAAGGCAAAATGAAGCCCTTCTATGAAATGACTCAAGAAGATGTGAACAATTGCTTGGAAGCCACAGATTGGTGCCGTGCCAACTATGAATACTTTAGAGGGGGCGGGTTCTCCAGCCACTTTAAAACACAAGCTGAAATGCCTGTAACCATGATTAGAGCAAATATCGTAGACGGTATTGGCTTGACCCTTCAAATTGCTGAAGGCTCAACAGCTGTGCTCGATGACGATATGCACAAGACTTTGGATGAACGTACAGACCGTACTTGGCCCACCACTTGGTTTGTGCCAGAATTGACGGGCAAGGGCGCATTTAAAGATGTGTATTCCGTTATGGCAAACTGGGGCGCAAACCACGGTGTAACTGTGTATGGCCACGTGGGTGCAGATTTAATTACCCTTTGCTCCATGCTCCGTATTCCTGTAAGTATGCACAATGTGGAACCTGAAAGAGTATACCGTCCACACGCATGGGCAGCGTTTGGCACAGACGATGTACAGTCTGCTGACTATGCCGCTTGCAAGCACTATGGTCCTTTGTACGAATAATGAAAACACAAAAAAAGAGGATTGTCTAAAAAAGCAATCCTCTTTTTTTAATGTAATATTTTACGCTTGCTTTTGTACAATCACGCAGTGTGGCGCTTCTTTTCCAGCGTTTAAAAAGGTGTGCATCAAGCAGTTGTACTGTTGAGGTCTAAGGGCAGTAAAAAAGTCCGTTAGTGCTTGCAGTTCCTTCATACCTTCGTCATGCCCTGGGTAAATGCACATGATGAGCACCCCAAGAGGCTGTAAGAGGCCGAGCGCCTTTTGTACAGCCTCTAAAGTCGTTTGAAGCATTGTGCGTACAACTTTGTCACTGCCTGGAAGCCAACCTAAGTTGAACAACACCACACGTGCTTTTTCTTGCACATACTTATCCATGTTTTGATGGCCATCTAAAATCAGCGTTGCACAAGATGAGCAGTTGTGTTCCTTGAGCCTTTTTTCTGTTTCCAAAAGGGCTTGTTCTTGCACATCAAAAGCATACACATGCCCTGTTTCTTTGACCAGTTGGCATAAAAACAGTGTGTCATAGCCATTGCCCATGGTGGCATCCACCACGATGTCGCCTTCTTTTAAAGTCTTTTCTAAATACTCTTTGGCGATAAAGCGTGCAGATTTTAAAATAAATTCACTCATAACGAATTTTTCAGTGCCTCAACTTCTGCAAGTGTTAATTCTCTGTATTCACCACGCTTTAAATCACCCAAATCAAGAGGGCCAAAGCGTATTCTACGGAGCTGGAACACTGTGTGCCCCACAGCTTCAAACATACGGCGCACCTGCCTGTTTCTGCCCTCGTGGATGGCAACGATTACGCATGTGGCAAAAGCTTCTTCTCGTGCAATACGCACTTTGGCACGAGAGGTTTTTCTGCCATCTGGGAGCACCACCCCTTGACGGAGTTTGAGAATTTGGTCTGGGGTCACTGCGCCGTCTACACGTGCATAGTATGTCTTGTCCACCTCATTTTTGGGGTGCATCATTCTGTCAGCCAACTCGCCGTCATTTGTTAAGAGCAAAAGCCCTTCACTGTCATAGTCCAATCTTCCCACAGGGAAAAGACGGACGGGAAAATCTCTAAAGTGGTCAAGCACGGTGTTTCTGCCTTCAGGGTCTGTAACAGTCGTCACTTCGCCTGCTCTTTTGTGGTAGATCACGTATCTTTTTTCTGTTTCAGGTTCTACTTTTTTTCCATTAACGAAAATGACGTCCTTTTCTTCTACTTGAACGCCCATTTCTGTAACGAGGACGCCGTTCACGGTCACAAGCCCCTCTTTAATCATTTCTTCAGCTTTTCTTCTGCTGGACACACCGCAGCTCGCTAAGTATTTTTGTAAACGCATGTTGTTCTCCTTATTTTATAATCGTATCACTTTATATATATAAAAAATCCCAAGTATGAGTATGATACCTGTAAGAATTTTTGGGTAAAGTGTGTGCTCAATTTGAAAATCTAAGTCCCCATTTTTCTGCGATTTTTTGAAATTGAGATCGAAAAGTTTGTTCGTCCACGCTTTCTAATGCCACGAGGGGGAAAGTGTGTATGAGCACATCGTCTTCCTTTAGCATCACGTAACCGAGCGTTTGACCTTTTTGAACGGGCGCAGTGATGTTTTGATCGACATGGCACACGATTTGCTTTTCTCTGCCATTTTTAAAAGGTGCTTTGACCTCTTGAAGGGTGATCAGAGGGAGCTTTTCACTGACACCGTTTTGAACATGCGCAGTGGTGACCACATCGCCTGCTTGATAAAAGGAAGTGGATTGATAGTTTTTAAACCCTTGATCCAATATCCTTTCAGCATAGGAAAACCAGTCAGGGCAGTTGAGCACCACCCCAATGAGGGATAAATCCTCTTTTTTTGCTGAAAAAATCAAGCATCGACCAGCAGAAGATGTGTACCCTGTTTTAACCCCTGTTGCCCCTTCGTATGTGCTTAAAAGTTTGTTTTTGTTTGTGAGCACACGTTCATAAGGCTTGTTGTTCCAAGGGATTTTGGCATGCTTGGTGGACACGAGTGTTCTAAAAAAATCATGCTTCATGCCTTCTCTTGTAATCAAGGCAAGGTCATAAGGTGTAGCATAGTGCCCTTCTTTGGGTAAACCGTGTGCATTTTGAAAACACGTGTTGTTGCACCCGATTTGGCGTGCTCTTTCCGTCATCAATTTGGCAAAATTGCTTTCCGTCTGTGCAATGTGCTCTGCGATGGCAACGGCTGCATCATTGCCACTTTGTAGCATCAAGCCATACAGCATGTCTTGCATTGTAAGCACTTCGCCAGTTTCCAAGTAAATACTTGTGCCTGGTACACCAAAGGCAGTGCTGGATGTGACCACTTTTTCATTTAGGTCTGCATTTTCAATGGCTAAAAGTGCAGTCATGACTTTGGTCGTGGATGCCATGGGCAGTTTCAAGTCCTTATTTTGTGCATACAGCACACGCCCTGTATCTTCTTCCATCAGCACATAGGCACTCGCTTCGCAAAGTGCATTTCTATTATACAGTAAAATGAGCATAAAGAAAAGCCCTATTATAAATCTTTTCAGGATAAATTTATTCATTGAGAAGATGTATCTCCCTTATTTGTAGTAGTTTGATTGGATAAAAATATTTCTTTGATATCGTCAATGAGGCGAGGCAAATGGTTTAATGCTCTTTCCCAAGGGGCAGTGTGCTGTGCAGGGAGCATTTTAACGCCGTCGCTTGAAACAACTAAGAAACCAACGGGCTGTACAGATACGCCTGCACCAGACCCGCCTAAAAAGGGATAGCCTTGTGTGTCCTTCAAATCCTTTAATTTTTTTTCATCTCCTTCATATTCGCCACCTCCTAAAACAAAGCCAAAGCACACTTTGGATACAGGAATAACCGTTGTACCCAAGCTCACTTCGAGCGCATCGCCCACCACAGTGCCCACTTCAACCATATCTTTGATGTTTTCAAGCGTTGTATTCATTAAATTTCCGATTGAATTTTTTTCCATTTTTGTTCCTCCTTAATTTGTTTTTGAACACGCATGTGCGCCAAATAAAAGAGCACACTTGCTGTTAGTATCATCCCCACACGCACAGATAGTATACAGTGAATAGAAAAAAGTGAATGATTTTTAAAGTTGGGTGAAATTTGGATGTTTCTTTTACCCTTGATTTTGAGGAGAGATACAATAAACCAGAGGAAAGCGGTGATTTCAGCCGTTTTAAAGGCATCAGACAGCCCTAAAACAATGTTCATTTGCAGGATATAAAAATGCAAATGTGCTTTGAGCAATGCTTTTAAAAGGTTTGAAACTTTGAGCATTTTAAAAATATATTTGGTGCGTGTGTACGTTTTTTGAAAATCAAAAGGAGGGGCAGGCTGTTCCTTTTTTTTACTGATTTGAATGAATAAACTGCCCTCTTCATTGCGAAGTAAGGAAAAAGGCACTTGAATGCCTGTGTGCCAAATTTTAAACGTGCACATACCTGTTGGGTATGTGGCAGAGGAAAATGTACATAGAAATTGGATAGACAAGGGGGTAATCCAAAAAACATAAGCACTTATGAATACCAAATACCAGTTCATACACATCCCTCCATGTGTTATTCTCTGTCAAAAAAGAAAATTTATACATTCTACTTGACATATAATACTATGCGTTGTATAATACTATGTGTAAGAGCGATTTAGCTTTTACAAAATAAAAGGAGGTGCACGACATTTGGATGTTCAGCTCAAACGTGGCATGGTGGATGTGCTCATACTTGCCCTATTAAAAAAGGAAGATTCCTACGGGTATAAACTCATTAAGGACATTGAAAATGTCATCAAGCTGTCAGAATCGACATTGTACCCCGTATTAAGACGGCTTGAAACATCTGGGTGCTTGACGGTGTATACTGTGGAACACAACGCACGCTTGCGTAAATATTACGCCATTACACCTTGTGGGGAAGAAAAAATACAAGGTTTTTTAAAGGAATTTGAAGGGGTTATCAAAGTATACCAGTTCATTAAGGAGGCAAATGTATGAAAAAGGAACGCTTTTTAGGTCAGTTGGAATATGCACTTTCATTTTTGTCTGAGGATGAAAGAAATGCGACACTTAATTTTTATGATGAAATGATCAACGATCGCATGGAAGATGGGTTGACGGAAGAAGAAGCTGTGGCGTTGGTTGAAGATGTGGACACCATCAAAAATCGTTTTATGCTCCTGCAAGAAGGGGAAGA
>CAYTPJ010000026.1:0-21318 GCA_964439755.1 uncultured Oscillospiraceae bacterium
TATTTTTCCATCACTTTTTCAAGGTCTTCAATGATGGTTTTACAAATATAAGGATATCAACAGTATAATTGGAGGAGCACATTATGAATAATCAATCAGATGTCATCGTTGCTTTGGACTTTGAAAATGCAGAAAAAACTTATGCATTTTTGGACTTGTTTACGGGCAGAAAGCCTTTTGTCAAAGTGGGCATGGAGCTGTTTTACTCGGAAGGCCCTCAAATTGTGCGTGAAATCAAAAAACGTGGGCACAAGATTTTCTTGGATCTAAAGTTGCACGACATTCCAAACACGGTGGAGTCTGCTATGAAAGTGCTTAAAAATTTGGATGTGGATATGACCAACGTACACGCATCGGGCACCATTTCTATGATGGAAGCAGCGCAAAGAGGGCTCACCAAAGAAGATGGCACCCATGCCATGCTCCTTGCTGTAACACAGCTTACAAGCACTTCAGAAGATAGAATGAACAATGATTTGCTCATTCAAGGCACAATTGAAAATGCTGTCAAGCACTATGCTTTGAATGCGAAAAAAGCAGGCTTGCAAGGCGTGGTGTGCTCTCCCTTAGAAGCAAAGCTTGTAAAAGAAGCATGTGGGGAAGACTTTATCACGGTAACTCCGGGCATTCGCTTTGCCTCTTCTCAAGCAGATGACCAAAGGCGCATTATGACGCCCGAAAAAGCACGTCTTGGGGGCAGTGACTTTATTGTAGTGGGTCGCCCTATTACAAAGGCAGAAGACCCTGTTGCAGCGTACAACCAGTGCATTAAAGAATTTTTAAACGTGTAAAAGGAGAGAAAATAAAATGGAAAAAAAGATTGCGAAAGCCTTATTATCAATCGGTGCTGTGTTCTTGCGCCCTCAAGATCCCTTTACGTGGGCAAGTGGCATCAAAAGCCCTATTTACTGCGACAACCGTTTGACTTTGACAGCGCCCAAGGTGCGCACAGAAGTAGAATGTGCCTTAAAAGAAACGATTGAAAAGAATTTTAAAGACGTGGATGTGCTCATGGGCACAGCCACGGCAGGCATTGCGCACGCAGCCATTGTGGCACACATGATGGAGTTGCCTATGGGCTATGTGCGTTCAGGCGCAAAAGACCATGGTAGAAATAACCAAATTGAAGGCAAGCTTGAAAAAGGTCAAAAAGTAGTGATCGTGGAAGACTTGATTTCTACGGGTGGCAGCGTGATTGAAGTGGTGGAAGCCTTGCGTGAAAGAGGTGCAGAGGTGCTGGGCATTGTGAGCATCTTTACATACGGTATGCAAAAGGGCTTGGATAGATTGGCACAAGCGAATGTGAAAAACATCAGTTTGTCGAACCTCGATTCCCTCGTACAAGTGGCAGCAGAGGAAGGGTATATCAAGGAAGAACAAAAGCAAAAGCTCATTTCTTTTAGAAACAATCCATCTGATGAAAGCTGGATGACCAAGTAAGGAGGGGTATTGTGCCACGTCATTTACTCAATATCACAGACTTATCTACACAGGAAATTGACGATATTTTGGTGCTCGCACAAGATATTATGGACAACCCTGTTAAATATCGTGAGGCGCTCAAGTATAAAAAGCTTGCCACACTGTTTTTTGAACCGAGCACACGCACTCGCTTGTCCTTTGAAGCGGCAATGATGGAATTGGGAGGCAATGTATTGGGCTTTTCTTCCTCTTCCTCCTCCTCTACTTCCAAAGGAGAAAGCGTGTCCGACACGATTCGTACTGTGGGTTGCTATGCAGACATTATTGCCATGCGCCATCCTTTAGAGGGTGCACCCACCGTTGCTTCTTTTGTGAGCACTGTGCCCATTATCAATGCAGGAGATGGGGGGCACAATCACCCCACGCAGACATTGACAGACCTTTTGACCATCAAAAAAGAAAAAGGGCGTTTGCATCAGCTTGTGATTGGGCTTTGTGGAGATTTGCAGTTTGGGCGCACGGTGCACAGCTTAATGACAGCCATGGTGCGCTATAAGTCCATCCGTTTTGTGCTCATTTCGCCGAAAGAACTGCGCATTCCCGATTACTTGCGTGATTTTTTGCATGAAAACCATGTGTCTTTTACAGAAGTAGAGCGTTTGGAAGACGTGATTGGAACACTCGATGTACTCTATATGACACGTGTTCAAAGAGAGCGTTTTTTCAATGAAGCAGACTATGTGCGCTTAAAGGACAGCTACATTTTGGATGTGGAAAAGATGAAACTTGCACGCAAGGATTTATCTGTGTTGCACCCCTTGCCTCGTGTCAATGAAATTAGCAAACTTGTAGACGATGACGATAGGGCGTGCTATTTTAGGCAAGCACTCAATGGAAAGTTTGTGCGAGAAGCACTGTTGCTGACACTGTTGGAGGAAACAAAATGAACATAGATAGCATACAAAATGGATATGTCATTGACCACATTACAGCAGGGAAAGCCATGCAGATTTATGACCATTTGGGGTTGGACAGGATGGAATGTTCCATTGCCATCATTAAAAATGTCAAGTCCTCCCGAATGGGTAAAAAGGACATCATAAAGATTGACCAAGAAATCCCTATTGATTTTGATGTGCTGGGGTACATCGACCAAAATATCACAGTGAATATCATTCGCAATGGCAAAAGAGTGGAAAAAAAGACACTGCATTTGCCCGAAAAAATAGTCAATGTGATGCATTGTAAAAATCCTCGTTGCATTTCTCAAACAGAGCAAGAAATACAGCATATTTTTCTTTTAGCAAACAAAGAAAAAGGAATTTACAGGTGCTGTTATTGTGAAAGTGCTTATAAGGATTAAACTATTTTGCTCATAAAAATGTGTATAAAAAACACCCAACGGCTTGGATGCGTCGTTGGGTGTTTTTTTAAATATGTTTTAGTCAATCATTTGAAGCATTTGGTTTTGCAAGCGCAGTGTTTCATCACTGTTTGGTGCATAGCGTTCCATATTTTCTGGGTCGAACTGGTAGGTGATTTTGCTACAGAAGTACAGGAACAATTGATTGTCGTTCAAATAGTCATTTTGAATGCTCTTTTTTTCGTTTCTGTTTAAAGAATAGTTCAAGGAGAGAATTTCGGGAGCGAACGTATTGAAATCGTCAACACTGTTTACAATGGTGAAAAATTCATCTTCCATTTTGATTTTATTGCTAAAAAGCGTATAGTCAACGGACAATGTATCATCTTCTATAAATACAGTCACTTCGCCTACTTTAAACATATTGCTTGCAATTAAATCAAAAGTTTGTGTGCCGTTGTTTGTATCAAAAGGCGTTACCATGTACCATAAATCCTCTGCGTTTTGAGTTTTTAAATTGCGTACATTGACACCAAAAGAGCATACTGTGTTGTTTGAAAAGAGGGTGGGAGGCACTTCTTTTACAAGCAATACCTTGTTACAGTCACGGCATACTTTTTGTTTTTCACCACTTTCGGTGAGTGTGGGTTTTTTTGTTTCCTGCCAATAAGTGTTTTTATGGTTGAGGGCAGGCACTTCTTCCTTAAATGTTTTGTTGCATGTTTTACAAGTATGCTCTTTTTCACCTTTTTCAGTGCATGTGGGCTTTTTGGTCACTGTGTAAGGCCCGTAAAAATGCCCAAGCATATCTATTTTTTCTGTTTCCTTATAATCACATCTGGAACACGAGCGCATCTTTTCACCAGGTTGGTCGCATGTGGGTGCTTTGGTGGTGCTAAAATCGGACATATTGTGGCCCAGTGCAGGGATTTCTTGCTTTTCTACTTTTTTACAAAGAGCACAAGTGCGAGCTTTTTCGCCTTTTTCTGTGCAAGTAGGTGCTTTTGTCTGTTCAAAATCAGAATATTTGTGTTCCAACATGGGGATATCTTTGCGTACAATCAAGGGACAACGACTGCATTTTTGTTCTTGAACGCCAGTTTCTGTACAAGTGGGTTCTTTTGTCGTTACAAACTGCGACATATCGTGCCCAAGCGCAGGGAGGGTTTTGAGATCGACGCTGTTACAAGCAGAGCATTTTCTTTCTTCAATTCCTGTTTCTGTACAGGTTGCGTTTTTTGTAACTTTCCAATCAGAAAAAGAGTGCGATTTGGCATCGATCTTTCTACCTTCTTGTTCTTTACAAACAGAGCAAGTGCGCACTTCAAGCCCATACTCTGTGCAGGTGGGCTGTCTTGAAATGCTCCAATCGCCGAATTTATGTGCACCAAAAGCACTTACTTTTTGCTCTTTTAAGTGGCACACTGTGCATTCTCTTTCTTCTACTTTTTGGTTCAAACAGTCTCCCTCTTTCACAGTTTTATATGCGCTAAAACTGTGAGGGGTTTTTTGAGTGACCACATAATCTTTTTTGTCGTGGCAAAGAGTGCACTCTAAATGCTCTAACCCTTGGTCCGTACAGGTGGGCAATTTGTCTACAACTTTTTGATAATTGTGTTGGAGTTTGGGGATTACTTCTTCCCCAGACAAATAGTTGCACACAGAGCACACGTATTTTATTTGCCCTTCTTGCGTGCATGTTGCGTTCTTTACAATTTGCTTTTGAAAGTTGTGCCCTATTTTTGCAATTGTAGAAGTTTCAAGAACGGTGTTGCACTGTGTGCATATTTTTTCAGACTTGCCTTCTTCTGTACACGTGGGCGCTTTGGCTGTTACCCAAACAGAATTGGGGTGCGTGCAAGGAGCTGTGGGGGGCGTGCCTTCTGCAAATGCTGAGAAAACAGGGAGCAGTAGCACTAAAACGAGAACGAGCGTTGTTGCGGTTTTTTTGAATGAGCCTTTCATGAAATGACCTCCTACGATGTGTTGATAATGATGTATACGTGCATAAAACGAAATGTACAACCATATTATTGCATATTTTTTAAAATATGTCAATATAAAAAGGACTGCGCAAGGCAATCCTTTAAAAATATATCAAATTAGAGAATGTATTGTGCTTTTTCAGCAGGAGCAGTTTTCATTTCTGCACGCTTTTGGCTATATTTTTCATCTTCATTGCCAAGCACAGCGTAAGAAGCGATTTTGCTTTCTTCCACACCAGGTTGGTTAAATGCATCAATGTTAAAGAGTTCGCCTGCATAAGTAGTTGCCATTTCAAAGAAGTAAATGAGCTGACCGATGGTGTTGGCATTGACCACAGGAAGCGTGATGGTTTGGCTCATGCGACCTGCTTTTAAAAGAGCATATTCTGTGCCCTTGCGCTCTGCTTCAATGAGTTGGTTGAGGGTTTTGCCACCCAAGAATGCAACGTCCTTAAATTCTTCACAGCCGTGAGGAATGTCTGTGGTGCATTTGAATTGACCTACTTTTAAGAAGGTAACCACCTTGTCATAAGGGCCTTCAGTGTACAATTGGAGCTGGCTGTGTTGGTCTGTAACGCCCAATGCTTTGGTGGGGGTTTGACCGATGTTGCAGGGCTTGCCATCTCTTGTAACGTTTTTGCCAAGGCTTTCTGCCCACAGTTGGCAAAACCAGTCTGCCATATATTTAAGCGCATCCGAGTAGGGCATAACCACGTGTACGTTGGTATTTTTTTCAGTCATCAAATGATATTGAAGGCCTGCTTCTAAAAGCGCAGGGTTTGCCCAAATATCATCTGTTTTGCAACGGTTGTCCATGCACTTTGCACCGTTTAACATTTGACGAATGTCAATGCCACACACTGCAGCAGGCAAAAGACCTACGGGGCATAATTCGCTAAAGCGACCACCCACAGTGGAGGGGATGTGGTAAAGCTTAAAGCCGTGCTCTTTGGCAAGCTTGATCAAGTTGCCCTTTTCTTTGTCTGTGGTTGCAACAATGTGCTTTGCCCAATCATCGCCCACTTCTTTTTTGAGCGCTTCTGTTAAAATGAGGTATTGGCTCATTGTTTCAGCTGTTGCACCCGATTTGGTGATGATGTTAAAGCAAGTGGTTTTTACATCAATGACATCAAATAAAGCAGCCATGCGTTCAGGGTCGATATTATCTTCCACAAAGAAGCGTGGGCCACGCTTAGACTTGTCTAAGTCATTGTAATGCATATGGTTGAGCGCTTGTTGCACAGCGATGGGGCCTAAGGCGCTCCCACCAATGCCAAGCACTACGAAGTTTTCAAAGTTCTTTCTGATATCTTTTGCTGTTTCTTCAATATCAGCAACGATTTCGTCTTGATTATATGGTAAATCCATCCAGCCCAGCCAACCTGTGCCACGGTTTTGCTCCACGGCTTTTTGCGCATTTTGAAGCTTTTCAGTTAAAGCATCTACATTTTCTTTCTGCACACCTTTGTCGGAAAGAAAATCAGCCATCATGTGGTTGACATCCAAAGTGATTTGGGGCATCATGCATTGTTTGCAATCTGACATAGTAAGTACCACCTTTCTAAGTAAAAAAAGTACATATTCATTATAGCACCTTTTGTGCGATTTGAAAAGAAGAAAAAAGTACAAAAAAACGATTGTTGATTGTGTAAAAATCAACAACCGAATTGAACTTATGTTTTCATTGAACTTTTTCAACAAACTCTTGCATGATGTACCCTTCCATTACGTCTGTTTTGACCTTGAGCCAGTTTTCATCCACTTGTTTTATTACAATAAGTGGTTGCCCATAGTACAACCTACCAAGCACATCGCAAGAAGTATTGGGTTCTTCTCGCATGTTCAAGAAGGAGTTTTTCTTGATGTTTGTCACAGTCACCTTGTACTCGTTGGGTTTTAATGTAGCTAAAGCAGGCATTAAAGTAGGGCGAGGAGTGGGGGTTAATGGGGGAGCAGGGGTGGACAAAAAGGAAGCGTGCACCTTTTCTCTATTAGAAGGCGCATAGGTCATTGTTTTGAGCGTAGCTTTTGGATAATAGAAGGAGAGTATTTGGTCATACGTATAATTGTAATCACGTCCCAACACTTGTGCACCTCTTTGGCTCATGCCCACACCGTGGCCATACCGTCTGGACTCCAACAAAAAAACATCTTCTTTTTCTGTCACTGTGATGATTTCGTTATTTCCACCATTGATGCTCAAGGAAAAGATCTTTTCAAGTGTGGGGAAAATGTCTATTTCCACAGTGAGGGGGGTGCTTAAAGTCACTTCTTGATAGGTGGGCGTGTTGGGAGCAGGGGTGGGGGTGATTTTAGGCTCTACAAAGATGGACACTTCTTCTTCCACCTCTTGAGTTACTTGCTTTTTACCCGTTACGGTAAGGGCGAATTGAGCCTTGGTCATCACTTTGCTGTCTTTATTATCCTTTGGGGCTGACAATGTGATACTTTTTATGGTGTTGATTTTGATGTTGTCCAATTGCGTGTCAAAGCCCTTTTTTTTCAGTTGCTCAACCAATCCATCTTTTAAATAAGGGGCAAGGCCTTGCAAATCGCTGTCTGATGTGATGTTCTTTTTGATTTCAGCTTTTTTGACTACGCTTTCCTTGTTTTGAATGTCGTATGGGTCATCATGCATGGTGATGTAGTCATAATCGCCTTGCCCCCACACGTTTTGAACAAGCTCTACTTGCCCACCATTGCTCGCCGTGTAATAGCAAATGGCAAGCTTGTTTTTATACATGCACACCATGCCTTTTGTTTGCTCTACTGCTTTTTTGGCATTTGTGTTTGTGTGCAAAATGCCATAATATGCTTGGTCGTTTGTGTTGTCCACTACGTCATATGCTTTATGAGTGTTTATTTTGCTTAATGCATATGTGCGTGCTGCAACAGCCTGCGCTTTCAGCGCTTCTAAGGGGAAAGAGTCGCTCATTTCATAGGGCACAACGCCCAGGAGGTACTCTTCAATGGGCGCATTTAATACACATTGTAACTGCCCTTCTTTGTGCGTAATGATGAGGTCGCCCGGATGTAAGTACATTTTGCCATTGATGCGCACACCGTTTTCTTGAGCGTTGTCTACTTGGTGGCGATAAAAGGTCAGCGTGTCCTTTGCATTGAGCACAATGCCTTCATAATACAAAAGCAATGTGTTGTTTTGCACCGTCACGACCACATTAGACCCTCTTTGAAAGGCGATGTTGCCCACTGTGTAACTGCCCTCTAAGGTGATATCTATTCTGTTTGTAAGGTTGAGCTTTGTTAAAAGCACACGTATAAAGCCACTTTCTTGTGCATGTACAGAAGAAAAGGGCAAAAGCGTAAAGCAAAGCAGTAAGAATAGGCAAAAAGCCCTTTTTCTAAGGATGGTTTTGTTCAAAAAAATTCCTCCTAAACTTGCACTTTATAGAGCAGATTATAGTCCATTACAACAGATAAAGGCACATAATAAAGCGCATAATGCGTTTGAGATGACACAAGCACATTGTGCTTATTGAACGAATGAACGCAGATTTCTGTTCCCTCTATTGCCTGTGTGACATTGTTTACCACTCGCTCATCATCGCTTTCACTGTTTGCATCTATCACAAGCACTTGAGGGATTTCATGCTCTGTTTTTATGCCTACAAGAGCGACAATGTGCCCACGGCGCACGTTACAGAGTGCAAAATGCCCTTGTTCAAGGTGTGTTTGAAGGGTTGGAAGGTCGTTCAAAAGCCCCTCATTATGGTAGGTAAACCCATATTGCGTGCTCAGGTTATGGTGCATCATTTGTTGAAGCAAAGTGGGTCTATCCGTTCCAGTATCATCCCTTGCCCCTACTTTTACGGCAAAATTTGCCAATGCGCACACGTCCACCTCTTTGTGATAAAGATAGCTAATGGCGTTTGCAAGGGCAAATATGCCACAGCCTGCACTGTGTAAAGTGGCATTTGAATGGTTGTAATCGTATGGGTGCGTCTACAAAGGGCTGCGCTGATTGAAAAAAAGAAAGCTGTTGTTTGAAACACGAAGTAGTGTTGTTTTTCCTGTTTCTTCCATAGTATGCATCATCCTTTATACATTTATACGCACTTATTTATAGTGTGTCATACAATCAAACGTCAGGCAAATTGTCGTCCTTCATATTTTCCAAAAGGTCTAATTCCACCGTGACACGGTTGGGCAAACAGATGATTTGCGTGGTGAGTGCACGAGTGTTATAATTGTGCAACGTCACTTCGCCTTGCTTTATGCACGCTTGGTTGTCGCACGTAGAGTGTTTCATATAAAACCCCTCTTGTGTAAAAGAAACGATATTTTCCTTGCCATCTTTTTGTTTGATCACCACATCTTCTTTTTGCCCTAAAGTAGCAGACGTATAAAATACACCATCTACGTAGATAGAAACATTGTGAGAAGGAGGCGCTTTTTCGTTCAACTGAATGGCTAAAAATAATATAAGCACAACAGATACAATGATAGATAGAATGAGTAAGTCTTTTTTATGCATGAAAATAACTCCTTAAAAGATAAGTACCTCTTTTATAGTACCATAAATGCATGAAAAATACTATACTTTAAATAAAAAAACTGTTTGACATGAAAATCACATCAAACAGCTTAAAAATTATGTTACTTGAGTTTAAACACAGGGGCATAGGGGCATGTACCCACCAAATTTTGAGGGAGCGTAACGAGCACACCCTGATCAAACTGTGTAAAGGTAAGCTCAATGTTGCCTTCTAAGTAGGACACATGCGCCACCTTTTTGTCAAATGGAATGAACATGGTGTTAGAAAGCACTTCATTTTCTTCCATACGGTAGAGGGCATAAACAGCTTCTTTTGTTTTGGTGTATGCGGTTTTACCAATTTCGTTTGTTTCGTACATACGTGTTTTGTAAATGCCTTCGCCATTTGCTTGTAGCCAATCGCCCAATTCATTGACAGCTTCCATGGCACCTTTTGGCAGGCGACCATCAGGCTGAGGTGAAATGTTTAAAGCAAGGTTGCCACCACGGCAGACGACGTTGATTAAAAGGTGTACAAGTGCACGAGGAGATTTAAACTCATCGTCAAATGAATAAGCAAAGGCCTCGCCTGCCGTAACACAGCTTTCCCATGGCACACAGATTTTGCTGGAGGGAACGGACTGTTCGGGCGTAATGTAGTTTTCATTTTCGCCCCCCACCGTTCTGTCAGCTGTTAAGAGCCAAGGCTGTACTTTGCGTGCTTTTTCAACAAACTCAGACAAACGGATGTCTTGGTTGTTTTGAGGAGCCACTTGTCCACCATCTAACCACAGAATTTCAATTCTGCCATAGTTGGTGCAAAGTTCCATCATTTGGTTGTGCGTAAACTCTACATATTTTTCCCAAAGTTCGGGATGCTCTTTGGGGTCATAGGTGGGGTTACGGTCAAAAGCAAAGGGCTTTTCCATGCCTTTTGCCCAATACCAAGGGCAATTCCAGTCAGGCTTGGAAAAATAAGGTGCAATGGCAATGCCTTCTTTTCTAAACGCATCAAACACGTGCTTTACAATGTCAGCATACTTGTGCGTGTGGAAAGGGCAACTGGGGTCAGTCACCTTATAATCTGTATATTTTGTGTCAAAAAGGCAGAAACCATCGTGATGCTTGGTGGTCAAAATGTAGTACTTAAAGCCGTTGCGCTTTGCAAATTTTGCCCACTCTTCGGGCTGTAAGCGCACAGGGTTAAAGGACTTGTTCATGTTGATGTAGAGCTCTTTGAACTTTTCAGGGTCGTCTTCAAAATCAATTTGTCTTCTTGACCATACAGCGTCTTCGTCAGACAAAGGCCAACTTTCACAAATACCCATTTGGTTGTATATACCAAAGTGCATCATGAGCGCCAATTTTTGGTCTTGAAACCATTCCAAACGCTCCCTAATTAAAGGGTCAGAAGGAACCACATAATCTTCTTCAGCACTACATCCGTGCATACCGTTGACGATTTGGTCAGCCATTTTTTTCCTCCTTAACGAGTGAAATCGTTTTCCTTTGCATAGTCAATCAAGTCATTGACGGTGGAGAAAGCAAGCCCTGTTACAGTGTCAGCACAGCCATAATACATAGCAATGCGCCCTGTGTCACTGTCTGTCAAAGCAGCGCAAGGGAACACAACGTTGGGCACGTCACCCATCATTTCATAGGGCATTTGGGGGGATAAGATGTAGGGGCGAGCACGGTGAATGACTTTCCAAGGTTGGTCTAAGTCAAGCAGAGCAACGCCTGTTCTATACACATAGCCATTGCATGTGGTGAGCACACCGTGATAAAGGAGCAACCAGCCTTCATCCGTTTCAATAGGGGTAGGGCCGGGGCCAATTTTGGTGGACTGCCAAGCAGAAAAGTCGTCCTTAATGGTGCCCATCATGTAACGATGTTTGCCCCAAAATTCAAGGTCTTTGCTCTGACTTACGAACACATCGCCAAAAGGTGTGTGCCCAGTGTCACTTGGACGGCTCATCATCATATATGTGTCGTTGATTTTACGTGGGAAAAGCACACCATTTCTGTTGTAGGGCAAAAATGCGTTTTCAAGCTGCACAAACTTTTTAAAGTCAAAAGTATATGCAATGCCAATGGTGGGGCCATGATAGCCATTGCACCATGTGATGTAATAACGGTCGTCAATAAAGCACACACGTGCGTCATAGCGATATTCTTTTTTGAGAATTTCGGGGTCTGCGCCTTCAAATTCAATAGGGTCATCATTGATGGTGAAATGATAGCCATCATCGCTGAATCCAACGAATAAATTCATGCTCAAAGAACGGCTGTCGCAACGGAAAACACCTGCGAAACCACCGTTAAAAGGCACAACTGCGCTGTTAAAGATGCTGTTTGCACCTTTTTGATCTTCTCTTGTAATGATGGGGTTGTTATCATAGCGCCACATAGGCATTCTTTCACCTGGTTTTTTGTCTTGCCAAGGAATGTTTTTTAAGGGAGAACCGATAATTTTTGCCATGAGAGTATCCTCCTATCAATTGTGAAAATGTACATACACAACAATATTCTACATAAACGGTGAAAATCCTCTTTTTATAAAAATAATAAAAAATTTAAAAAGGGGTGTACAAAATGCTCATTTTGCAATATAATAGGTAAGCACATGTTTTTTTGTGCATAAATAGTTTTACTTTTAGAAGCAACGAAAGGACATTTCAATGAGCACTTTAAAAAAACCACGTGTTTTTCCTAAACTTACATCTGCTCAAACGCTCGCCGTAGGCTTTGCCTTACTTATTTTAATGGGCGGTCTGTTATTGTCTTTACCCATCAGCAACAAAAATGGAGAGTTTATCTCTTTTTTGGATGCACTGTTTACAGCAGGCTCTGCAACGTGCGTGACAGGCTTGGTTGTGTTTGACACGTATACCCAATTTTCCATGTTTGGGCAATTGATTATATTGTTGCTCATTCAAATTGGGGGGCTTGGATTTATGAGCTTTGCGATGCTCATACCTATGATGATGGGTAAAAAAATCGGCTTAAAAGAAAGAGCATTCCAAATGGAAGCCATTAACCCTTTGCAATTGGGGGGCGTGGTGCGCTTAACAAAGCATATTTTGGTAGGCACACTTGTGTTTGAAACGATTGGCGCAGTGCTCCTTGCATTTCGATTTATCCCTGACTTTGGATTGAAAACAGGGCTTTGGTATGCCGTTTTTCACTCTGTATCTGCCTTTTGCAATGCAGGGTTTGATTTGCTGGGTGTAAGAGCGCCTTATTCTTCCGTGTCCACTTACTATAACGACCCCTTGGTGTGCTTGACCATTGCTTTTTTAATCATCATTGGGGGCATCGGGTTTGTGGTGTGGGAAGATGTGAGCAAGCATAGATTGCATGTAAAAAAATATGCGCTGCACACTAAAATCGTGCTCGTGATGACAGCTTCTCTTATTGTAGTGGGCACCATTCTTTTCTACATTATGGAATATAATGTGACTATGAAAGATATGAGCTTTTCAGAGCGCTTGCTTTGTAGCTTTTTCCAGTCCGTGTCCCCTCGTACAGCAGGGTTTAACTCGGTGGATACTGCAACGATGGCAGAGAGTAGTAGGCTGTTGACTATTCTTTTGATGATTGTAGGTGCAGCGCCCGGGTCTACTGGGGGTGGCATCAAGGTGTCCACATTTGCAGTCATTGTGCTCGCCATCTCTGCCCAAATTAGAGAGCGCACAGATGTGAATGCGTTTAGAAAGAGAATTGATACAGACCTTGTAAAGCGTGCTTTTTGTTCTGCTTCCATTTACCTTTTGATGGCGCTTTTAGGGTGTGTAATTATCACAGGGCTTCAAGGGTTAAAGCTTGAAGATGTGTTGTATGAATGCTTTTCAGCCATCGGCACAGTGGGCTTGAGTGTGGGCATTACAAGGGATTTAGAGCCTTTCTCTCGCTTTATCATCATTGCACTTATGTACACAGGGCGTGTGGGTAGTTTGACTGTGTTTATGGCAGTTGCAGAAAAGAAAACAGTGAAACACTTGAGAAATCCAGTAGAAAAAGTAATTATAGGATAAAGGAAAATAGGAGGATGAAAAAAATGCGTTCTATTTTAGTCATTGGGTTGGGTCGGTTTGGCACACATCTTGCCATCAAATTGGCAGAGCTTGGCAATGAAGTGATGGTGGTGGATGTGAACGAAGAAGCAGTGGAAAAAGTAGCTTCTGTGGTTACAAGAGCACAGATAGGGGACTGTATGGACCCTGATATTTTAAGCGCACTGGGTATTGGTAACTTTGATGTGTGCTTTGTTTGTATCAGTGATAACTTCCAATCCTCTCTGGAAATCACTTCTTTGCTCAAAGAAATGGGCGCAAAGAATGTTATTGCGAAAACAGATAGAGAAATTCATGCAAAGTTCTTGCTCAAAATTGGGGCAGATAATGTTATTTACCCCGAAAGAGATATGGCGCAAAGAACGGCAATTAAGTATAGCGCTACCAACTCTTTTGACTATATTGAGTTGACACCTGAATATGCAATTTTTGAATTGCTTGTGCCGCCTACATGGGTGGGCAAAACGGTAAAGGAATTGAGCGTGCGTACACGCCATAACATCAACATCATTGGGTTAAAGAAAAATGGCAAGGTAACGCCTATGACAAACCCAGAGCATATTTTTTCAGAACAAGAACACTTGCTCATTGCAGGGTCAAAAGAAGATTTGCTCAAGATGATTGACCACAAAAAATAAGGCAATTAAAAAAGCTTGGACGATGTTGTGCCAAGCTTTTTTAATACAAAAATATAGTTTTTTTATACTTTGCGATGTTGCCACTTGCCTTTTTTGTAGCGAATAAAGAGCAGAATAGAACGCACCAAAAGGTCAAATACCATGGCCCACAATATGGCATATACGCCCAAATTCAGCACCACACCGAATATGAATGCGCCCAAAATTCGGATGCCCCACATGGTGATTAAACCCACAAAAAAGGGCATGAAGGTATCGCCTGCTCCTCGCAATGCGCCCGACAACACAATGGATATAGCGTTGAAAGGCTGTTCAAAAGCGATGATGGCGATGAACTGTGCAGCGAACATAATCACCTCTTGGTCTTGATTAAACAGTGATGCGAGAGGGTGTGCAAAGATGAACATGAGCGCCCCTGCAAGCGTTAAGAGCAACAGCGAAAGGGAAGTGCACTTGTAGCCGTAAGCCACAGCTTCTTTTGTTTTTTTAGCGCCCAAGCTTTGCCCTACAAGCGTAGTGGCGGCCATGGAAAAGCCAAAGGCAGGCATATAGCCCAAGCCCTCTACATTGATTGAAATGTGGTATGCAGCCATCTGCGCCGTGCCAAGAGAAGCAATCATGGCAGCAAATACGATTTGCCCAATGTTGATGGCAACACGCTCTAAGGCAGCAGGCGTGCCAATCTTTGCCACTTTTTTAATGATGAGAAAGTCAAACTTCTCTTTGAGAGAGAGGCGCAATTTCAGCACAGTTTTCTTACTGAACATGTGTAATATGAGGTACAGCCCGGATACCCCCATACCAATAGCGCTTGCGAGCGCCGCCCCTTTTACCCCCATACCAAAGCCGAACATGGTAAAGGTAGTGTTAAAGAGCGTCATTTCTCTTGTTTCATAAATGAACAAGAAGTTCAAAACAATGTTGACAATGTTGGCAATAATGCCAGCCTTCATAGGCGTTTTGGTGTCGCCTGCACCACGCAAGAGGGAACCCATGCACATGCCAGTAAAACTGATGACATATGTGGAGGAAAGTATGCGCAAATAGCTCCTTGCATCTGCGTGTACTTCGGGCTTTGCCTGCATGATGTAGGGAATGACAGGGGCTAACAAAAGGGTGATGAGCGTCATCAGAAAGGAAAATAGGATGGATAAGCGAAACACTTGGTGTGTGGTATGCTCTGCCTCATGGATTTCCTTTGCACCGATATAGCGTGCCACAAGCGCAGTACCCCCAACGCCAATGGCTTGCACAAGCCCATTGATGAGCCATGTGGGGGGTGCACAAACACCCACTGCGGCAGTAGCAACTGCGCCCAATGTGCCCACCATGGCAGTGTCTACAAGCGTAACCATGGTAGCAGATAGATTTTCAATCACGCAAGGCCATGCAAGCCGCATGACTTTTTGGTTAATACCTGGAATAATTTGTTTCATTCCTGTTGACCTTCTTCTATTGTTTGTAGTTTCATAGTCGTTACGATGTCATCTAATATGGCAACGACAATGATTTTGCCTTTTTCAGCAAGTGATTGAACGGGGAATACATCTGTTGGGAGCAGCGTGCGTGTGCCTGTTTGTTGTTCAATGATTACAGAAACGGGTTTTGTGATTTTTACAGCAGTTGCAAGGTATGCGCCTGTGGAAGTGTTTTTGTTAAAAGCAATGCACTTAACGCCCTTGCCTGCACGCCCTTGCAGGTCAAAGAGGGGGCAAGGGATGCTCTTTCCGTAGCCTTTTTCCGTCATGAGCAATATTTCGCCTTCGTTGCTCAATGTGGTGCTTAATATGAGCTCGTCTGCAAGGTCGATTTTCATGCCCTTAACGCCTGTGCTCGTTCTGCCTTGGAGGGGGATTTGGTCTATTCTAAAGCGAATGGCCATGCCCTCTTTTGTTATGAGGAGCACATCTTTGTCATCATTTTCAATCAAGATATCATGCAGTAAATCATTGTCCTTTAAAGTAAGCGCTGCAAAGCGTGCACGGCGCACATCGTATTGGGTACACTCTGTGCGTTTTACAAACCCTTTCTTTGTAACAAAGATAAAGCTGGGCATGGTTTTTAAATCATCCGATTTAAAGCACATGATTTTAATGAGCTTTTCTTCTTCTGTAAGCCCTTGAAGCACACCACTGAGCGTGACTCCCCTGTCTTTGGGGCGACATTCTTGGAGCACGGACACAGAGAGGGGATAGCAGTTGCCCTGGTCAGTAAAAAAGTAAAGAGTTCTGTCTGTTTCAGTGTCAAAGATGTACAAAGGTGTGTCGTTTTCTTCTATTTGCTTGTCCATCTTTTCATATGTCTTTTTAAAGAAGCGTTTGAGTTGCCCCCCCTTGGTGTACACCACCACAGTTTCTTCGGGTAGGGGCGCTTCTTCCTTGATATCTTTATCCTTGATGTGGCTTTCGTGCACAATCAATGTACGGCGCTCATCTTTGTAAGCGTCTGAAATTTCTAAAAGCTCTTTTTTAATTACATTTAAAAGCTTTCTTTCGCTCTTTAAGATGGCATTTAATTTATCAATCAATTTTAAAAGGTCTTCATATTCCTTTTTAAGTGCAAGGATTTCAAGCCCTGTTAAGCGTTGCAAACGCAAATCCAAAATGGCTTGCGCTTGAACGTCTGAAAAAGAAAAGCGTTCGATTAAGCGTTCTTTTGCCTCTTTGGCATTTTTGCTCTTTCTAATTAAACGAATGATTTCGTCTAAATTGTCCACAGCGACAATCAAGCCTTCCAAGATA
Source organism: uncultured Oscillospiraceae bacterium (assembly GCA_964439755.1). Classification (GTDB taxonomy): domain Bacteria; phylum Bacillota; class Clostridia; order Christensenellales; family Aristaeellaceae; genus CAYTPJ01. The sequence continues at coordinate 16,721 of CAYTPJ010000026.1, forward strand.
TGCGCTCTTTTTTGTGCATTGTCAAGGTCATACTGCGTGCGCCTTGTGACCACGTTTTTCTGATGCTCAATGAAATATTGGAGCATCTTTTTAACGCCCATGAGTTCAGGCTTGCCCTGCGCAATGGAAAACATGTTGACCCCGAAAGTTACTTGTAAATCGCTGTATTTATAAAGGATTGCAAGCGTTTTTTCAATGTCCGTATCTTTTCTAAGCTCAATCACGGCACGAAGGCCCGTTCTGTCGCTCTCATCACGGATATCATAGATTGCACTTAATTGGTTTTTCTTTTCTTGGCTCAAACGCAATATTTTTTCAAGCATTTGCGCTTTGGACACCATGTAGGGCACTTCTTTAATGACGAGCAAAGTGCGCCCTGCACTGCCTTTTTCAATCTCGATTTTGGCACGCAAGGTGAGCTTTCCACGCCCTGTTTGGTACGCTTTTTTTAATTCGTCTGTTTCAATCAACACGCCCCCTGTTGGAAAGTCGGGCGCAGGCATGACCTGCATAATGTCTTCTAACGTTGCATCTTGGTTGTCCAACAAAAGGCAAGTTGCATCAATCGTTTCTTTTAAATTGTGTGGGGGAATGTTGGTGGCAAGCCCTACGGCAATGCCGGACGACCCATTCACCAAAAGGTTTGGGTATCTGGAAGGAAGTATTTCAGGCTCTTTTAAAGTATCGTCAAAGTTTAGGCAAAAGGGCACTGTGTCCTTTTCAATGTCTTGGAGCATGAGCATTGCAAGAGGCGCCATACGTGCTTCTGTGTAACGCATAGCGGCGGCGCTGTCACCGTCAATAGACCCAAAGTTGCCGTGCCCATCTACGAGCAACCCACGCAAAGAGTAGGGCTGTGCCATGCGCACGAGCGCTTCATACACAGAGCTGTCACCGTGGGGGTGAAACTTACCCAAACAGTCGCCCACGATACGTGCGCACTTTCTGTGAGGCTTGTCGGGGGACAAAGAAAGCTCTTTCATCGTGTATAAAATACGGCGCTGTACAGGCTTTAAGCCGTCCTCCACACGAGGGAGTGCTCTTTCTAAAATAACATGCTCTGCATAAGGCATCATGCTGTTTGGCATCACTTCTTCAAGGGGCACTTGAATGATTTTTTCTTCTATAACTTGTTCACTAATGGTCTTGTTTGCCATGCGATAGCTCCTTTAAGTTCAGTTTAAGGTATACATGCTGTATAAGTGGCTGTAAATGCCCTCTTTTTCAAGCAATTCTTTGTGTGTGCCCACTTCTTCAATGCCATTTTTGGTGAGCACCCATATTTCATCTGCATCTTTGATGGTGGTTAAACGGTGCGCAATGGTAAAGGTCGTTCTGCCTTTTTGAAGCTCTTTTAAGGACTGTTGAATGAGCTTTTCGCTCTCATTGTCGAGCGCACTCGTGGCTTCGTCTAATATTAAAATAGGAGGATTTTTGAGGAACACACGTGCTATGGACAAGCGTTGCTTTTGCCCACCTGATAGTTTGACCCCACGTTCCCCAATGTATGTATCATATCCATCGGGCAACTCTTTGATAAATTCATGTGCGCCTGCACGCTTAGAAGCTGTGATCACATCTTCTCTTGAAGCGTGAATGTCGCCATATATGATATTTTGAAGCACTGTGCCTGAAAACAAATATACTTCCTGCTGTACAATGCCGATATTATCTCTCAAGGATTTTTGAGTGACATCACGCACATCGCAGTTATCAATGGTTACACTCCCTTTTGTAACGTCATAAAAACGGGGGAGTAAGCTGAGCAGAGTTGTTTTCCCCGACCCTGAAGGGCCTACAATTGCGATGCTGTCACCTTGCTTAACGGTCTGATTGACGTTACACAGCACGTCTTGTTGATTGTCATCATCATATCGGAAAGACACGTTGTTAAAGCACACGTTGCCCTTTACGTTAGAGAGTGCGTGCGCCCCCTTTTTGTCCTTCACATCTTCTTTTGTGTCCATGATTTGAACAAAGCGTTCAATGCCCGTAAGCCCTCTTTGGAACTGCTCCATGTAGTCCACAATACGGCGAATGCTCACCAAAAGCGTGCTGATATAGAGCAAGTATGCCATGTAATCGCCTGTTGAAATCTTGTTTTTTGAGAGCAAGTAGGCACCCACTGTGACCACTAAAATGTACATACTTCCTTCAAACATGCGTGTAACAGTGTTAAAGCCTGCCATGGCTCTGTACTGCCTGCCTTTAATGCCAAGCAATTTTTTGTTGTTGCTGTCAAACTTATTTTCTTCTAATTCTTCATTCGCAAAGGATTTGACAACACGGATCCCCAGTAAGCTGTCTTCTGCTTGCGCATTGATTTCGCCCAGTTCGTGACGGCACTCTCTAAAAGCTGCACGCATGCGCTTGTTGAACTTCCTAAGGAGTAAAATCATAATGGGAATCATCAGGAACATAAGGAGCGTTAAAGGTAAATTGATAGACACCAATATGATAAAGGAAGTAATGATCTTTAAAAAGGAAATGAAAAATTCTTCGGGGCAATGGTGCGCAAACTCTGCAATTTCAAATAAATCGCTTGTAAGGCGTGCCATCAACTGCCCAATTTTGGTGTTGGAATAAAAGGAAAAGCTCAGCTTTTCAAGGTGCGCAAAGAAATCCCTGCGCATGTCCGTTTCAATGTGCGCCCCCATCACGTGCCCTTGCGATTGCATGTAGTAGTTGGCGCTCGCATCAATGACACGGAGCAATAAATAAAATATGCCTAATTTTAATATAAAAGGAATGGTGATGGTGGTATAATCCGTCACTGCCCTGTCTGTGATTAAACGAATGATAAGAGGGAAAAATATTTCACACAGCGTGGTGAGGCTGGCGCAGAGTAAATCTAAAAACAAGAGCTTTTTATAAGGCTTAAAATAAGGCAAAAACCTCTTGGTGAGATATTTAGCATCCAGCTTTTTTTCGTGTTGTAATTCCATTGTGCTCTCCCTTCCGAATAGACAAAGTAATCCACAAAACATTATACCAAAAAAACACATTTCTGTAAAGCAAAACAAAGGGGATATTTGGATTTTTCCCCCTTAAATGTAAAAATCACTTTTTTATTGTTTTATACGTTTTAAGTGTAATAAAAATCCCTGTGCTTGCCCAAAATGGGTGCACAGGGAAAAAGGAATGCGCAATATGCAATATACTGTGGAGGGCAGAAAGGGCTTTTAGAGAGAGGCTGTGAGGAGCATGTTTTTTGTGTCATTGAGCAACTCAAACCCCAACCATACACGGATTTCTCTGCCGTTGATCACGAGAACTACTTGTCCACTCTTGTTTCTTTTGTCTATCTTGGTGATGTACCCTTCCAGATCTTTTAAGGGGCCTTGCTGGATGGTGATTCTTTCCCCTATTTTATAAGCCTTTGAAAGCCCTATTTCTCCATTTTGTTCAATCACCCAGCTTGCAAACTTTCGGTCAAAGCCAAACAATTGCCATTCACCGTCTTGTGACTTTAAAAGCTTGATAGAGTCATCAGGCAATTTTAAACGAGGGTAGAAGGTGAGGGGCGCTTTGAAAAAGACATAGCCGGGTAAAAGTATTTCGGGCTGTAAAGTCTTGACCCCTTGTTTGCTTCTGCGCTTTAAGATGGTGACAGGTGTCGCCGTGATTGCCTCGTATGAAAATTCCATTCTTTGCGCCACGAGCGCTTCACAGCCCGTTTTGCAAAACAGACAACCGTAGCCAAAGTGTACACAGGGTAGGGGAGCTGTAACAGGATTTTGCATAAATTCATCCTTTTGATGTTTTTGTGTGTTTTTTCATCCTATATCTGCCCTGCACTTGGATAGATACAAGGTAGAATTGGACAAATATTATTTCCAATTGTTTTCAATAAGTTCGTCTGCTAAATCTGCATACTCATCAGCTTCGATAGAGAAAACGTAATAGTTGCTTGAATCTTCTTGATTTTTGATTAAAAAGTAAACAGTACCACCTTCTCTTAATATTTTATCAAGGCGTGCATCGTCATCAGACGGAAAAAGAAGCGTATTTCCTTTTGGAACCATACCACCTTCAAGAGTATGTTTTGTTTTGTTCTTGTCCATTACTAAAATGTCATACCATACTTCGTTTTTTGAAGAACTGTTTGAAACATAGTGCTCTCTATATTCAAGTAATGCAAGTATGAACAAGAATCCAGGTTCTTCGTCGTATTTTTCAAGGAAAATCGCTGCACTTAAATCGGAATCAGTGGTCGCGCTGTTGCTGAATATACCGTTGATTGTAAGACCAGCAAGATATTTTTCATCCGTAGGCAAATTAAATTCGTCAACATGATTTTCTATTTTCCATTTTGAGGTTTTTTCATCATCAGCATATACCATGGTGCAAGAGAAAAGTGTGGTGAAGAGAAGTAACAAAGCGATAGTTTTTTTGAGTAAATTATTCATGTGCGAATCCTCCATTTTTTTAATGATATATCAGCCCTATATTTGGATGGGTACAGGGCAGAATTTGAAAAATGTTGTTATGAATCTTGTTCCAATACTTCATCTGCTAAATCTGCATATTCATCAGCTTCAAAAGAGAAAACATACTTGTTTCTTGAATCTTCCCGATTTTTGATTGAAAAGTAAACA
>CAYTPJ010000027.1:0-21088 GCA_964439755.1 uncultured Oscillospiraceae bacterium
AATAACCTTCTTTGTATTTTGCCTTATTTTGAAAAATAAATACATAAGAAAAATAGCATAGGTTTTTTTAGGCGAAAAATGGAAAAAAACCACCAAATAGATATTGATTTTTAGTAAAAAATGGTGTATAATTAGATGGGTATATAACTGTTTTGAAGATAGGGAGTGCTTTTATTTGAGTGACTATGTTATTGAGATGCTGAACATCACCAAGTCTTTCCCAGGCATTATTGCCAATGACGATATCACGCTTCAGCTGAAAAAGGGCGAAATACATGCTTTGCTCGGAGAAAATGGGGCAGGAAAATCCACACTCATGAGTGTGCTTTTTGGCATGTATCAACCAGAAAAAGGGACCATCAAAAAGGATGGCGAAGTGGTTCGCATATTAGACCCAAATGATGCGACAAAACTGCATATTGGTATGGTGCACCAGCACTTTAAATTGGTAGAAGTGTTTTCTGTGCTCGACAATATTATTTTGGGCGTGGAACAAACGAAAGCTTGCTTTATAAAAAAAGATGAAGCAAGGAAAAAAGTGCAGAATTTGAGCGAACAGTATGGCTTAAAAGTGGATTTGGATGCCAAAATTGAAGATATTTCTGTGGGGATGCAACAGCGTGTTGAAATCCTTAAAATGTTGTACAGAGATAACGATATCCTTATTTTTGATGAGCCGACAGCAGTGCTTACGCCTCAAGAAATACATGAACTCATGGACATTATGAAGGGGCTTTCTAAAGAAGGCAAATCCATTTTGTTCATCACACATAAACTCAACGAAATTATGCTTGTGGCAGATAGATGCAGTGTGCTTAGAAAAGGTAAATATATGGGCACGGTGGATGTGAAGGATACAACGCCTGAAGAACTGTCACATATGATGGTGGGGCGTGATGTATCACTCAAGGTGAACAAAAAAGAAAGACCAGTTGGCGCAGTCGTGCTCGAAGTGCGTGACATGGAAGTACCCTCTAAAAGGCATAAAAACAATGCTGTAAAAGACGTTTCCTTTGAGGTGAGAGAAGGGGAAATTGTATGTATTGCAGGCATTGACGGCAATGGGCAAACAGAGCTGATTAAGGGCATTACTGGGCTTGAAAAATTGTCACATGGACGTATTCGTTTGAACGGTAAAGATGTTACAAATGCCTCTATTCGTGCACGCTCTATTATGGGCATTAGCCATATTCCGGAAGACCGTCATAAGCATGGCTTGGTTTTGGACTATTCTCTTAAAGATAACATTGTGCTTCAAAGATACTTTGAAAAAGAGTTTCAAAACGAAGGCTTTATTAAAAAAGATGCTGTGAGAAAATACGCAGAAAAGATCATTAAAAAGTATGACGTGCGTTCTGGGCAAGGTGCAGATACCATGGTACGCTCTATGTCAGGGGGCAACCAGCAAAAGGCGATTGTGGGGCGTGAAATTGATCGGAATAATCCCTTGCTCGTTGCTGTTCAGCCTACAAGAGGGTTGGACGTTATCGCCATTGCTTTTATCCACAAACAGCTGATTGAGTATAGAGATAAAGGGCGTGCTGTGCTCCTTGTGTCCTTAGAGTTAGACGAAGTAATGAACATTGCAGACCGTATTCTCGTGATGTATGAAGGCGAAATTGTTGGAGAGTTTGACCCTAAATCGACAACGCATGAAGAGTTGGGCTTGTATATGGCAGGCGCACGTAGACAAGATAAGTTGGAATACTAATCATGAAGGAGATGGTGGAATATGAGAAAAGGTAGAAAAGCGCTCAATACGTTTGTATCTGCGCTTGCATGTATTATCATTGGTCTTGGCATCGGATTTCTCATTTTGTTTTTCTTGAGTTTAAGTTCATTGAATAAGGCAGGCAATCCTTATACCTTTATGGATGTGCTCAAACAAGCGTATGATAAGGGATTCCGTCAAATTTTGATGGGAGGCTTTTACCTAAAACAAAAGGGTGTGGGGCGTGAACTTGTGATCGCAGCGCCTCTTATTATGACAGGGTTGTCCGTTGCATTCGCATTTAAAACGGGGCTGTTTAACATAGGTGCAGCAGGGCAGTATACTGTGGGTGCATTTGGTGGTTTATTTTTTGCGATTGTGCTTAAAATGCCATGGTATGTGTGCCTTTTGGCAGCAACGTTGTTTGGTGCAGCTTTTGGTGCATTGCCTGGGATTTTTAAGGCATACTTAAACATCAACGAAGTCATTACATCCATTATGTTTAACTGGATTGGGCTGTACGGCGTCAATACCATTGTGTATGGTGGAGGCACGGGGACCATGTACAATGTGAAAGCGGCAAAATCATGGGCGCTTTCGGGTGTGAATGAGAGTGCGCTCATTCCAAACTTTGGCATGGCAAAGTTTTTTAGAAATACACCAGTTACGATAGGTATATTTTTCGCAATTTTAGTGGCTATTATTATGTACATCATTATCAACAAAACAGTGTTTGGCTACGAACTCAAAGCATGTGGTCTAAACAGAGAAGCAGCAAAATATGCAGGCATCAATGGCAAACGCAACATCGTGTTGTCTATGGCGATTTCAGGAGCGCTTGCAGGGTTTGGCGCAGGCATTTACTATTTGTCAGGTGCTGCAGAGTGGGAACCCCTTGTGTCCACAGCCTTGCCTACTTTTGGGTTTGATGGCATTTCTGTTGCACTGCTCGCAGCAAGCAATCCCTTGGGTGTGATATTCTCAGCACTGTTTATTTCACACATTGCAACGGGTGGCAACTTTATGAGTGCAAATATTTTCCCACCTGAAATTGCAGACATTATTTCAGGTATTATCATTTACTTGTGCGCTTTCATGATGCTCTTTCAAAACAAAATTGCACACTGGATGAGCAGAAAAAACAAATACAAAAAGGAGGGTAATAAGAATGTTACTGCTGATTAAATACACACTCCTTTATAGCACAGTGCTCATGATGACAGCTCTTGGTGGTATGTTTTCCGAAAGAAGTGGTATCATAAACATTGCACTGGAAGGCATCATGATTGTTGGTGGCTTGGTGGGTGTGCTCGTGGTATCTTTTATGGAAAACTGTACGCCTTTTATGATTGTGACGGCTTCCGTATTGGCGGCAGGTGCAGCAGGGATGATGTATTCTCTGTTCCTTGCTTTTGCATCCATTAACTTAAAGGCTGACCAGACGATTGGGGGCACAGCGCTCAATATTTTGGCTACTGCGCTTGCTGTTGTGGTTGCAAAACGCATCAACGGCACACAATCTCCTAAACTCAGCTATTCCAACAAAGCTTTTGTGTTTAATATTGGGGATGTTACCTTCAACGTATTCTTTTTTATCGGCATTGTAGTGGTGGTGATTGCGTACCTTGTGCTCTTTAAAACAAAGCTGGGCTTGCGCCTTCGTGCATGTGGCGAACACCCTCAAGCGGCAGACAGTGCTGGTGTTAACGTGTACAAAATGCGCTACACAGGTGTGCTCATTTCAGGCTTTTTAAGTGGTATTTCAGGGTTTGCATACATTGCGCCTGCTGTTCAAATTTGGAACTTTGAAGTGGGTGTAGGGGGTATGGGCTTTTTAGCACTTGCCGTTATGATATTTGGACAGTGGAAACCCTTTAGAATTTTCTTTGCTGCCATGTTCTTTGCACTCTTTAAATCTATGGCGAACATTTCTGACTCCATTCCGTTATTGGCAGCCCTTTCATGGCCAAAGGAAATATACAACATGATGCCCTTTGTGTTTTCCATGGTTGTGCTTGCACTCACAAGCAAAAAATCACGTGCACCCAAAGCAGAAGGTATTCCCTACGATAAGGGTTTGCGCTAAAAAATGCGCTTGCGTTTCAAGAAAAAGAAATGCAAGCGTTTTTTTAATGCTGATTTTTGGGGCGAGGTTTACATGTGAAAGCAACGATTGTACCAAAGAAAATGGCAGCCGTAATGCCTCCTGCAGTTGCCTTAAGCCCACCTGTAAGTGCACCCAACAGACCACTTTGGTGGACAGCTTTTTTAACCCCTTCACTCAATGCATGCCCAAACCCTGTAAGGGGTACGCTTGCCCCCGCACCTGCAAACTCTAAAAAGGGTGCATATAAGTCAAACGCACTGAGCAATACACCTGAAACAATGTATATGACGAGGATTTTAGCAGGTGTAATGCGTGTTTTTAATATGAGTATTTCGCCCAACAAACAAAGCAATCCACCAAATACAAAGGCTTTTACATACATAAAAAAATCCATAAGAAGAAGCTCCTTTTTTATTCACTTTCTAAGTACACAGCGTGTGCAATGCCCGGGATGGATTCGCCTTGTTGGTTGGTGGTGGTGCTCAGTAGTGCGCCTGTTGCTAAAAAGAGTACCTTTTTAAGCGCACCTTTTTTCATTTGAGGGAGAATGTAAGAACATAACAAGGAAGCTGAACAGCCACATCCACTCCCTCCTGCTTGCACGTTTTGTGTTGCATCAAAGATGCGATTGCCACAATCAAAGTGTGTTGTATCATCCAGCATAATGTCATATTTTTTTAATATTTCATAGAGCAAGTCCGTGCCCACTCTGCCTAAGTCACCCGTGATGATTTTATCAAAATCCTGTGGCGATTTGTTTGTGTCCATCAAGTGATGCTTAATGGTGGAGGCGGCAGCAGGCGCCATGGCAGCGCCCATGTTGTTGGCATCTGTAATGCCCATGTCCACCACACGTCCTATTGTTGCTGACTTTATTTTAGCAAACGCAGGTTTGTTTTTATCTATCACCACAGCGCCTGCACCTGTCACTGTCCATTGCGCTGTGGGCGTGCGTTGTGAGCCATACTCCAAAGGATAGCGATACTGCCTCTCTGCTGTGCAAAAATGACTGCCTGATGCACATACAAGAGGGGCACAGTAATCGCCATCTGCTAAAATGCTCCCCAAGAGCAAGCTTTCAGCCATGGTGGAGCATGCACCGTACACACCTAAAAAGGGTATTTTAAGCGCTCTTGCTGACAAGGCGCTGGACATGATTTGGTTGAGTAAATCACCTCCCAACATGACGGACACGTCAGAAGGCGTGATGTTTGCTTTTTTTAGAGCAAGCCTACACGCATCTTCAAATATCATACATTCTGCTTTTTCATAGCTGTCTTGCCCGAACAACGCATCTCCAATGACCACATCAAAGGTATCGCCCATAGGCCCTGCACCCTCTTTAGGGCCCACGATGGAGGCGCAAGAAATAATGCTCGGCTCTGATTTAAAAAGCAGTGTGCTTTCTCCAATTCTATTCATTTTGCCTCCTCACATGTTTACAAAATAGTAGATGATGCCCACGATCACAGAAGCGCTGATGCCATACACGAGCACAGGACCTGCAATGGTAAACAGTTTTACTCCTGTGCCAAGCACATACCCTTCTGCTTTAAACTCAAGGGCAGGCGATACCATGGCATTTGCAAACCCTGTGATGGGCACAATGGTGCCTGCGCCTGCAAACTGAGCAATGTTGTCAAACACGCCAATGCCTGTTAAAAGAGCAGTTAAAAAAATCAAACAGATGGAAGAAAATGTGCTCGCATCTTGCTTTGTGTAGGATAAAAATTGTATGCCGATGTCTGAAAAAAGTTGCCCCAATGTGCATATCAATCCACCCACGAGAAAGGCACGCAGTGCCCCCTTCGTGACTTCTGATGAGGGGCTTAATTTGTCAACGAGGCGTAAATAGGCTGTTTGCGCCTGCTTTTTTAGGTTTTGAACTTTTGTCATAAAGCATCATCCTTTCTGGTTTTTATTGCGCACATGTGGCGTTAAACGCACAGGGGGCGCAAATATTTCACGATTGCCTGGCCGAGGCGTAAAGAGCAAGGTTTCAGGGGGAAAAGATCGTTTTTGCATTTAATGACCTCCTTCTATGATGTAAGCAAGCAGGGCACCCAGTGTTTTGCCTATGCACAGCGCAAAGGCTGCAAAGCGCATGCTTTTGGTGATGCAAAGTTTGTTGAATAAGAGGGGTACTACATTTAAAACTTCTGTGAGCGCAGAGGAGAGCATGCCGACAAACATGCCTCCGAAAAAGAGTGCAACAAAGCCAAAAAATGGGGTGAGGGGGAGAGAAAATGCCATGGAAAGGGTGGAAATGACACACCCTATGGTTAGAGCGATCGCAGAGAGAAAAGAGGAAGTTTGCTCTGTGCGTACCATGATTTGTAAAGGAATTTTAAGTTGTACCCATAAAGGGGCGACACATAAACCAAGCAACAGCCCTGAAAATAAACTTTGAACTATGATGAGGATGATTGTTCACCTGCCGTCTGCTCTAAATCTTGATGAAATTTGTTGAGCTGAATATCCAAAGGAGATACGTTCTTCTTTTTTCCGATCAGAGCATAAAAGAAAGCAACGCCCACCCCTACGCCCAATGCATAGGGGTAAATGATGAGGTGTGTATTTGTCGTTTTCTTGCCTGAAAAAAATTCAAACATATCCTTTTGCACATCGAGCATACCCACATCTTGATGAAACCATGTAATCGCAAAGCAACTGCCCACCATGAGTGCACAAAATGCAAGCACAAGCCGTGCATAATAAAAAAAACCTTTGTTTACTTCTTTTTTTATGTGCACATAGCATGTTTCTTCTCCTAAAAAAGTAATGTTTTTGTCAAAAGGCAAGAGATGCTTTAAAAGCGTGTGTGTACTGAGAGGGTAAATGCCTTGCGTTTTTGGAAAAGGGAGGGAACAACAATCTATTTCCTTTTTCTGTTCCCCTTTTTCAGTGCGCACAGAGGCAATATCTTGTATTTTTAAAGGTGTGTTGGGCTGAATGCGCACACGATTTTTTAAAATAACATAGAGCATAGCACCCTCCAAAATGTAAAGATTACATGTAAAACATGCGATAATCAAAGTATGCGCACAAAAAGAAATGCTTATACAAAAAAAGAAAAGAAAGGGAAGGGTGATTTTACGCTGTTAATTGCATAAAAAAGGCAAAATTCATGCAAATTTGTAAGAAAAGAGCGCTTTTTGGGTTTGACGAGGGGCATAAAATATGCTATAATAATTAAGTTGTTCTACTATTGACAGAGAACAACGAAAGTTCATTAAAAGTATCACGTAGGAGGGCTATCCATGTCTGGACATTCCAAATGGCACAATATTCAAGCACGTAAGGGCAAAGCAGATGCAGCACGTGGCAAGATTTTTACAAAAATTGGTCGTGAAATTGTAATCGCAGTTCGTGAAGGTGGCCCTGACCCAAATACAAATGGCAAATTGCGTGATGTCGTTGCAAAAGCAAAGGCAAACAATATGCCCAATGATAACATTCAACGCAGCATCAAAAAAGCAGCTGGCGAAGGCTCAAACACCATTTATGAAGAATTTTCCTATGAAGGGTATGCAGCAGGTGGTGTGGCTGTGATTGTGGATATCGTTACAGATAACCGTAACCGTTCTGCCTCTGATGTGCGTCACATCTTTGATAAAAACGGTGGTTCACTTGGCACAACCGGGTCTGTGAACTATATGTTCGACCATAAAGGCGTGATTGTAGTGGAAAGAGAGCCTGACATGGATGAAGACGAAATGTTGATGAAAGCCATGGATGCAGGCGCAGAAGATATGAAAACGGATGACGATGTGTTTGAAATTTACACAGAGCCAGGCGATTTTTCTTCTGTTCGTGAAGCACTTGAAAACATGGGTATTTCTTTCCTCTCTGCTGATAAGCAAATGGTGCCTCAAAACACTGTGACAGTGACAGATGAAGACACTGTGAAGAAAATCAGAAAAATGCTTGAAATGCTGGATGACAATGATGATGTCAACGAAGTATATCACAATGCAGATTTGCCTGATGAGGAAGAAGAAGACTAATTTATTTCATAAAAATCAAGAGTTGTTTTTATAACAGCTCTTTTTTTATGCATTTTTATTGGTAAAACATACCATCGAAAAAATCTATAAAATTCGTTATAATGGAAGGGGAAATTACCAAAAGGAGGAAAGGAAAAATGCACCAAACATATGGGTATGCACGTGTATCTTCAAAAGACCAATGTGAAGATAGGCAACTTGTGGCACTTTTAAAGTTTCCTGTGTCCAAGGATAAGATTTATTTGGACAAGCAATCGGGTAAGGACTTTGAACGCCCAGAGTACAAGAAAATGCTGAGGAAATTAAAGGAGGATGATTTACTTGTGGTACAGTCCATTGACAGGTTGGGGAGAAACTATGAAGAAATATTGGAGCAGTGGCGCATATTGACCAAACAAAAACAGGTGGACATTGTGGTGCAGGACATGCCACTTTTGGACACTCGAAAAAAAGGACGGGATTTAACAGGTGTGTTCATTGCAGACTTGGTGCTCCAAATACTTAGCTATGTAGCACAAACGGAAAGAGAAAGCATAAAAAAAAGACAGTCCGAAGGCATCGCTGCCGCAAAACGGCGAGGCGTTGTCTTTGGACCTCCTAAAAAGGATAAACCGATAGAATTTTATACAATTAAAGAATGTTGGGAAAAAGGAGAATTGTCTGCACGCAAAGCGTCAAAAAAACTTTGTGTTGCCCCTCAAACATTTTTGAGGTGGTGTAAAGAAGAAGATATGTTGTCTTTTTGAGCTTCTTTTTCTTTCAATAGGCATTCATAAAAGGCTTTGGCTTCTTCTAAGGTTACAGACATGGTGTTGGGTTTTTGTGTTTTATCAAGCAAATCTAAAACGCCCCCACAACTGCCGTCTGGCGCACCGTTTTTAGAAATCAGGTCAATGTAATCCCATTTTGTCATGTATTTCACCTTACTTTGTCTTGTTTATTGTGTAACATAAAGTAGACATTATGTTACAGCACACATTTTCCAAAAAATCCATTATGGAATGTATCATGTGAAAGTATTGGTACTTAAATCAAGCGTTTTTGGAAACAAAAAGCCCAATTTAGATGGAAAAATAATCGGAAGATAATGTCTACCTTCTTTCACACACAAACTGGATTATACCATATTTGCTTTATAATGTCTACCTTTTTTAGCAAAAAAACAGAAAAAATGTATAATTTGAAAATATCACAAGGGAACAACATCGAGCACAGTAAGTGTATCGTTTTCTACCTTAAAGCGTATATCGTATTCAGAAAAAGGAAAGCCATACACCCTGTTGCTGTCCGTTTGATAGGCAGGGCGAGGGTCTTGCCTCAAAGCATCGAGCAAGGGGGCACGTTTGGAAACGTGAATTTTGTTGAGTAAATTTTCATCAAATATCACATGCAAACTGTGCGTACTGTTTTCTATCGCAAACCCTCCTTGTGCATGAGGCACACTTTCAATGTGGGGTAAGTAAGGCTTGATGTCCAAAATGGGTGTGCCGTCCACCAAGTCTGCACCTTGAATGGTGAGCACAACACCCTCTTTGGTGTCTTCTATTTGAAGGAGTTTGACGAGCGATAGCCCAATGGGGTTGGGGCGAAAGGGGGCACGAGAGGCAAACACACCCACTCTTTTGTTGCCTCCCAAGCGTGGAGGGCGCACAGTCAAAGCGGATTTTCTTTTCAAAGATTGAGAAAATACGAATAATATCCAAATGTGAGAATACCCTTCCAAGCCCTTAAAAGCATCCATGGAATTGTATTCTTTTTGCATGATGATTTTGCCTTCTGTGTTAGAAAGCATGCTTTGCCTTGGAATGCCAAATTTGGATTTAAAATCTGTGTGCACAGTGCCAATTGTGTGCATGGAAAAGTGTTCAGTCATATGTGTCCTCATCGGCATCGTATGTGCCTTTAAATATTTTGTCCAGTGCGCACTTTGAAACGCTGTATGAAAAGCCTCTGCGTGCCAATGAGGCAAGCGCTCTTTTGTACATCGCTTGGTCGAGCACTTTGTTTTTGGTGATTTTTTGTGCCTGTGCATCTGCCGTTTCTTGTTCTTCTTCATCGTCCACATGCAGTAGAGCATCCTTGGCATCTTGCATGCTCAAACCTTTTTGTTTAAGCTCTTGATAAATGCGTGTTTTGCCATACTTTTTCTTTTTGGAAGTGACATAGAGCGTGGCAAAGCGTTCGTCATTTTGCAATTTCTTTGATTGTAATACTTGAATGACCTTGTCAATCTGTTCATCTAAATAGTAGCTTTTTTTGAGCTTTTCTCGAATTTGCCCTTCGGACACTTCTTTTAAGCTGAGCATTTTAACAGCCTTTTGAAGAGCGAAAGTATACCCTCTTTCTTTTATAAATTGCTCGTATTGTTCCTTGTCAGCAAGTTGACCGACACGGAGTTTACGTTCATAAAAGAGCAAAGAAGGGATGTTGAGCACTTCTTCATTTTGAAGCACAACACGCACAAAGCCCACGTATTTTTTAATTTCTTTTACTCTGTCCATATATGCTCCTTTATAAGTAATTGCATGATTTTTTTGTTCATATCCGTGATAACGCCCTGCCTTTTTTCACTGACAGCCGTGGTGCAAATGCAAAAGCCTTGCCCTTTTCCATTTAAAAATATGCCGTGCACAGCGCCATAGGCAAGCCCTTGATGGCCATAAATGGGGGAAGATAGAGCAGGTGTGTTGTAAACAAACATGCCGATGCCTTCAGATAAAGCAGAATCTCTTTTACCAAAAGATGAAATGGATGTGCACATCTTTTGAAAAATCTCTTTGTCATTTACAATTTCTTGTGTAATCTTGACCAAGTCGGGAACAGATATAATGAGGTTGCCTTGCGCCAAGAGGTAGCTTTTTTTGTTTTCTTCTTGCGCAGTTACAGGGGGTGCATTTTTTTTATTTTTACCATTATAATTGGGCGTGGTCACAGGGGGAAAGAGTCTATAAGCATCTGCAATTGCGCCTTTTACACGCTGTGGGAAAAAGCTTGCATCTATGTGCAAAGGATCTAATATCGTTTGATGCACAAGGGTGTCAAAAGGGGTTTTGAGTGCACTTTGGAGCACGGCACCTATCATGCCTGCCCCTAAATTGGAATAACAAAAGCCATTGTCTGGCGCATAGGGGGCAAAACTTTCTTTTGTTAAAAGAGCCTGCAAGGGGAGAGGGTTAGAAAGAGAGGAAAAATACAAAGGGCTGTCAATTATGGAGGAAGTGTGTGTTAATAAAGAATACAAAGAAATGACTTTGTCAGGAAAAAGTGGGTTTTTTACAGGGAACTGTAAATAGTCGCTGATATCTTTATGTACATCTATTTTATTTTCTCTTGCAAGGCGCAACACGCAATAAGAGGTTACGAGCTTTGAAATAGAGGCAATGCGAAAATGTGTGTGAGGAGATAGAGGGATGTTCTCTTTCATGTAGGCTTGCCCAAAGCACATGGTGTGTGTGTTTTGCGCATCAAACAAGCAAAACACGCCCCCACGTGCTCTTTCTTCGCCCAATATGCGTTCTAAAGCACGTTGAAAAGAGGTGCCAAATGGGTCACCAGTGAGGTGAATTTTACGTTTTTTTACAAGAGAAATGCCACATTGATATAAAAAATTATTCATTCATTCTCCTTACATAATTTTTCTTTTTTGTGTCATACTACCTTTTGAAGGGGTGTAAATCCCCTTGAAAGGAGAAAAATATATGACCACACCTTGTTCACTTTCATCCAAAGATTTGTCCGTTTTGAGCGAACAAATGACCCACTTAGTCAATGCAGGCAGGATTGCAGAGAATTATGCCAACTTGATGGCATATCCCCCTCTTAAAAGCCTTGCAACGAGTATTGCACAGCATCAAAAAATGCAGTTTGATGCACTCAACAACGTATTGAACACTTGTCACTAAAAGGAGGGGATCAAAATGCAAACAACCAATCAACAAAACAGCATGAACAACGGGATTTTTGCAACAAACGCAGCTTTAAAGGGGCAAAACACACCCTTAACAGAGGAAGAAATGGCGTATAATCTGCTTTATGATCAAAAAGCGTTGATGGATTGCACCACAAAGGCAATTGAAGAAAGTAGCACGGCAGAACTTCGTAAAATATTGCTCGATTGCTTTCAAATGCTTGAAAAAGACCAAATGAGCCTTTTTTCTATCATGCAGCAACAGGGGTATTACAAAATTAAGCCTGTCAATCAGCAGGATTTAACAGAAGCTCAGCAAAAGTTTGCTCAGCTTTCAAGCACTCTTTAAATATACCAAACATTTTGTAAAAAGGCAATAAGAAAATAAAAAAACCATCGGTTTTGTAAACAATGCGTTATAAAATCGGTGGTTTTTCATATGTTATTGTTTGTTCCACACTTTTTCAAACCAGTCCTCTTTGAGCACAAGGGGGCGCACCTTTTGCAGGGAAGATGTAACAGTAAAACTGTCAAAAGAAGTGACCACTTGCGTGTCTAAATTGTCCTGTTCACTTGTTAAAGGTGTGTACCCTTTGAGGGCATTTTCTTTTAATAGTTTAAAATTACTTTCCTCTTGTGGGTTGAGCACAAGGGCACCTCCACGGCTTTTAAAAGAGGAGGCAGAGCGCATGTTTGCGCTTAGAACGCCCAATTGTACGAGCATCATATCATACACATAGTATGCTTTTACAAGCGTTTCCTCCGTTGCTTTTGTAAGCACAAAATAATTTTTCACATAAGATAGAATTTGGTCAAAGAGTTTTTTCATTTCATGGGGATTTCTAATGTGCCCTGCGTGTTGGCTCATCAAGCTTTCAAAGTGCACAAGCAGATGATTTAAGCTTTCTTTGCCCTCTGTTTGAAGTGCAGTGATATCTGCTTTGGTTTGTGCAAGCGCTTGTTCATGGCAAAAAGACAAAGAAAGAGGGGCAATATGTTCTACAATGCTGTTGGCAGCGTGCATACTGTCTACTTGCGTAGCGTTGAGTGCTGTGCCACCAGGGCGATAAATGCCAAAATCGCCTGCTGCTTCGCCCACCACATAGAGGTTTTGAACACTGCTCATGCAGTTTTTATCTACTTCAATGCCTCCGTTTAGGTGCTGGGCACAAACGGCAATTTGGAGCATTTGCGTTTCTAAATCGATGTTGTGCGCTTTGTATAATTCAATGGCTTTTTTGTTCATGATTTTGAGGCGCTCAATGGGTTTTTTGACAAGTGCATCTGAATTTTTAAGGTACGTGTACGCTTCTTTGTGCAAATTATCAAAATTTTCAAGCCCCATAGGATCTTGTCTAAAATCAAGGTACACTTTGTTGCCCTTGTTCTTGGTTTCGTTGTGCACAATGAGGTCAATGAGAGAAGAAAAAGCCACCTTCTTAGAGTCAAAAGGCCACTGGTAGCCCTTTAAAAACTCCATGTACAGCGCATCTTCTTTTGTGTTAAAATAGTCGTACAAAAATTCTCTTTCGTTGCCCTCTTGATCGACAGAAACATAACGAGGGAGCACTTGTTGATATGTGCCAGATACGTTCCACCTAAAGTCAATAGACGCAAGGCCGTATTGCCATTCGCACAAGTTCACCCCTTTTGCTCCACTTAAAAGCGCAAGCCCTGTAAGCCCTGCTTGGCTTGTGGGGTACACGCTGTCTAAATAGCAGGTGGCAGGGCCTCCTGTTGCCATAACCACGTTATTAGAAACAAAGAGCACAAGTTGCGATGCATCTTTGGTTTGGTGTAGAGCGAGCACACCTTTTACACAGTTGTTTTCCGTGATGATTTTGATAACATGGTGATGGTCAAAAATTTTAATGTTGTGCTTTTCAATTTCTTTTTCAAGCGCCTCCGTCATACATTTGGAGGTTAAAGGGCCACAAGAAGTGGCACGCTGTCTTTGGTCGTGGTCTGTTTGATAACCCACGTATTCCCCAAAGTCGTTTTTAGGGAAAGGCACGCCCAAATACACAAGCTTCATAAAGGCTTCCACAGAGGAGGCTGCAAGGTTTAAAGCAGTGTCTCCGTGCATGGCGCCCCCTTGAAACAAGTCTTTCGCCATGTCAAACACACTGTCTTGTTGACCACCTGATAAAGACAGTTTGTAGTACGTTTGCTTGTCGCTCCCTGTGTTTCTTGAAGTGCCTAAAAATTTACCATTCGTGATGATGGCAATGTCTTTTTTGTTTTGCCGATACAGCGTGTCTGCCGTGTTATATCCTGCACATCCTGTGCCAATAATCACCGTGTCAATAAAGTAAATTTGTACGTCATTTGTGAGCACTTTATAATCTCCTTATGTGGAAACCACCATCAGCGTTGATTACAGTGCCTGTGCCAAAGTCCATCAAGGTGGAGCAGAGGGCGAGCACGCAATTTGCCACGTCTTTTGGGGTGCCAAAACGCTTGATAGGGGTAATGCCTTCATCAATGAGCTTTTGATATTTGTCTTTCACTTTTTCTGTCATGTCTGTTAAAATGATGCCAGGGCGCACTTCAAACACAGGGATATTTTC
Source organism: uncultured Oscillospiraceae bacterium (assembly GCA_964439755.1). Lineage (GTDB taxonomy): Bacteria > Bacillota > Clostridia > Christensenellales > Aristaeellaceae > CAYTPJ01. The sequence goes on from CAYTPJ010000027.1 coordinate 14,303, forward strand.
ATCTGCCAAACGGTCTGCAAACAGCTTTGTGACCATAGAAATGCCTGCTTTACTCATGCAGTATTCTCCACGGCTGACAGAAGAAGTGTAGGCAGAAATGGAAGAAATGTTGATGATACGAGGTTTGTACGCATCATTTCTTTCATACTGCATCATGGCATGTGCGCCTGCTTGGCACATAAAGAAAGTGCCTTCTAAATTGATGTTGAGCAAGCGCTCTACGCTTTCAACGGTGGTGTCTAAAATGTCCAATCTTTCTTTACAAGCAACACCTGCGTTGTTGACGAGCACATCTATTTTACCAAACTTTTTTTGCACTGTGTCAAACAGATTTTGCCTGTCAGCAGGGCTTTGAATATTGCATTGGAGGTAGTGTGCACGTCCATCATATGTGTTTTGCAAAGAAGAAGTCAACGCTTTCATGTCTTCTTCACTACGTGTGGCACAGAATATCACTTGATAATCGTTTTGAAGCAATGTTTTGGTGATTTCAAGCCCTATCCCTCGAGTGCCTCCTGTAACAATGGCAGTTTTCATATATTTCACCTCTTATACAGTGGGCGTTTTGCCTTCACTGACTTTTCTAAATAAATCTGTGTAATACTTATTTCTAATCACGCATCCGGCAGTAGAGCCATAGCGCATGAGCAAACTGCATTTGCCACATGTGATGCACACTTTTTTGGGGTCTATTTTATCCCCTTTTAATATTGTTTGATACACTTCGGGGTATGCAAAAGCCATGCGCCCAAGCCCTGCCATTTTAAAGTAATTTTGCTCCACTGCGCCTGCACATACCACATCTGTGTATTGGCGCAAATATGTAAGCCCAGACCCAATTACGTTTAAAGAGGGGAAAGCTGTTTGGATTTCTCTTGCGCCGTTTAAAATGCGCTCTACACCATGCAAGGGGTCTTCACTGACTTCGTAGGGCTGGATATCAGCAGGACGGTTGATGTGTGGGTTGTTATAGGGGTTGCCCATGGTGATGTCCATCATGTTCATGTGTAAATCTTCATGCAAGATTTTAATGAGTGCTTTAGATTCTGTGTAATCGGGCGTTGTGCTCCCATCCTTTGCCACACCAAAGCCGTTGGGGTAAGGATAGCCATCGTAGATGTTCATTCTGGAAGTGATGACAAAAGAAGGGGTTTTATACGTGTTGGCATTTGAAACGCAATTTCTAATAAACCGTGTTCTGTTTTCAAAGCTTCCTCCATACAAGCCTTCACGCTTAAAGGCAGATAAAAATTCGCAAGATAAATATCTGTGACAGGACTTGATGTCTACGCCGTCAAAGCCTGCTTGTTTGGCAAGAGAAACAGCGTGCGTCATGTTTTCTTCCACAGTTTTAATGTAGTCATCAGATATGATACAGCTATCATCCAAAGGTGTTTTTTCTAAAATTTCATTGTGATACAAAACAAGGGGCCGTGGGGTGCCGTTGGGCTTTGAATAACGCCCTGAATGCGTGGCTTGCATAATCACAATGGGCTCATAGCCGTTTTCTTTATAGCAAGTTTGCTTAATAAAAGAGACTGCTTTTTTAAAGTCCTCCACATTTTGGTCCGTGATATACAATTGACGAGGGTTTGCTCTCCCTTCTTTGCACACAGCAACAGCTTCAAACCAAATAAGCCCTGCACCACTTTTGGCAAAGCGTTCATAGCGCAACCATGTCTGTTCGCCTAAACGGCCATCTTCAGTGCCATCGCACCCTTCCATGGGCTGAATGACCAATCTATTTGGCACAGTGAGGCTATCCACATGCACAGGCGTTTTTAAAATGTCTGTGCTCGATGCAAAAGGGAGTGTGATGTTTAAATCTTTGAGGGTAGATTGAAATTCATCCAGTGTTTTGTAGTGGAACATAAATATCTCCTTTTAAGCCATTGTTTCAAGCATTTTTAACGTCACAATGTTTTCATTTTCTTTGTTTTCTAACACATCTTTTAATGCGTCCACCATGTATTCACCCATGCGCCCACATTCCTTGTTCTTGCTTCCTGCAATGTGGGGGGTTAAAAACACGTTGTCCATCGTGTATAGGGGAGAGGTTTCCACAGGAGGCTCGGGCCATGTAACATCCAAATAGGCACAGCGTGTGGGCACTTCTTGGAGGGCTTTTATCATATCATCTTCCACCACTTGAGCGCCTCTTGCCGTGTTAATAAATGTGGCAGTGGGTTTCATTTTGGAAAAATGTGCGTACTGTAACATGCCCACTGTTTGAGGCAAATTGGCAATGTGGTTTGAAATTGTTTCGCAATTTTCAAATATCCATTCCAAAGTTGCTCTTTTTGCATTGTATTTTTCAAGTAATTCATCTGATGCAAAGGGGTCAAACACGTATAAGTTAAACTTAAAGGGCTGCAAGTATTCTAATACTTTGCGCCCGATGGCGCCTGCGCCTAAAATGCCCACGTTGGTCATATAGTTGCAAGGGTATGTGTTGCTTAAATCCATCCTCTTTTTGTGGTTATCTCTGCCCATAATACGGAACATAGAGAAAGTGCCTTTGCCTGCTAAGAGGATTTGCGCCAAGGTGTATTCAGCAACTGGGATGGCGTTTGCTTTCCATGCACTGTATACAGGAATGTTTAGTTCCAAAAACTCTTTTGCAAAGTGTTGCACACTGCCTGCTGCGTAGAATACGCTTTTTACATTGGGCAAATATTGCTTGATTTCTTCTTGTGTTAGGTGCAACATGCCCCATGTGGAAAACACATAAGTTGCTTTTTGGAGCACCTCTTTGTAAGCGTCAAATTCTTCTCTTAAAATAAAGTGTTCATCAATTTCTACGATTTCATGGAGTGCATCCATCACGTTTTTGGGGTACACATTTGCTTTACTTGCTTCCCCTGTTCCTAAAAAAACTGCTACGAGCTTGTCCATTTTATTTCCTCCTTAAAAAGTACAGCCACCTTGACACCTATTATATCACAACTGAAATAGGGTGTAAAGGTGGCAAGCACTTTATTATGAATTGATTTTTAGATTATTTGATATAGCCTTGGTAAATTTCTACCATGCGGTTTGCGCCCATTTGTTCGAGTTGCTTTACGTACTGATCCCATTCAGCGTCAATGCCGCCTTCTGTGATCCAACGTGCAAAGCTATCCAACACGTAAGCGTCAATGTCTGTACGATAGATGTCCACTTCTTGTGCATCTTCGCTTGAAAGCCACAAGGAACCAGGCAATCTTGTGATGGTTTTGCTGATGACAGGCATGTATTTTTCATCCAAAGGATTCTTTTGGATAACAACGGGTGCAAATTTGTCTTGCTTGTCAAAGGTATCTTTGGTCAAGATGTCCAAACGGGAAACGTTACCAGGCATGAAGCTGCGTTCGCCTTCTTTGCTCCAGTCCAAGAGACGAAGTTGTGTGTATGTGCCATCTTCGTTGTATTGGATGTGTTCGCCAGGATATTGGTTGGTATTGATGGACAAAGAAATGGAAGGATCGAGCATGTTGTCAGCCCACTTTAAATAAAGTTCGGGGTTGTCGCAGGTGCTGGTTAAGGTGAAGCCACAACGCATCAATATGAATTCGGGGTCAGCATAGATAGCAGGGTCTGCAATGCCAGAGTTTAAAGGCATGATGGCTCTGTAAGAATGGTCGTCATCGTTGTAGCTCCAGAGGTTGTCTCTCCAACCGCTACAAACACCGATGATGCGTGGGTCGTTTTTGCACTTTGCGTTGAATACTTGGTTGCTCTGTGTGAAGGATTCCACATCGATTAAGCCTTTTTGATACAAGCCGTTGAGCCATGTAACAAAAGCTTTGTAGCCTTCTTGAGTGGGGCCGAACTTTACAACATTGTTGTCTACATAGAGGTTGGTTACACGGTCGAGCACGATGCCAAAGGAGTTTGCCCAAAGCATTGCATTTTTACCACCGTTTGCAAAAGACCATGGAATTTCGTCTTGCAAGCCGTTGCCGTTGGGGTCTTTTTCTTTGAAAGCAGTTAAAATTTCTTCAAACTGTTCGAGGGTCCAGCTTTCATCAAAGCTCAAATCGCCAAAGCCCAATTTTTCCATCCATTCTTGGTTGATGTAGGGCACATCAGGGATATAGAAGCTACCAGCACCAACGGTGAAAATTCTTGGTACAGAGTAGATGTTGCCGTCACCAGCAGTGATGGCAGCTTTCCATTCAGGATGTTCAGCCATGTACTTGGAGAAGTTGGGCATGATTTCGGGGGTGATATAATCTTGAATAGGAAGGATGATGCCGTTTTGACCAAAGTTTACGAGGTCATCATCTGTAAATTGTACGTGACCTAAGAAAGCTTTGGGCATTTCGCCAGAAGCCATGATAACGTTTTTCTTGTCTGCCCATGCAGAAACTAAAAAGTCTTCAAATTCTACGTGTGTGTTTGTGATGTCTTCAAAGTAGTTCCAGAAAAGCACGTCTTTGCTAGCAGGTTCGCCATCGTTGACCAAGGTGGCAACGTTGAGGGTTACTTTTTCGTCTGAAACTTTTCTTGTTTCAGCGAAAGATGAGGTGAGGGAGAGCACCAACATGATGCTCAAGAGAAGCGCCAATGTTTTTTTCATAGGATGAAATCCTCCTTTTTTTATTGCAACAGAGTAACCTCTGCTGAATTTCGTATTAGCCTTTGACAGAACCGATCATAACACCCTTTGTGAAGTACTTTTGTAAGAAGGGGTATACAATCAATAAAGGCAAGCTGGCGGCAATGACCATGCCGTATTTCATAAGGTCTACCATGTTTTGCATTCTAACTGCATCTTCGTAGTCAGAGGCAAGGTCGGCAGACAGTTGGTTGGCTGTGAGTAAGCCACGCAGTATCAGTTGTAAAGGGAATAAATTTTGGTCGTTTAAGTAAATCATGGCTGTCCAGTAATTGTTCCAGTGCCCCACGCCATAGTACAAGCAGAGCACGATGATAATGGGTTTAGAAAGGGGTAAAACCATTTTAGCGAATATGCCGTAGTGGTTTAAACCGTCAATGGAAGCCGCCTCTATCAATTCTTCAGGGATGCTGTTTTGAATAAAAGTGCGTGCAATGATAACGTTGGTGATGCTAATCATGCCCATTACAATCATGACCATCCAGTTATTGTACAAGCCGATTTGCTTTACAATCAAGAAGGTAGGGATAAGACCACCTGAAAAGTACATGGTAAACATGAGGTAGAATAAGAAGAAATTTTTGCCGATAAATTTCTTTCTCGACATAGGGTAAGCTGTGATCATGGTTAAAAAGATATTTAACGTTGTACCCAACAGGGTGTATATAATGGTATTGCCATATCCACGCCACAAGGGTTTATACGCAAATACTTTTTCATAGCCATCCATCATGATGTTGCGAGGTAAAAACATGATTTGCCCGGAGTTTACAAGCTGAGGGTCAGAGATGGAGGCAATCAAGGTAAAGTAAAGGGGATAGAGGCACACAAGCCCCAGGATGGTTAGGAAAACATAGCTGATGATTTCAAACAGTTTGTCTTCAAAGGTCAATTTGATGTGTGTATCTTTAAATTCTCTTTTTGTTTTCTGCATGGCTTTTTCCTCCTTACCACAAACTGGTGTCTGTGAGCTTTTTGGAAATAAAGTTCACGCTGACCAAAAGTATAATGTTGACAACGGAGTTGAACAAACCAATAGCAGAAGAATAGCTGAATTGATTTTTAATCAAACCGATTTTGTAAACATAAGTGGAAATAAGCTCTTGAGAAGAAGCAGTGGTGGCAGTTTGCATCAAATATGCTTTTTGTGCACCCATGTTCATAATGGAACCACAGCTCATAACGAGCAAAATAATAGCGGTGGGCAAAATACAGGGAATATCAATGTACAAAATCTGCTTGAACTTGCTTGCACCGTCAATGCGAGCGGCTTCATACAAATCGGGGGAAACAGAAGACAATGCAGCAACGTATATGATAGAGTTCCAACCAGCGTTTTGCCACATGCTTGAAATTACATACAAGTGTTTAAACATTTTGGCTTCTGCCATGTAGTTGATGCTTGTGCCAAACATTAAGTTGACAATGCCTGTGCGAGGGGATAAAAAGAGGAACATCATACCCACTACAACCACTTCTGATATAAAGTGGGGGGCATACATGACAGTTTGAAAGGTGTTTCTAAATGCCTTGTTTCTGGTTTGTGTAATCAAAAGTGCTAAAAAAATTGGAATGGGGAAGCTCGCAACTAAGTTGTAAAAGCTCAACCCCAGTGTGTTTTTGATTAAGTTCCAAAACTGGAAGGAGTTGAAAAACCGAGTAAAGTGTTTGAACCCCACCCATTTACTGTTGGCAATACCCAACGCCACGTTAAAATCCTTAAATGCAATCTGCACACCGTACATGGGCATATAACAGAAGATGAACAAATATACAACCACGGGAATCATGAACACATAGAGTTGGTGGTCACGCTTCATGGCTTTGAGCTTTCGACTCAATGAGCTACTACTTTCCACACGCATTTCTCCTTTGCCTTGTTTGATGTATTGACTATACCTGAATTTCTTAAAGTTTTCAATGCCCAATTATTTATTTTGTATGCAAAAAGGGCAGAAAAAGAGTAAAACTGAAGAAATGTATACTTAAAAAACTTTTGCATATCGTTTACAAACAATGGAAAATCTGCTATACTATAAAAGGAATAAAGAAAAAAGACAGCAAAAGGGGAAAGTACAGTGAAGAAAGAAAAAGTAAGCCAGAGTATTAGAAAAACATATTTTCTATCTTATTTGCTTGTGCTTTTAATCCCTATGATTTTAATATATGTGATTATCAATGCATAT
>CAYTPJ010000028.1:0-21087 GCA_964439755.1 uncultured Oscillospiraceae bacterium
AATAAGACGCTTTAGACCTAATAAATCAAAGATTTCATATGTTTTTTTAGTCTTTAAAATGCAAATAATTTAAAAATATTGCAAAAAAATAGAATATTTTTCAACAATGGTAAAAATAATACAATATATTCACCACATTAAACATGAAACTGCGGGACAAAATGTGCCCAGGGGGTTGTCATTTGACCACAAAAGAGGTATAATATAAAGGACCCTGTAAAAGAGGTCAAAATGTAAATTTCTGGTCGCAAGGGTTTTCCCAAACGACACGAAAAAATATTGAGGAGGTCATTCCCATGGTTAAAGTTGCTATCAACGGTTTTGGTCGTATTGGCCGTCTTGCATTCCGTCAAATGTTCGGTGCAGAAGGATATGAAGTAGTCGCTATCAATGACTTGACAGGCCCTAAAATGCTTGCTCATCTTTTGAAGTACGACACAGCTCAAGGCCCATACCAGTATAAGGACACCGTTTCTTATAAAGATGCTGTGATGGAAGAAGATGGAAAGACTGTTAAAGTTCCTGGCTCTATCACTGTAAACGGCAAAGAAATCACCATCTATGCTTGCCCAAAGGCTCAGGATCTTCCCTGGGGCGAATTGGATGTAGACGTTGTGCTCGAATGCACAGGCTTCTACTGCAGCAAAGATAAAGCTCAGGCTCACATTGACGCTGGCGCAAAGAAAGTTGTTATTTCTGCTCCTGCTGGCAATGATTTGCCCACCATCGTTTTCTCTGTAAACGAAAACGAAATCACCAAGGAAGACAAGATCATTTCTGCAGCTTCCTGCACCACCAACTGCTTGGCTCCTATGGCAAAGGCATTGAACGATGCTTATGCGATCAAGAGCGGCATCATGACCACTGTGCACGCTTACACTGGTGACCAGATGATCTTAGATGGTCCTCACCGTAAAGGCGACCTCCGTCGTGCACGTGCTGGCGCTCAGAACATCGTGCCTAACAGCACAGGTGCTGCAAAGGCTATCGGCCTTGTTATCCCCGCTTTGAATGGCAAGCTCATCGGCTCTGCACAGCGTGTTCCTGTTTGCACAGGTTCTACCACCATTTTGGTTGCAGTTGTTGAAGGCAAAGACGTTACAAAGGAATCCATCAATGCAGCTATGAAAGCTCAAGCTTCTGCTTCTTTCTGCTACAACACAGATGAAATCGTTTCTTCTGACGTGATTGGTTCTACTTACGGTTCTATCTTTGACTCTACACAAACCATGGTTGCTAAGCTTGACGACAATTCTTACCAAGTACAAGTTGTTTCTTGGTATGACAACGAAAACAGCTACACCAGCCAAATGGTTCGTACAATTAAGTATTTCGCAGAAATCTAATTGTAAAAACGCTCAATACATTCAGTCATCCATCAACTTGTTTGGTGGATGGCTTTTTTCTATGGAATGAATGACTTATACCAAAAATATACATATAAAAAACCCACCGATATAAAATCAGTGGGGGAAATATAATACAGTTGTTTAATTGTCCAGTTCAAAAAATACGAGGTTGAAACGAGGATATTCGCTTGTGCCACTGCCTTCTAACACTTCAAGATAGGGACTTTCACTGAGTGTACCATACATGCGCACGGGTGTGCCAATATCATAATTGGGGTTTGTTTTTGAAATCACATACACAATATCTTTGTAGGTTGTGCCTGTTTTTGAAAGAGCAAGCTTTACAGTATATTCTGAACCTGTTTCTTGTGTTTCAATGATATAGCCCTTGTATGCAAAGGTGCGCCCTGCGTACTTTGGAATATCTCTTACAAGCGTTTTATAGGTCACACTTTCTGCATTTTCCTTTACACGCTGATATGTTTCAGCCTCTGTTAATGTACGGATGGCATTGTAGGTAAAGGAACGAGTTTCCAAGCCCTTTTTTGTGACTAAAATGGTGATTTGATAATTGCCAGCTTTACTTGTATCAATTTCAAAGGAAAAGGAACTTTTGGTGGAGGTCTTGTCATACGTTGTGGGGCCAGTCACAGAAATTTGTGTTTTTGCACCACTCAAGGTTGTGCCTTTAATGAAAAGCGTGTCGCTTGTTAATTGCTCAGGAATGGGTGCAGTAAAGTTTACAGGCAACAGGTTTCTTTGATAGGTGGTCACAAAGGTTTGTTGAGCCGATCTACCATCTGGTGTTTGAGAAGTAACCACGAGAGAGTAGGTGTCGCCTTGAGGAAATGTCACCTTCATGCTGTATGCACCACTGGAAGACGCAACGTCTGAAAAGGTCTTTGTGGTGGAAGATGTCATAGAAATGAGTGCAGCAGTTACGGTAGCGCCCTTGTCTGTTTTGCCTGAAAGCGTAAAGGTTTCAGAGCCTGTTTCTCTTGGGGGTTCATCATTCAAAGTGAGCCTGCAAGCGCCAGGAGGTGCTGTGCGAATGTCAGTAAATTCAAAGCCACTCATCATTTTATCGATGAATTTTTCATCCGAGGAGGAGGCTTTTCTTGTGGACACCTGCATGTCTAATGTGATGGTGTGTCCATTTCTAATGGTGCGGCGTTGATAACCAGCAAACGATTGACCATTTTGCTTTAATGTGTATTTAAGACGTAAGAAACGATCGACATTTTTGCCATAATTGCGCCAAGTGGAGCTGGAATAATCGTACCCTAATATGCTATATGCAGAGCCATTTGTGTGTGATGTTCTAAAATGACGGCGCATTTCTTCGTCTTGTTCGTTTAAATCAAAATACATTTGTGCATCCACATCTTGGACGGCAGTGACGATGAAGATTTCGCCTTCTTTTTCATTGATGGCTTTGAGTAGAATACCTTCTTCTTGAAACTTTAATATTGCGCTGTCTGGGTCAATCCCTTTGTCTTCAAAGTATGCTGAGTTGTCAGCAAGGTTGTGTTGCGTGAGTATAATGGGGAAATCGCTTAAATCTGCACTGAGTTTTGCAGAAATATCGTTAAATTCATACGTTTTTGTTTCTGCGAAACAAGATGCGCCCATCATGAGCATGAACGTCAGGAGCATGAGGGCAAATAAACATTGCATTTTTCGAGTGAGCTTCATTTTAACAATCCTCCTTGTTGGTTAAACATTGTTATTATACCACACATATTATATGAAAGCAAATATTTATTGTAAAAATTGCAATAAAAGTTGTTTTTTAAGGAGGAATTTTATAAAAAATAGTGTACAAAGCGATGGGAATGTGGTATAATTAAAAATGGTTCTTATTTTTTTTGGGAGGTTTGTGTGATCTATGAAAAAGGTACTCTGCTTTTTGTTGATTTTAATGTGTATGGTGCTTTCTGTAACTTCATTCGCAGAGAATTATGCGCTGAATGGCTCTTTAGAAGCAAAGAAAACTTTGTTAGAAGGGCTTGAAGCACAAGGAGATGAAGTGGAGGAGATTTTATCCAACACGAGTGTTTCAGTGTCTCTTGGTGCAAATAGCGCTCAAATGCACTTAAATTATCAGGGTACAGAAGATGTGCTTCGCTTTCAAGTAAAAGATGGGCAGACGTTTGTACAAGCAAATGACAGTGCTTTTATCAAAACCAATTTTGATTTTGTGAAGAACTTCTATCAATTTTCCAATCTTCATCATGTAACAACAGACTATAAAGAACAGATCAAAGGCATGTTTGAGAGTGTAACACAAGAAGCACCTTTGCGCAAAAATGTATACAACTCTCTGTTTAGAACAAGCAAATTTATACAAATTGAAAATGATAAAATCTATGATTTTTTAAGTCAACCTTATATTTATGCTGTACTGCCTATGACGGAAATTGACGGAAAAGTGTGGCTTCAAAATGCTAAGGAACAAAAAGGATACGCAGAAGTTACCTTTTATCAGGCAGACAGTGCTGTACTTTGCGTGATTGACTTGGAAATTCAAAATATGCCTGCTGTTCATATTACTTATTTGCAAGACCAAGCGGGCGTTACAATCACTGTGCTTTCTGATACGCAGGAAGTGACAGACTGGGACGAAGTGATGGTGCAGATTGAAAGAGGGGAAACGCAAACAGCCAAGCGCCATGATGCTTTTGTGCTCTATTTTGATGATGCGCCTGTATTTGAAACATACCTTGAAGCTTCTGTGTTGTCTGCTGATAAAAATGTAGCGTATGAAATTTCATATGTTACAGATGACGACAATAAAGGGGTAGCCTTGCTTGAAGGTACAATCAAAAAGAATAATAAAAAAATGCTCGAGTGGACATTGGATGTCAAAAATGCAGAAAATCAAATGGCAGAATTTACGATGGACAATGTAACAGAAGACGTTGAAACTGTGGTGGGTCAATTGAGTGAACAAATGCAGAAAGTTGTTCGTGCAATTTTGAGCATCTAATGCTTTCTTTTGGCAGAAGAAAAGGAGGGCTTTATTATGAAAAAAACCTTTCTGATTGTGTGCATATGTGCTTGCTTGTTTTTTCATGCAAACGCAGAAAACTATTTACCACAAATGCACATTTCTTCTCCACGGCTCAACTATTTTATAAACAAAAATGGAAATTTATCCCTTAAATGGGCAGATGAACAACTTTTTGCGCCTATTACGTTGCGTTATCGTGGGAGCAGCAGCGCTTTTAATACGGGTAAAAGGAATTATAATATACATATCAAAGATCAAGAGGGGCAGAAGAAAAATGCCTCTCTTTTGCATTTGCGATTTGATGATGATTATGTATTGGATGGCATGTTGAGCGATTTAAGCAGAATGAGAAATCGTGTTGCAATGGAACTTTGGGAAAAAATGGGGAGCTTGCCATGGACAGAAAAAAGTGGCGCAGTGGATGGCGCTTTTGTAGAATTATATTTTAACGATGCCTATAAGGGCATTTATGCGCTCAATGAGCGCTTGGATCGAAAACAGCTTGACCTTTCTAAGATAAATGGACGCATATATAAAACGACGAACGCTGAAATGCAACAAGTGAACGTGATGGATGTTCAAAATACAGCGTATCATTTGCCTCGAGATAGCGACACAGAGTGGTATAATGTAGAGGCATACTTTAAGGGAAATGGGCAAAATGCGTGGGGAGCGCTTACGGATTTTGTGACATTTTGCGCAGAAACAGATGTAAATACTTTTGAAAAACATATAGAAGAATATTTGGATTTAGAACATTGTGCGCAGTATTATCTGTTTATACAGTGTATTGGAGCGACAGATAATATGAACAAAAATATGGTAATCGTAGCGCAAGACGTTGAAAAAAATGGCAAGCTTTATTTTGTACCATGGGATTTGGATGCGAGCTTTGGGCGCATGTACAATGCAGAAATTGCTGAATATACGTACATGGATGGAAATGGTTTGTTTGATAAATTGTTGAACATGGAGAAGTTTCAAGAGATTTTAAAAACAAAATATGCTCTTTTAAGAAGAGAAATTATGAACACGCCTTCTATCATGTCATTGTTCCAAAAGCATTACGATTTGTTTTTAAACAGTGGGGCGCTTGAAAGAGAAACAGCACGTTTTTCTACCTATCAACACATATTGTCTAAGAATGTGCACACTTTAAATGTAGCACAGGAAATGCAATTTATTGAGGCTTATTTGGAGGCACGATTTACTTTTTTAGATACTCTGTTTCAATAAAGCAACAAAATCCCCTTTCAGTAGACAGTTGTTTCGCCTACTAAAAGGGGATTATTATATGAAGAAAAAGTTATTTTGTGGTAGCATCCTCATCTTTTAATTGCGTAGGAAGGGGCATTTTTTCTGTATCTTCTGATGGTGTTTCTTCTGTTTGAGTGCCCTCTGGTTGGATCGTTTTATTGTCTTCTAAAACTGTGTTTTGATCTGTTTCATTTAAAGGCATTTTTGTCTGATACGCCTTTTCTAAGATTTCAATAAAGTTGTTTGCAGGGCTTTTTAAACTCATGCTTGCACTGGATACAACATCAGAAAGCGACTGTTTTTCTTCTTCAGTTAAAGCATTGTACTTTTCTTTGTCCTTTTCATCTGAAACATCGGGTTTTAATGGCTTACCAGTCATTGAGGAGCAGTATGTGTCCACCCATTTTTTGATTTCGTCCACAGTTTTTTGGTTAAAAAATTGCTGATAAGCGTCCATTTGCTCTGCCCATGTACCAGCAGGCATTTTGTACTGATCTTTTAATTCTCTTTTTGTTTTAAAGGCTTGAATGTTGGATAAAAACTCTTTATCTTTTTCATTGAGCGTGATGTCATCTTCGTTTTGGTAGGGATATTTGCTCAAGAAAGAGGAGGTTTTAGAGCCGAAATTGGTTGTGAGCTGTAATTGGTCAAAATAGGAACATGTAATTTTATTGTTTTCATCAAAGAATACAACTGCAAAGATCTCATCCAACACCTTGTCTTGATCTTGGCTTGTTAAATAGGGTGTAAACACAAAGGAAAAGCTGTTTGCGCCTTGATCTACGGGAATTTTGTTATCAAAAGCTTTTTTGATGGCGCCTAAAATATTGCCATGCACATCGTTTAAGCTGATGGTCGCTTTAGAAGTGAGGTCAGAGAGGGTTTCTTTTTCTGCTTCTGAAAGGGCATTGTACTTGTCCACATCCTCTTTGTTTTTGGAAGAAGGAGAGAGTGGTTTATAATCAATGTTTGAAAAGAGCTTGTCTGTAAATTCAATGATTTCATCGTATTTCTTGCCTAAAAACATGCGCTGATATGCATCCATTTGCTCTTTCCAAGTGCCAGTTTGCAAGGCATAATCCTTGCCCAAAGCACGCTTTGTGGTGAGCACGTTAGATACATCCACTTCGCCATTTTGATAGAGGGAAAATACTCGTTGCGTATCTTTCATGTTGGGGCTAAAAAACTCCACTTGGTCGATAAAAATATGCTTAATTCTGTCTTCTTTATCAAAGAGCACAGAGGCGACAGCTTGGTTTACAGAGTACACATTGTTCCCTTTTTCGTCTTTCATAGGGCCAATTCTACCTGTGTTAAAGATGCCCATGCCCAAAAACAAAGAAGCTTCGTTTTCTGTTAAGCCCGTTTGATTGCCCTCTTGCTTTTCGCTTGTTTTAATGCCAAGCGCTTTGTTGACAGCGTCTAAGATGGCATTGCTCGTAATGGTTGCACCAGACAATACATCGATGTTTGCATGCCCTTGTTCTACAATCTTTTGAGGGAGTATTTCCACAGCCTTTGTGCCCACACCGGGTGTTTCGTGGGGAGCATCCACTTCGACTTTTGTGATGACTTCATCACGTATCGTCACCTGGACTTTAACCAAACCACCATATCCCTCTGCTTCACCGTGCAAAACCTTGTCATTGTCTGCAAAGGCGATGAAAGCAACAACTGCAATGATTGCAGCAAGGAGTGTAAAAAGGAGAATTTTCTTTGCCATTTTGGTCACCTCAAATGCTTTATTTCATCAAAAATGTTATCCACAAAACATAGAAGTTATCCATGGCAAGAAATGCAAATGCAAAGCATTATGTCATTTCTGACACAATGCTTTCTGTTAAATAGCGTATTCTATTTTTCTTGTCACCCAACACCCACATGAGTTTGGACACGGCTGCTTCTGTCGTCATATCACGCCCTGAAAACACTGCGTTTGAAAGCACATCGTGCCCCACTTCATAGATGGAAAAATCTGCTTTTTCATACAAACATTGTGTGACAACAAGCGTTAAAATGCCATGTTCTGAAAGCATTTTAAGCTTATCGACAAGATTTCTTCTAATGTAGTGCAAACCACCCAACCCAAAGGCTTCAATGACCACGCCTTTATAGTTCTCTTTCACAATCATATCAAATATTTTGGGTGAAGTGCCGGGAATGAGTTTTAATAAAAATACATTTTCATTGATGGTGTTTTGAAGTGAAAAAGAGGGGTTTTCTTTTTGTAAATACAAGGTGTTTTGGTTGAGCTTCAATCCGTCTGCATCTATTTTACCTGCTAAAGGGGCGTTGACACTGTCAAAAGCATTAAAGGAAGTTGTTCTGACTTTTACAGCACGTGTGCCGTAGATCAACTTGTTGTGAAAAGCAACATACACGCCTCCCGGAGCATGTTCGAGCGCTTCTTTTGCCGTGAGCAAATTGTTTGGCGCATCGGACAATGGGTGTGATAAAGGGAGCTGAGAGCCTGTTAATACAACGGGTTTTTGCGTGCCCCATAGCATAAAAGAAAGGGCAGATGCCGTGTAAGCCATGGTATCTGTGCCGTGTGTGATGAGTACACCGTCATATTCTTTGAGGGCTTCAAATGTTTTTTCTGCAAGCAAGCACCATTCTTCGGGCTGAATGTTGCTCGAATCTAAAGAAAACACATCTTCGCCTCTCCATGTCACATTTTTCATGAGTTTGGGCACTTCTTTTAATATGCCTTCTGCATTTTTAACAGGCGCAAGCCCTTTTTCCATGGGCATACATGCAATGGTGCCCCCTGTTGCAAGCAAAGCAAACTTTTTGTTCATGAGAAACCTCTTTCTAAATGGTGTAAAAGTAAATTTTCAGTATATTTGGAGTGAAATGGGAAGGGCAATTTAAAGGGATTTAAGGTGTGTTAACAAATCTTCAAAAGAAAGGTTTTGCCCTTGTATTTTTTTATACCCACTGGAAGGCGCATTCTTTCGACACACAGATTGGTAGGTACAGCTTTTACAAGGAGATATGTTTGCACCAGGCTCAAAAGGTGTGGGGGAAATATTGCCCTGATAGATATTTTGAGCAATTTTTTTGGAGGTGTTTTTAGCGTGGTGGATGAGCAGATCCATTTCCTCCATGGTGGCAACTGCTTTGCCTTTTTTAAAGTCATCATTTTTTTTCAAATAGTCAGGAATGGAAATGGGTGGAGAAGCGTTGTCCATAGAGCGTATAACGTCTGCATTTTTAAGAGCAAGCCCATCAAAGGACAGTTGTTTTAAAATCACTTCGCCTTGCTGTTTTTCTGTTTCTAAAAGCAAAGGATTGCTTTGAAGTGGGGCATAAAATGCGCCCGCAGGCAAGGAACCTTTGTGAAAGGACAAGGCAGCAGATAAATAAATCATCAATTGCAATTGCGTGCCTTGTAAAAGGTCGGGAGGGGATAATTTCTTTTCACGCATTTTGTAGTCAACAATGCGCAAATACGTGTTGTTATCCAGTGTACACGTGTCAATTCTGTCGATTTTGCCACGGAGCAGTATGCGTGCACCATCGTCTAACTTGATTTCAATCGGTGGATATGCACGGTTATCAAACCCAAAAGCAAGCTCTGTTTGTGCTATATCAAAAGAGGAGTAAGGAGCAGACTGTGCCATCACCCACGCAACACGTTGCAAAACTTTTAAATGTTTTTCGCCTATATTTTTATTTCTAAAGGAATCTTCTATAATTTCATAAATAGAGGCAGAAAGCGCTTTTTCAGAAGCAGAATGCATGAGCGCTTCTCTTGCTTCTTGAGTAATAAACGGCCAAGAGGGTTGCTCTTTAATAAGCTTGGAAAAATTGTCCAATGCATCGTGGTAATAACTGCCTACCATGTGATTGAGTAGGGAAAAAGTTTCGTTTTCACGAGGCTTTAGACCATATCGAATAAAGTGTTTAAAGGGGCAAGAAGCAAATGTTTCAAGCTTACTGATGGAAAAAACATCTTCTAAAAAGAGAGATTTGGAAGCTTGTGCGCTCAAAATAGGTGGTGTGCCTTTTTGATAGAGTGCGTTGACAAGCATTTGTGCTTGATTGGGATGGTGTTTTTTTAAGTACACCCACGCTGTTTTCCACGCATCATCCATTCTATTGTTTTTAAGGTGCACACCCAGTGCATCAAAGGCAGCAATTACAGAAAGGGGAGAGAGTGCGCCTTTGTCTGCCATAACGCCACCTTCTACAACGAGCGCAGGGAGAATGGTGCGAATGGTTTTGATGTAAGAGAGGGGGCGTAATGCGGCACCATCTTGCATCGCTTGTGCGTATGAAAAATATAAGTGTTCTGTTGCGTTTGCAATCGCTTTATAGAGGTCCAAGCGTTTTAATTGCTCTTTGCCCTCTAAGCTGAGTGTGAGTTTCACTTTCATATTGTGCTCTATATGTGTATGTTCATCATCTGTTAAAATAGAGTTGCTATGGTCAGACAATACGCCATCATGCAGTCCCATAATAAAAATAGCTTTATATTTTTTGATGGCGATGTTGCCCATTAAACCACACTGTACAGCGTCTAATGTGCTGGGTAATGTGTTGATTTCACTTTCTTTAAGCCCTGCTTCCAGCCAAAGGGACAGCTGTGCAACGGGCACTTTTTTTGCACCCAAAAGCACGTACATCTGATCCAACAACTGCATGAGCTTTTTCCAAGATTGTTCGAGCACGTTCGCTTCGTTGTGCCGTTCCTTTTCAATTAGAGCATCTAAAAATTGCACATGTGTTTTGTACGCATCTACGCTGTTTAAAAAGTCCATGATGCAAGACAAACTTTCTTGTGCATTTTGCGCATTTTCCATTTGATTTTTCAAATGAACCAAAGGCTCGATTGCTTTTAAACGAATGGTTTCCATCTGCACAGCTCTTTCCTTACCCCTTTTAAAGGGCTTTAAAAAGAGGGTGTACCTGATACCAAATGCGTGGATGTAGTTTTCAAACTCATAGCGTTCATCGTATGTTAAAGGCATAAACCCTGTGCGCAATATGTTGATGACATGCTCAGGGTTAAAGTTTGATGCGAGCGCTTGCAGTACGGCAATTAAAAAGGAACAAACGCCTATTTTGTGCGCAGACACCTTTTTTTTGACATCATGAGGAATGATGTAGTTTGAAAATATACTTTGTAATGTAGAAAAATATTTGCTTTCATCTGTAACGAGCACACACATATCATCATATGCAGTGCCATGGTGGTGTAAGGACAATATTTCTTTTGCCACAAAATGCGCTTCTGCATAGGGTGTGGGCGCAACGTACATGCGCACAGACCCGTCTTGCCCTTGGTATTCTTTGGGAGCGTAAGAAAGCAGGTTTTCTTCAAGCGCTTGAATTTCACCTGTTGCAAGCAGAGGCGCATTGTTTTTTTCTATAGTATAAGGCAAGCTTTTAACTTGCAATTTTTTTATGAAGGAAGAGATACTTTGATAAGGCTCTATGAAGTTTGGATCCTTTTCTTGCGCAGTTAAAAATACGTGTGTTTGATGTACAGAGGATTGTAAATGCAGTAAAATATTAGATAATGACTCTGTGAGCAAGTCAAACCCATAGACGATAAAGCAAGTATCTTTAAACATAGGAGCGTAAGGGAGTTTTTGAAGCAAGCATTTTTCAACATCTTCGCCATCGATAAACTGCCCTTTGAGCATATCTTCGTATGTTTGATAGATTAAATAAATATCAGTAAATTTGTCTTTTTCTTTTGGGTCTTCTAAGGTGTTTATATGAGCTTTAAGCACATCAGGCGTGATGGCAATTTTCTTAAAGTCAGAAATAAGCGTGGCAATTTGGCTTGCAAACCCTTGTTTGGTAATGGCACTTTGGTAATATAAAAGCTGCTCTTTTATCGTTAAAAGCGCACCCAACACCACCATTGCTTTTCCTCGTTTATCAATACGCACACGCCGATCATCACCAGTTTGCTCAAACACACGTTGACTGAGCCTTAAAGGAGAGAGCACGGTTACAGAAAAAAAGCCTTTTTGATGGAGGGCACGCATCATTTCTTTTTCCATCAATAACGTGTAGTGCTGAGGTACGAGCAGGAACACTTCTTTTTGATTGTCGAGGGCATTTTGTGTGCACTCAGCCACTTGGTCAAACAACCTGCCGCCTAATCCTGTGTGAATGGTTACCATGTTTTTGCCCCCTTTTGTAAAAACTATTTCTATTGTACCATGTTTTTTCAATACTTTCAACACATAAGCGCACTTGTCCAAAAAAAATTAGATGCAATGAGGAAGAAAGCACCCTTTTTACAGCAAAACTGTTGAAAAAGCGTGTTTTAAGTGCATTTTGCTTGACAAAAATAGGCGCATGCGTTATAATCTACATGTTGCTTTTTTGGCAACGTGTGGAGAGGTATCGAAGTGGTCATAACGGGGCTGACTCGAAATCAGTTTGCGAGCAATCGCACATGGGTTCGAATCCCATCCTCTCCGCCATAAAAAACACCTATTTCAGTATACAAGGTATTGGAAAAGGTGTTTTTTTATATTGTTTCATAGAACATGGATTAAATGCAAACTTTTTTATAGAGCTTGATTTTTTCTAATATTTCTGTGTCAGCAGGGCAAAAGGTGTACTTTTCAATGTCGTGCACAGAAATCCATTGCATAGCGTTGTGTTCCAGCAATTGAGGGACACCGTGCTTTATCGTGGCATGAAAAAGCGTTAAATGAATGGTGATGTCAGGGTATACGTGCGTAACCTCTGTAAACACATCATGCACAGACAAAAGAATATTCAATTCCTCTTGGCACTCTCTGATGAGTGCATTTTCTTTTGTTTCGTTTTTTTCTACTTTACCACCTACAAATTCCCATAAGAGCGCACAAGATTTATTTTTAGGGCGCTGACAAATCAAAAACTTGTCACGATCCCATATGAGTGCAGCAACAACCTCTGTCATTTACTTATATCCTCCTCATGATGTTGTTTCCATTTTCTTTGAGCCATGCTTGATGCGCTTTATAAGTTGGCAAAGCATGTTGCACTGTTTGCCAAAAGGATTTTGAGTGATTTAGGTGCACAAGATGGCAAAGCTCGTGCACAATCACATAGTCTTGCACTTCTTTTGGGCACAACATTAAGAGGTAATTGAAATTCAAATTCCCTTTTGATGAGCACGACCCCCAGCGTGTGCGTTGACAGCGAAAAGTTATTTTATTGTATTTAACACCAAGCTTTAAGGCATAGGATACAACACGTGGTGCAAAATTTTGTTTAGCAGAAAGTAAAAGGAGGGTTTTTTCATCCTCTGAAAGAAGTTTGGGTGCGTTCAAATTCGCTTGCTCAAGGCGTTTCATATGTTTATGGATCCATTCTGCTTTTTGCTTTAAAAAGTCGTCAATGTCGCTCTGTTTTATGTTTTGTGGAGCACGCACCAAAATACTCAAGTCTTTTTGCAACTGGATAGAGAGCGTTTTTCTATTTGAAAAGATGATACGGGTATTGTATGTGTTCATTCAATCAACCTAAAAATGTGTTGTAGATGCAATGGGGAAGACAGATACTTTACAAAAGGGAAGGGTTATGAGATGAGTACAATGCCCAAACAACATACGATTAGCCCAATCCATTTTTTGAGCGTAAACTTTTCTTTGAACAAAAGGTAAGAAAAGAGCATGGACAATATGATCACGCCCCCGTTGTTGACGGCAAAGAGCACAGAGGTGGAAGGAGAAATGGAGATGACGTGCAAAAAGAGATTGACAGCTGTGGTAGCAATGAGAATGGAAAAAATTACCCATCTATATGTGCGCAAGGGTGCTTTAAAGGCATCTAAGTAGCTGGTTTTATATTTTAAGTAGTTCACTACGAACATGACGAGCGCACAGATGCCGTAAGACAAAATAATCATTTCATTGCGCTCTTTGCCTTGCAGAATAGATTGCTGTAAATCCATCAAAATGCCAAAGAAACCATTGGATAAAAAGAGCAAAATAGACCACAGATAAAACTTTTTGTTCAGCACTTTCTTTTCTTTTTTCTGAACATTGGTAATAAAAATGGAGGATAATATGAGCACAAAGCCACACAGTTGCATCACAGTGAGCATTTCATGCCGAAAGATGAGGTTGAACAAAAAAGGCATGATGATGGAGCCAGAGAGCATGAACAAAATTGCAATAGAGTAAGGCCCTGTGCTGGTAGAGCCGATGAGAGAAATGTTGTACAAAATGAGCATTATGCCTGTAAGACAAGCAAGATAAAAGGTGGTCCAAGAAAATGAAAAGGAAAATTTGTTGAAAATAAAGGTGATGAGCGCAATGCCCAAGCAGTTGATGGGTGTAAACACACCAGAGGTGTACGCATGATGTTTGCTGTGCGCATCAGAAAAGAGCTTACAAAACAAGGACTGAAGGGTGTACAGCGTTACAAGGAGGGTGAGCAGAATGTAATACACAATAAAACCTCTTTTATTTCTTTAGTAATTTTTCGGATAAAAATTCACCAATCATTTTGATGGACAGTCTGCTTTCTTCAAACTTAAAGATTTGGAATACATGGCACATGCCTTCCCACTCGATGAGTTGCACATCTAAACCATCGTTCAGCATTTTATCTCTTAACTGTCTGCTATCACTGCGCAACAATTCGCTTGTGCCACAGTGAATTTGTGTAGGGGGAAAACCATGATAATCTGCAATCAGGGGAGATATAAGGGGATTGTTTAAAAGTGTTTCATCATTTCCAATAAAATCAAATGCACTTTGCTTGAGTGTTACAGGGTCAAGCGTTGCATCCACCAATTTATTGTCTTGATAACTTTCGCCCAGTTGCATTAAGTCCGTCCAAGGGGAGAGCAAACATAGGGCGCAAGGAAGGGGGCGATTTTGCATTTTAAGCTTTTGAACTAAGCTTAAAGCAAGGTGCCCACCTGCACTTTCTCCTACAAGCGCAATGTTTTTTTCATCATATCCTAAGTTGATTAAATAATCATATGCTTTTAAAGCATCTTCCAACTGGGCAGGGAAAGGAGATTTGGGCGCCAAGCGATAAGCAAATGTCATGCCCCGAAAGCCACTTTGGTCACAAATGGGCGCAAGCACAGCATGTGATTGCAATAAGCCCCCTGACACATATGCACCACCGTGTAAGTGCAAAATGACTTTTAAGGGATGTTTTTCCTTTTTGGGCTTTATAAATACAGCAGGCATACCAAGCTCTTCAATGAGCTGTGCAGACGTGTTATATGTTTGGAGTTTTTCGATCACCCGAGGGTCTGGCTCTATTTCCATCACAGCCCCTACGGTTTTGGATTTTGTGAAAAGTTGCCTGTTTTTTCTCATGATGTCCAATAGAAATTGACTTGTTTTTGAAGGCATGTACATTCCCTCCTCCTATTTACTACCTATATAATACCTTATTTTGCATATGTTCGTCAAGCAATTATTTGTTTTTACAAAAATGTTTTTTCTATGTTTATTTTTGATAAAACATACTGCTTGGGGCTTGACAAATAAGGGCGTATCAAGGTATAATTTATCTTGTAAATGCGTTGAAGGAGTTATGTGGAGCGACATTTGCTTTTAGAAAGTCAGCGGTTGATGCAAGCTGATAGCAAGCGCAAAGCAGCCTCACTCTTACAGCAGGGTTTCAGAAAGAGCATGTGCTTTATTAAGAAATCACGGATGCCCCGTTATCATGGCAAAACCATTATGGTGAAGTGACTACTTTTTTTAAGTGGTAACAAGGGTGGTACCACGGCTTGCGTCGTCCCTTGAGCGTTTGCTCATGGAACGGCGCGTTTTATTATAGAAAATGTGAGGGGTAAAGTATGCGTACAGTAAAAATTGCGGATGAAACATTGACATTTTATAAGGAATTGACTTTTAAAGAAAAATTGGAAATCGCTTGTGCTTTAGACAAAATGGGTGTTTCTTTTATTGAAATGGCGTGCCCTCAAACCAAACAGGACGAATTGTTGTTAAAAGCAATGACGGCGACAGTGAAAGATGCAGGCATTTCTTTGCATGTATCTTTTGATAAAGCGCAGATTGACAAGGTGTTAGAGTGTGTCAAAGAGTCTAAAAATAAGCGTGTTTGTTTGGACGTGCCCTTGTCTTTAATGCAAATGGAGTATGTGTTAAAGCAAAAACCCAAAAATGTGTTGCCTTTAATAGAAGATACACTTTTGTATTTAAAAGAAAAAAATGTAAGTGTTTCATTTGTTGCACAAGATGCCACACGAGCAGAGTATGATTTTCTGTGCAGTGCACTGAAAATTGCCCTTCAAAATGGTGTGGATGGCGTAGTGATTACAGACACAGCAGCAGAGCTTTTGCCCCACCAAATGGGCGCATTTATTCAAAAATTGTATCAAGATGTGGAAAATTTAAAAGAAGTGAATGTCGGTGTGTCTATTGCAGATGATATGTCGCTTGCACTTCCTTCTGCCCTTCAAGCTGTTCAAATGGGTGCAAGTGAAATCACCACAGCCATTGGGAAAAATGCGCATCCATCGCCCACAGCTTTAATGCGTGTGATGTCTAAAAAAGGAGAAGACCTTCAAATGAAGCTTTGCCTCCATGAATCTTGTGTGCAGATGCTTCGCAATAAAATCAAAAATATATTGGTGCATAGAAATGAAGAACTTTCTTTGGCGAATGAAATAAAGGAAAATGCCCTGTCTAATGAAAAAGTACTCACCAAGATGAGCACTTTAAAAGATGTGCAAAGCGCCATTAAAGTGTTGGGATATGATTTGCATGAAGAAGATAATGAAAAAGTATACGAGAGTTTTAAGAACATTGCAGAGAAAAAAGAAGTGACGCTTTTAGAACTGGACAGGATAATTGCGAGCGTTGCAATGCAGGTGAAAAGCACTTATCGACTTTTAAACTACGTAATTCACACAGGCAGTGCAATTACATCATCTGCACATGTGGAATTGATGTATAACGACAAAAAAGTGGAGGGCATTTCTCTTGGAGATGGGCCTATTGATGCTGCACTTGTTGCTATTGAAAAGTGCATTGGGCACCACTTTGAATTGGATGCTTTCCAAGTCGAGTCTGCAACAGAGGGCAGAGAAGCGATGGGGGATGCCATGATCAGATTGCGCAATGGTGGGAAGCTCTATGCAGGGCGTGGCACATCCACAGATATTTTGGGCGCATCTATCAACGCATACATCAGTGCACTCAACAAGATTGTGTATGATGAGGAGAATGAAGCAGAATGAAATTATCTTTTTCCACAAAGGGCTTTGAACAGTTAGATGTTGAAAGCGTGATTGCACTCGCAAAATCAAATGAATTTTCAGGCATAGAATTGCACGATTTGGAGGTGCTGTCCCTTCAAAAAACAGATAAGCGTGCGCTGATTATGTTGGGCAAACGCATGACGGAAAGTGGGCTTAAAGTGCCTTGCTTGGATGCGCTTACCGATATTGCAGGGGACGAAAAGGAAGCCTACCAAGAGGTTATTACAGCAGTGGATTGTGCTTATTTGGTGCGTGCACCTTATGTGCGCATTCACGCTTTAAAAGACATTGAAAAACAAGCAATTTTGGACAGGGTGAAGACTTATGTTCAATATGCAAAAAAATATAATGTTGTACTTTTGATGGAAACGGTGGGGCTGTTTTCTGATACCAGATATTTAAGAGAGATATTGAGCGAAATTTCAAGCGATTATTTGGGTGCATTATACGATGTGCAACATCCTCTTAGAATGAACAATGAACAGCCCGAAACGACAATTAAGAATTTAGGCTCATTCATTCATCATGTGCATATTAGGGATTCTGAAATGCAAGGAGATGCTGTGAAGCCTCGATTGATTGGGGAAGGCACTTTGCCTTTAGACAATGTGATGGAGGCGCTGCGCTCTATCAACTATGATGCATTTATATCCTTAGAATGGGATGTAAAATGGATGCCTGAAATGACAGATATCGATGTGATTTTGGCGCATTTTATTGCACGTATGCGCTTGTATCAAGACTTGTCAAGGCATAAAGCGCCTTTGTATTTGAATAAACAAAAAACAGGGCAGTATATTTGGAAAAAAGATACGCTGATTGACCTCACTTTTTCTCAAGTGCTCGATAGAATGGTAGAGAATTTCCCTGACCATTTGGCGTTTAAATATACCACCCTCGATTACACGAGAACGTATAAGCAGTTTAAAGAAGATGTGGATGAATTTGCACGTGCACTCATCTCTTTGAATGTAAAAGCAGGTAGCCATGTTGCAGTGTGGGCGACCAATTTGCCCGAATGGTATATTGCTTTTTGGGCGACCGTAAAGGTTGGCGCTGTGCTTGTGAGCGTGAACACGGCATACAAAATTCATGAAGCAGAATATCTGTTTTCGCAGTCGGACACACACACGATTATCATGATCAATGGGTACAGAGATGCTGACTATGAGGGCATTATGAAGGAACTGTGCCCTGAAATTTTGACGCATAAAAAGGGAGAACCTTTACATACAAAACGTTTGCCCTGCCTTAGAAACATCATTACCATTGGGTTTGATATGAAGGGATGCTTAAACTTTGAAGAAGCAAAAAAGCGTGCTGACTATGTGCCCGTGGAGGAGCTGCGCCGTTATCAATTAAAGGTGAACAAAGACGATGTGTGCAACATGCAATACACATCAGGTACCACAGGCTTTCCAAAGGGTGTAATGCTCACGCACTACAATATTGTAAACAACGGCAAGTGCATAGGTGATCGCATGGATTTGTCAACAGCAGACCGTTTGATGATTCAAGTGCCCATGTTTCACTGCTTTGGCATGGTGCTTGCAATGACAGCAACAATGACGCATGGAGGAACGCTGTATCCCTTGCCTTATTTTTCTCCTCGGCCTGCGCTTGCGTGCGTGGACAAGGAAAAAATCACAGCTTTTCACGGTGTGCCTACTATGTTCATTGCCATGCTCGAAAATGAGGATTTTAAAAAGACGGATTTTTCACACATGCGCACAGGCATCATGGCAGGCAGTTTGTGCCCAGTTAAAGTGATGCAAGATGTGCAAGATAAAATGAACATGAAGGAAATTACCATTGTATATGGGCAAACGGAAGCTTCTCCCGGGTGTACGATGAGCGAAACGACGGACTCTTTGGAAGTGCGTGTAAACACAGTTGGGCGAGCGTTGCCTGAAATTGAGTGTAAAATTATTGACCCTGAAAATGGTAGAGAATTGCCTTACAACACAGTAGGGGAGTTTGTGGTGCGTGGATACAACATTATGAAAGGGTATTATAAAATGCCCAAGGAAACGGCTGAAACGATTGATAAAGAGGGCTGGTTACATACAGGGGATTTGGCGCTCCAGACGGAAGAAGGAAACTTTAGAATTACAGGTCGCCTCAAAGATATGATCATCAGAGGGGGAGAGAATATTTACCCCAAAGAAATTGAGGAGTTCATTTATACGCACAACAAGGTGAAAGATGTGCAAGTGATTGGTGTGCCAGATGAACAGTATGGCGAAGAAATCATGGCTGTCATTATTTTAAAAGAAAACGAATGTATGACAGAAAAAGAAATGAAGGATTACATAATGAGCCATATGGCACGCCATAAAGTACCACGCTATATCGAGTTTGTAAACAAGTTTCCCATGAATGTAGCAGGCAAAGTGCTCAAGTATCAAATGCGTGATGAAGCCATCAAAAAATTAGGCTTGAAAAGCAAATAATATAGTAAAAAGGAAGTAAGTGTATGACGATAATAGATGCGCACTGCCATATTTACCCCGAAAAAATTGCGCAAAAAGCAGTGGAGAGCATTGGTGCGTTTTATCACCTTTCGATGCATCAAAAAGGGGATGTGGTGGACTTGTTAGAAGCGCATGAACAGGCAGGCATTTCGCATGCCATTGTGCACTCTGTTGCAACTACACAAATGCAAGTGCCTCACATCAACAGGTTTATTGCGCAAACAGTGCAGGAAAACAAAGAACAATTTACAGGCCTTGGCACACTGCATCCAAACAGTTTAAACCTTGAAAAAGATGTGGAATATTTAAGAAGTTTAGGGCTTCATGGCGTTAAATTGCACCCTGATTTTCAGCATTTTAAGCTGGATGATGCTATTTGTATGCCCATGTATGAGCTGTGTCAAGCATATCATTTGCCCATTTTAATTCATACCGGGGACAAGCGATATGATTATTCTAATCCCAATCGCTTGGTACCAGTTTTACAAAAATTTAAAAATTTGACTGTCATTGGTGCGCACTTTGGAGGGTGGTCCATGTGGACAGAGGCAACGGAAAAATTAAACAAATATCAAAATCTATGTGTCGATTGCTCCTCCAGTTTGTATGCAATGAACAAAGAGCAAGCAACGCAAATTATCCGTTCTTATGGCGCAGACCGAGTAATGTTTGGGTCAGATTACCCCATGTGGAGCCCTAAAGATGAAGTACAGCGTGTGCTTGATTTGAATTTGACGACAAAAGAAAAAGACGCCGTTTTCTTTCAAACGGCGCAACGTGTGTATGATATTGAGTTTTAAAAAATAATAAACACACCGAGCAAAATACCAATGATGACAGCGCAAGAGGGGAGCTTGGATTTCCACATCAAAATAGATTCGGGGAGCAATTCGCCAAACACCACATACAGCATAGCACCACTTGCAAAGCCTAATGCGAGTACGTTCCATAGCGCACCCATTGTGCCGAGTAAATACCCAATTAGAGCACCAATGACGGTGGGGAAACCACTGAGCGCAGTCATGAGCACAGCTTTCCATTTGGGCATACCCCCTGCAATGAGTGGCACAGCAACAGCCATGCCTTCTGGAATGTTGTGTAAACCAAGTACAATGGCAACGAGCATACCACTGCTTGTAAAGAGGTTTGAAACGCTTTGAATATCCGTGTAAGCAGCACCAATGACCATGCCTTCGGGCAGATTGTGCAGAGCAATGGCAGAAGCCATGATCAGCCCTGCAACAAAAAGGTTGTTGTTGCTTTTTTTGTGTTCTTCATAGTGGTCAGCGTGGATAAGTTCATCTAAATCATCTGCTGTTTTTGGATGCTTTTCTTCATTAGAATGCTCTACTTCTTTATTTGTGTGCTTATCAATCACATAGTTTAAGAGAGAAATGACTGCAAAGCCTATAATGACGCCAAATATCATGAGTAAAGAGCCGTTTAAGTGTGCATCATTTGCTTCTTTGATACCTTCTGTCATGAGGTCTAAGAACACGACAGAGAGCATCACACCCCCTGCAAAGCTGAGCAACAAGCTAACAGCCTTTGTTGAGTTCTTTTTAAACAATGTGCTGATGAGCCCACCAAGCCCTGTGCCACCAACGCCAGCAATCGCTGTAACTATGAGCACGTAGATTAACACTGAATTCATGGAAACGCCTCTTTCTTTTGTATCGTTTCAAAAAAACAGTATGATGCGAAAAAAACGCACCATACTAAATAATTAAATATCTCTTTCCTTACCCATAAAGCATACAGCAAGTGTGCCGGGGCCAC
>CAYTPJ010000029.1:0-3326 GCA_964439755.1 uncultured Oscillospiraceae bacterium
GACACAGGGTGTATTTCCTGTGCAGGTTCATCCGGCATTGCTGTTTGTGTGGACACATAGAGGCGCAAGACACGCAAAAAATTGCCCTCTACGTCAAATGCTTCCACATCTAACCACATGCCGTCCAAAGTGGTGCCAGCATCTTGTGGGAAAAAAGTGGAGCCTATGGGGGGGTTAAAGCTCGCCATGGTGTTGTTCATATCTGTAATTTGATAAGACACACCGTTTTGCAAAGCGATGTCGGGCACTTGCGCCCAATAATAATAGCTTTGTTCTAAACCCGAATAAAGCACAGGGGATGCCTGTACTGATTGTGTGTTGCCCTCTTGATCTAAATAATGAAAGACTACGGACACACTATCCACACTTTCCATATTTGCCACAGAGGGCACCAAAGAGAAAAGCAGGACGAATGATAAAATCAAACTCGCAATGCGTTTGAAAGGTGGGGGAGTAAATTGTTTCATGTAAGACGCCTCCTTCAAGTCAAAAAACTGGGCAGGTGAACCTCTTATACAAAGAGGTTATTTCAATTGTATTACGAAATACGAGTTTCGTCAATCATTTAACCAATAAATCACAAAAAATAAGCAGGATTTTTTTGAATTTGTGTAGAAACTTCTATTTGGAGAGTTTTCTCCATCCAAAAAGGAGGTCAATGATTTTGGAAATATCAGATCTTAGAGAAAAAATGATTTCAAAAGAAACACTGTATGCAGGCAAAGTGGTGCACTTAGAGCGTTTGACAGTCCAACTGCCAGACGGCAAACAGGCATACCGTGAAGTAGTGGAGCACGTGGGTGCTGCTGCTGTGGTTGCATTAGATGAGCAAGGGCAAGTGTTTTTTGTACGTCAACACCGTGTTGCCATTGATGAAATGACGTGGGAAATTCCAGCAGGCAAGTTGAACTTTAAAGGGGAAGACCCTTTGATGTGTGCACAGCGTGAGTTGGAAGAAGAAACAGGGCTAAACGCTCAAAACTGGAAGCTTTTAACTGCCATCGTTACGACACCCGGGTTTTGCTCTGAACGCATCAGCATTTACCTTGCAACAGGGCTTACAAAGCATCAAATGCATACAGATGAAGACGAGTTTTTAACATGCACTAAAATTCCTTTTGAAGACGCACTTGCACGCACTGTGCGTGGGGAAATCAACGACTCTAAAACGGTGGTGGGGCTTTTGCTTGCGCAACAGGCACTCAGTTTATATCAAACTCCTTTCTGCGTAGAGGTTCCATCTATTCAACGTGCAAACAGTGCACAATGTTCCCAAATGCAGGAATAAAATCGTAATTTATGGAAAATACATACACATAAAATGTGTTCATGGGAGGGAATGGGCGTAATGAAAAAGAAAAAAAGTACTTTTTACATCGTTTGGATGGCAGTGCTCTACACACTGCTTGCTCTTGCTCTTATTTTGTTTTTCTACACACTGCGCAATTCTTCTTTCGTGTACCAAGGGGTCAAACTATAAAAGAGATAAAATAGACAGGATCAAAATATACCATGCAATCATATCAATCTGTTTTCAAAGCACTTCCTACACTTCCTACTCCTCGCCTTTTATTGCGTCCTTTAAAAACAAAGGATAGGGAAGATTTGTTTGCCTATGCAAAAGACGATGAAGTGAGCAAGTTTGTGCTGTGGGATACGCACCAAAGCTTGCTGGATGCACACCTTTTTATAAAAGCAGCGAGAAAGCAATACAAAAAAGGCTTGCCCTCTACTTTTGCCATTGAGGACAAAGAAACGGGGAAAATGGTGGGCACGATAGGCTTTATGTGGATCAACACAGAGTTTAAAAGTGCAGAGATTGGGTATAGTTTGAGTAGGCGCTTTTGGAATAAAGGCATTATGACAGAAGCGCTGGGAGAAATACTAAAGTTTTCTTTTAACACATTGCATTTAAACCGTGTGGAAGCACAGTTTATTAAGGAAAACATCCCTTCTCAAAGAGTGATGGAAAAATGCAATATGCAATACGAAGGATTGCTTAGAGAGCGTGTGTTCATAAAAGGGCAGTTTAAAGATGTGATGCTCTATGCCATTTTAAAAAATGACCCATGCGCTCAAAAATATTTACAGAAAAATTGAAAGAGGTTTACACATGCTCGAATACAAAACAAAAGGTACTTGCTCTACCAAGATTGAACTGGACATTGACCAAAACAACATCATCACGCATTGCAAATTTCACCGTGGCTGTAAGGGCAACACAGAAGGTTTGGGGCGCATGGTGATTGGGAGAAATGCAGATGAAGTGAAAGAGGCACTGCGTGGCATTTTATGCCAAGGCAATACCTCTTGCCCTGACCAATTGTCCAAGGCGATTGAACAATTTCAAGCAGAAAATAAATAAAATCCATCATACCAATAAGGAGATTTTTTTTAAATGAAACAACAACAAAAAACAAAGACCAAAACAATGGCAGTGCGTGCACTTTGCATATTCCTTGCCGTGCTCATGGTGGGGTCCTCTTTAATGGCACTGCTCAACGTATTTTAAGAGGAGGGAAAAGCATTGTATTTTTACGATTGGACGTATATTTTAGTAATTCCTGGGCTTTTGTTAGGGCTTTGGGCGCAATTTCGTGTGCAGAGTGCCTTTTCAAAATACAGTAAAATCCGAACTTCTAAGGGCGTGCCTGCCAACCAAATTGTCAAAGAAATGCTTCGGCAAAATGGCAATGGGGGCGTAAGAGTGGAGCATGTAGGGGGCAATTTGACAGACCATTTTGACCCTAAAACGGATGTACTGCGTTTGTCGGACGATGTGTATCAGTCAGACAGTATTGCGGCGCTCGGTGTTGCAGCACATGAAGCAGGGCATGCCATGCAAAAAAGAGAGCAGTACCCTCTTTTGACTTTTCGCTCTAAAATTGTGCCTGTTGTGAATATTGGATCCACTATGGCATGGCCTATCTTTTTGCTTGGGCTCATCTTTTCTGTACAGCCTTTGCAGTTTGCAGGCATTGTTCTTTTTTCACTCGTGCTCTTGTTCACGCTCATTACACTTCCTGTGGAGCTGGATGCAAGCAAACGTGCCCTTTTGATGCTCACCAATGGCAATTTTATTTCTCAAGAAGAAGCACAAGGGGTGCGCAAAGTGCTGTCTGCTGCGGCGATGACATACGTGGCATCTGTGGTATCTTCTGCCCTCCAATTGTTGCGCTTGATACTCATTGCCAAAAGGCATGATGACTAAAAGGTAAATCAATATTGTATAAAAAAATGGCAGAGATGCGTGATGTTCTCTGTCATTTTTTTATGTTAGGAGGAAGATGCTGGGTGTTTGGTGCGTGAGGGTGTTAGGACGGGAC
>CAYTPJ010000029.1:3426-12293 GCA_964439755.1 uncultured Oscillospiraceae bacterium
GCTCTCTTTAAAGAGCGCACCAAAATAGTTTTTGCCCTCTGCTTTTCCAATTTTGACTTCCAGAATGGAGAGGGGCGGGGCATGCTTGATGGGTGTAAACAAACGCTTTTGCACGGTAAACACATTGTTTTTTTTCGCCATTTTAAGTAAGAGTGGGTATGCTATTTTTTCAAATGCAGGGTGCGTTGGCAGGGTGCGCAAGATGTCATCTTTTACACGCAATTTTTCTTGTTGCGCCATAAAGGAAGAATCACGAGATACAATGCGCAAGTACGTTTTGCCCTGCGCTAAAAGGCAAGTGTTTGTAAAAATACACAAGATGAAAA
Source organism: uncultured Oscillospiraceae bacterium (assembly GCA_964439755.1). GTDB lineage: Bacteria > Bacillota > Clostridia > Christensenellales > Aristaeellaceae > CAYTPJ01. Next base: position 3,753 of record CAYTPJ010000029.1, read on the forward strand.
CAAACAGCACACCTTTTGATTTTCTTTTTAAATAAAAAATAGGCATACTCCTTTCAAACGTCTTTAAAGGGAGTATGCCTTTTTATGGAATGATTTATGCAGTAAATGTAGAAGTTAAAAACACGTGGTCATAGTGCTTTTGCGCTTCAAGAAAGGCATGTTTTGCGTCCTCTTCCTTTTTAAACACACCGTACACAGTGGAGCCAGCGCCCGTCATTTGCGTGTACTCTGCTTTTAAAGAGCGCAACAAGGAAAGGGCAGGCTCTATGTCAGCGCACAGTTTGCATGCGGCAGAGAGCAAGGCATTTTTTGCATTTTCTTTGAGCAACTGTAAGTTGGACAGGGCAAGCGCATCCATCACCAAGTTGGTTTTTGTGTGTTCGTAGGGCGTTTGATCACAAAGTGCAAACACTTCTTTGGTGGAAAGCCCTTGTTTGGGCTTTATGAGCACGACATGGAAGGTGGTAAACACAGGTACACTCGTTATTTTTTCGCCAATGCCACGCACTCTTTTTGCATTGCCCACCAAGCAGTAGGGCACATCAGCGCCCAAGGATAGCCCTATTTCTTGCAGTTGTTTGACAGTCAAACCCAGTTGCCACACGCTGTTTAATGCGAGCAATGTGGCGGCGGCGTCTGCACTGCCTCCTCCAAGCCCTGCCATCATGGGGATGTTTTTTTGTAAAACAATGTGTGCGCCAAGCGTGCAGGCTGTGCGCTCTTTTAATAATTGTGCAGCACGGATAATCAAATTGTCTTGGTCGTTTGACAAAGTGCTGTCGTTTTCTATTTGGAGAGAAATCTCCCCTTTTGTTTTTTCTACTTCTAATACATCAGAAAGGGCAAGTGTTTGGTTGACCATATCGAGTAAGTGGTAGCCGTCCTGCCTTATGCCGGTTATATCTAAAGACCAGTTGAGCTTTGCATGTGCAAGGATTTTCATTCGTTGCCTCCCATTCTATTGGACGTTCCTTTTTTCAAAGAGATTTCAAACGTCGTTTTGTCTGCATCAAGGAGCTTGATGTGTTCGCCATGTTTTTCCATGATACATTTTGAGATTGCAAGACCAAGCCCTGTGCCTTTCCCCACAGTGTGCGCTTTGTCTGCTTTATAGAAACGATCGAAAATGTGATTTTTATCCTCAGGCAATATGGGCACACCCTCGTTTTGTATGGTGAAATAAACTTTTTTATCCCGTTCTCTTGTCTTGATGAAAATTCTCCCTTTTTGGTAGGAGAATTTGACAGCGTTGTCTAAGAGGTTTGTGAGCACTTGTTCTATCTGGTCTTGGTCTGCGTACACGTAGCAGGGGTCAGTATAAAAATCCACATCTAAGTCAATTTCTTTGTTTTCAATTTGCGCCATTTTGGCAATGATGCCCCTGCGCACTGTTTCGTTTAAGTCAAAGTGGGAAAGCGCAAGCGCCTTATCCTTGTTTTCAAGGCGAGATAGGTTGAGCAAATTGTGGATGAGCTTAGACATTCTGTCCGTTTCAGACAGTGCAATTTGTATGTACTTTTCTTGGTTTTCTTTTTCAATCGTGCCATCTACGATGCCTTCTAAATATCCTTTGATGGAGGTGATGGGGGAGCGCAACTCATGCGACACGTTGGCGACAAAGGCTTTTCTCGACTGCTCAATTTCTTCTAATTTTGTTGCCATTTGGTTAAAAGAGTGCGCCAGAGAGAGCGTTTCGCTCGTGCCTTCTTCTTTTACACGTACAGAAAAATCTCCGTTGCTCATTTTTGTAGCAGACAGTTCCATCTGCGTTAAAGGGGCAACCGTTTGCTTTGTAAACACAAAGGACAAAAGGGCGGCAAACAAAAAGGCAATGCACGTTGCCCAAATGGTGGGCATCAAAAAGGATTGATAGCTGGAACGGATGGTCTGCGCTGCCGTTTGAATGACGACACCCCCGACCACGACACCTTGTTCAATGCGGGGCACTGCAACCGTGAACATGAGCCCTTTTTTGGTAGAAGTTTCCTGCACCACTTCTTCGCCGTGGAGCACACGCACCACTGTTTGCGACATATCTTCAATATTCACAATGGTGTCTAATACGTCTTCATCTTGCAACAATTCGTCTGTTAAGTTGTACGCACGCAGTTTGCCAGACCTGTCAATAGAAATGATGTAGGCGTTAAATTGTTTGTAAATATTGCGTGCTTTATAGCGCATGTATTCGTCAGAAATTGTGTTTTTAGCACTGTCAAAAAACAAAGTGTTGCTTGTGTTTAAGCTGGCGAGGTAGGCAAACTCCTTCGCCTCTTTTTTAAGCTCCTCCACTTTGCTTTCCGTGATAGAAGCACGTGTGTTCAAGTAATAAAAAGCCATAAGCACAGTGGAACACAGCAATATAACAGCTAAAAACACAGTGATTAAGCGTGCAAACATGCTCTTATTTTTCATTTATACAACCTCAAATTTATAGCCTACGCCCCAGATGGTTTTGATTTGCCATCCAAGCCCTTCAGAGGGCGAAAGCTTTTCACGCAAACGCTTGATGTGCACATCCACCGTTCGGCTATCGCCATAAAATTCAAAGCCCCACACTTGTTCGAGCAGTTGTTCTCTTGTGAACACATGGTTTTTATGTGTGCACAAAAAGTAGAGCACCTCAAGCTCTTTGGGGGGCATTTCAATCACTTCGCCTTTAAAGCGCACTTCGTATTCTTCAAGGGATATGGTCAAAGAGGGGAAGGAAAGCGTTTTGGCCTTCTCTCCTTTTTTTTCACTTCTTCTAAGCACGGCTTTTACACGAGCAAGCAATTCCTTGTTTTCAAAAGGCTTGGTCATATAGTCATCAGCGCCCAGTTCAAGCCCCAACACTTTGTCAATCGTTTCATCTTTGGCTGTCAGCATAATGACAGGGATGGAGCTTGTTTTGCGAATGCTTTGGAGCACTTTATAGCCATCGATGGAAGGGAGCATGACGTCCAGCAACACGAGGCTGGGTGGGTTCTTTAAAAAGGCAGATATCGCTTCATCGCCACGCTCTGCTGTCACAGTGTCATACCCTTCTTTTTTTAAAAGCAGGTTGATAAGCTCTAAAATATTTTTGTCATCATCTACAATGAGGATGGTCTGTTTGTCATCTGATGCAGTATTTTCAGAATGCAATGTTTTTGCATTGTCTGCCATTTTTTTCCCTCCTTTATTTGAGTGTAACGACTGTTACACCGTCTTCGCCTTCTCCAAATATGCCCAAACGGAAACTGCGCACATGCTTGTGTTTTCTTAAATGTTGCTGAATGCCCGAACGCAGTATGCCCATGCCTTTGCCGTGTACAATGGTCACTTCGTTGTACCCACTCATTACGGCTTCGTCCAAATACATGTCCACCATGGGGAGTGCTTCATCTAAAGCATGCCCACGCACGTCACAAGATAAAGATACTTGCTTTTTTGTCCTGTCTGCTTTTACAGACACTTGACTTTTGGGCTTCTTTTTTTCCTGTGCTTGAGAAAAGCTTAGGTCGGACTTTTTGACCTTGATTTTCATAATGCCAGCTTGCACGAGCACTTCATCATTAGACAGCACTTCAAGCACTGTACCCTTTGTGTTAAAGGTTAAAATGTCCACATAATCGCCTTGCTTTAAATTTTGCACGGGCTGATGTGCAACGTTCTTTTTTAAACCTTCTGCTGTGTTGTCAATGTTTTTCTGCAAGCGATTTTTGAGCGCATTGACTTCGTGGTCTTGCACATTTTGATTTTTCTTCATGCGCTTTAAGTCGGATATAATTTGGTCAGACTCTCTGCGTGCATCTTCTAAAATAATGCGTGCCTTGTCCTTGGCTTTTTTTGTAAGCTCTCTTTCTTTTTCTTCCAACTCTTTGTAGAGTTTTTCTGCCTGATTTCTCAGCACCACAGTTTCTTGCTTTGCTTTTTCCATCAGCACACGCTCTTTTTCAGCCACTTGTTTGTGATATTCTGCATTTTTGATCACATCTTCAAAGCGCAGTGTTTCGTGGCTCAAAAGCTCTTTGGCATTGTCAATAAAAAAGTCATCCAGCCCCAATTTTCTTGAAATTTCAAAGGCGTTGGATTTGCCTGGCACACCAATAGAGAGCCTGTACGTGGGGCGCAAGCTTTCAACGTCAAACTCTACGCTTGCGTTTTCCACCCCTTTTGTAGACAAGGCATACGCTTTTAATTCGCTGTAATGCGTGGTGGCAACTGTGCGTACTTTGCACTGTACCAAGTGGTCTAATATCACTTCTGCAAGCGCTGCACCTTCTGTGGGGTCTGTGCCTGCACCCAGTTCATCAAAGAGCACAAGGTCATTGGGCTGTACATTGTGCATGATGGACACGATGTTCGTCATGTGAGAAGAAAAGGTGGAAAGAGATTGTTCGATGGACTGTTCATCCCCAATGTCTGCAAACACATTGCGAAACACGGCGAGCGTGGTGCCAATTTCAGCAGGCACTTGAAGCCCAGATTGTGCCATCACGGTGAGCAAGCCCACTGTTTTGAGCGTCACAGTTTTGCCACCCGTATTAGGACCAGTGATCACGAGTGTGGTAAAATCTTCCCCCAAATACAGGGAACAGGGCACCACTTTTTCTCTGTCAATCAAGGGGTGACGTGCACGGAGGAACTTGATTTTGCCCTCGTTGTTGAGCTTGGGCATAATAGCAAATTGCGCCCTTGACAACATGGCTTTTGCAAACACAAAGTCCAAGTGCACAAGGATGTCCACATTCTCTTTGATTTCCTCGCTGTATTCACCCACTTTAAAAGATAAAGCAGCCAAAATACGCTCTATTTCTTCTCGTTCTTTGATTTGCAAGGTCTTGATTTCGTTGCTCAATTCCACAACGGCAAGGGGCTCAATAAAGAGCGTTGCGCCTGTTGCAGATTGGTCGTGCACAAGGCCGGGCACGCTTTGTCTATACTCTGCACGTACAGGGAGCACGTAGCGCCCATTGCGCATGGTGACAATGCCTTCTTGTAAATATTTAGAGGTCTGCGATCCGTGCGCCATCTGCGTTAATTTTTCACGCACTTTTTCGTTGGCACGGCGCAAGCGTGTGCGAATGTCATACAGCGCTGTGCTTGCCCTGTCTGCCATTTCATCTTCGCTCAAAATGCAGTCAGCAATGTCTTGTTCGAGCATACGAAAAGGCTGTAAGGTGGAGGCTTGACGTGTTAAAATGGGCGTGTTTTCACGCTCGGTAACAAGCACTTTCTTTGCATTTCGAGTGGCAGAGAGCACATCTTTTACTTGCAAAAGTGCTTTTTGGCTCAGCGTTGCCCCTTTTTTGCTCAAAGAGAGCGTGTCGCTCACATCTTTAAAGGATACAAGGGGATTGCCTCCGATGTACGTGGTGATGACCACAGCTTCTTCTGTTTCATCTTGGGCAAATTGCACATCTTCTATGCACTGAAAAGGCACGAGGGCAAGGCATTTATCTCTGCCCAACTCTGTCAGCGCAAATGTGCTGAGATATTCCCTAATCTTGGTAAACTCAAGCACTCTGAGTGTTTTTTCCGTCATACCATACCCCTCCGTGTTCCTTTTCAAAAATATCCTACCATAAATGGATGGAAAAATAAATACTATTTCTACATTGTTTAAAATCTGTTTACAATTAGAGCACGCCTTTTTTGCTCCTGCCCTCTGTGGTGTGGGCATTTAAAATATCCGATATAGAGGAAAAGCTTTCTTCTTTCAAGGCATTTTTGTACGCTAAAAGCACTTCTTTGGATTGCTCTAATGTTTCAAACGTAAAGTCCAGCATGAAGGACAAGGGCAGTGCTTCAAGCGTGTGGAGGCTTTGAAGTAAATCCAAAGGTTGTGCGTGGTACAAATAGGTTTTGCACCCTGTTTGTTGCTTGATGGGCATGAGGGGAAATTCAAAGCCCATCTTGTCTGTGAGTGTTTGCCCATGCACCAAAGGGGTGTCTTTACACAAATTACACGTGGCATGCCCTGTGCAAAGCCCTCTTTGTGTGCGCTCTATGCAGTGGGAGAGCGTCATCAAGCGAATTCTGCCATACACCACTTGTATGCGCTCCATAACAGGCGCTTGAAGCTGTGCTATTTCAGACAGTGTAAGTTCGGGCGACAACGTGCACCCTTTTACATTTTTATACGCAAGCATGTTTTCAGCATTGCTATTGTATACAGGCACAGCGTAATCTGTGTACACAGGCACGGTAAAATGCATAGAAAGTTGCCCTACGTTGGAGAGCATCACAGGGAGGTGGTGCGCATTTATTATGTCTTTGAGCATTTCGTTTTCATCGCTTTTACAAAATACAGGGAAAAGCAATGCAGTGTTTGCAGGCATATTTTTTACATCTTCCAAAATGCGCTCTTTTTTGTAAGACAAAGGCTGATACACAGCAAAGTCTGCGCCATTTTGGAGCGCATAAGAAAGAAAGGATAAATCTGTGGATTTGACCATCAAGCGCCTTTTTGTGTGCTGTGGGTCAGAAGGCAAAATGTGCAGAGATTGCCTTTTTTTGGTGTGCTGTTCATGCGCTAAAATGAGCGCTTGGTGCAGTGCTTGGAGCGCCTCTCTACGCAAAGCGTTGAACATGCCCAAAGGGAAGTATACGTGCCCAATATCTGCTTTTAAGCCCGATAAAACAAAGGGGGTACCCCCTGTTTTAGACAGCACTTTTTGCACACTGTCTATTGTCAAAGGCGCATTGTCTGCTCTATTTAAAGGGGGGTGAAATTTCGTAACCGTTACACCCTTTGCAGTGAGGCAAAGGCGCACTTCTTGATTTTCTTTTGCTTCAAAATGGGCATCAAAAGGAATGCGCTTTGTTTTGTACACGCTGTCTAATGTGCAAAATTGCTGTGCGTGTTTGAGCTGATTTTCGTCCTCCGTGCGATATACTTTGGTTTTGGGTTTGGGCATGAAACGCAATCTTAATGTAGCGATTTCCCCTTTTTTCACGTCCAAACCACTGTAAATGACACTTTGATTGTCCACCTTTAAGCCGTCTAAATTGTGCAAATCCCGTGTCAAATACATGTCAGCTAAATAGATATCGCCCTTTTTGTATGCGTAAAACACTTCGCCCATCAAAAGCCCCAAGGGGGTTACACTGTCTGGGTACATCACGTCTTTATCCTGCGCATTGTCCATATACCCTTTTGTAAACCCACCACGAGAAAATATCTGAATGAGCGCTTCTTTTTGCACTGTATCAAGGGGCACAAAGGTGTGATCAAAGTAATCTTTCAAAGCATCGTCATATGCTTTTGTAATGGTGTACACGTATTCGGGGCGCTTTAAACGCCCTTCTACTTTGAGCGAGTTGGTGTATTCTAAAAGAGAATTGTCTAAAATATCCCGTGTCATGAGGTCAGCAGGGGAGAGCCATGCTTTTGTTTGGTTTTTGTATGTGTACTGCATACGGCAGGGCTGGGCGCACCGACCACGGTTGCCACTTCTGCCCCCAATCATGGAAGAAAATAAGCATTGCCCACTCATGGACACGCACAGGGCGCCGTGTGCAAAAATCTCTGTTTCAATGCCTGTGGCTTTTATGCTCTTTAAGTCCTCCAAGTCGTTTTCACGAGCGAGCACCATGCGAGAGATGGACAGGCTTTTTAAAAACTCTGCACCTTGTTTGTTGTGGAGCGCCATTTGCGTGCTTGCATGTATTGGCAAAGAGGGAAACTCATTGAGGCACACCAAAAGCACGCCCAAATCCTGCACCAACACGGCATCTACATGCAACTCTTGGAGCAGGGCGAGCGTTTGTTTGAGCGCCTCTATTTCATGCTCTTTTACAAGCGTATTGACTGTGACGTGCACACGTTTTCCGTACAAATGTGCAAGGGAAACAAGCGCTTTTAATTGCTCCTCGTCAAAGCCTACACTTTGGCGTGCGCCAAAAAAAGCACTCCCTACATATATGGCATCAGCGCCCCCTGTGAGGGCGCCGTAAAAAGCCTCCATACTCCCTGAAGGCGCAAGAAGCTCTATGTCTGTTCGTTGCATCCAATTTCTCACTTTTTTGTTCGCTTTAAATTAAAGCTTTTTGAAGGGATAGTCCTGACCGTTGGTGTTGACACGAACGCTCTTGATTTTCTGTGTTTCAAGAGGTCTATCCATGTGGTCACGCTTTACATTGACAATCTTGTCAGCATGTTCCATACCTTCTAAGATTTTGCCAAAAGCAGCGTAAGAGCCATCTAAGTGGGGGGAATTGCTCGTCATGATGAAAAACTGCGAGCCGGCAGAGTTGGGCATCATGCTACGTGCCATAGAAAGGACACCGTATGTATGCTTTAAGTCATTTTGCACGCCATTTTGCTTAAATTCGCCCTTGATGGAATAGCCAGGGTTGCCCATGCCTGTGCCTTGGGGGCATCCACCTTGAATCATAAAGCCAGGGATGACACGGTGAAAGGTCAAACCGTCATAAAAGCCACTGTTTGCAAGCGCTGCAAAGTTGCCCACAGATTGGGGCGCAATGTCGGGGTACAGTTCGCCTTTTAAAACGCCACCGTTTTCTAATACCATTTCAAATGTTGGATTCATATTATTTCTCACTTTCATATACATT
>CAYTPJ010000029.1:12393-20706 GCA_964439755.1 uncultured Oscillospiraceae bacterium
ACCATTTGTCAATGTGTTTGTGTGTAAAAAAGAGCTGTGACAAAATATCTCTGCCACAGCCCTTGTATGCATTACTTGTCGAAGTTCACAACTTTGCTAAAATCTTCTGCTTTCAAGGAAGCACCACCGATTAAGCCACCGTCGATTTCTTCTTGAGCCATCAAGCCTTTTACGTTCTTGGGGTTCATGCTGCCGCCGTACTGAATGCGTACTGCGTTTGCAACGCCCTTGCCGTATTTTCTTTGAACAGCTTTACGGATGACGCCAATGGTTTCGTTTGCTTGTTCGTCTGTTGCAGTAAGGCCCGTGCCGATTGCCCACACAGGTTCATAAGCAATGATCACTTTTTTTACTTGTGCGGGGGTTAAACCGTTTAAAGCGATGAGTGTTTGGTATTCCACCAAAGCATCTGTGTAGCCTTTTTCACGTTGGTCTTTGTTTTCACCCACGCAAATGATGGGGATGATGCCGTTTTCAACAGCAGCCAAAGTGCGAAGGTTGACCGTTTCATCTGTTTCACCAAAGTATTGACGGCGTTCAGAGTGCCCGATCACAGCATAGTCTGCACCTGCTGCCTTGAGCATTTGACAAGATAATTCGCCCGTGTATGCGCCACTTTCTTTAAAGTGCACGTTTTGTGCGCCCACTTTGATGTTGGTGCCTTTTACTTTTTGTGCAACAATTGCAATGTCCACAGCAGGCACACACACAACGACTGTTGCGTTTGCATCTTTTACAAGAGGCATCAACTCTTTGACGAGCTGTTCTGCTTCCTTGGGGGTTTTGTTCATTTTCCAGTTTCCAGCAATAATGGGTTTACGCATGTTGTTTGCTCCTTGCTATTACTTATCGTTTAATGCATCTACGCCGGGCAATACGAGGCCTTCTAAGAATTCGAGGGAAGCGCCACCACCTGTTGAAATGTGGGTCACTTCATCTGCAAAGCCCATTTGTGTGATGGCAGCAGCGCTGTCGCCCCCACCAATGATGGTGATGGCGTCTTTGTTGTCAGCCATAGCCTTTGCAATGGCACGTGTGCCTTCTGCAAAGTTATCAAATTCAAACACGCCCATAGGTCCGTTCCACACGATGGTCTTTGCTTTCTTGAGTTCTTCAGCAAAGAGTTCTTGTGTTTCTGGGCCAATGTCCATGCCTTCAAAATCATCTGGGATGTTCATGGAATAGCAAAGGATTTTGTCTGCATCGTTGGAGAAATCGTTGGCAGCATAGTTGTCCACAGGCAATAAGATTTTAACGCCCTTTTCTTCTGCCAATGCCATCAATTCTTTTGCGAGGGGCAGACGTTCTTCATCGAGCAAGGATTTGCCGATTTTAGCGCCACGAGCTTTTTGGAAAGTGTAGCTCATGCCACCACCGATGATCAAGGTGTCCACTTTGTCTAAAAGATTCTTGATCACGCCAATCTTGTCTTTTACTTTTGCGCCACCCAATACAGCAACGAAAGGACGAGCGGGGTTTTCAAGAGCGCCACCCATGATGCGCAGTTCTTTTTCAATCAAATAGCCTGCAACAGCGGGTAAGTAGTGGGCTACGCCTTCTGTGGAAGCGTGTGCACGGTGTGCAGTGCCGAAAGCGTCGTTCACATAGATTTCGCCAAAAGAAGCGAGCTCTTTTGCAAAGTCGGGGTCATTCTTTTCTTCTTCCTTGTGGAAACGAAGGTTTTCAAGCAACATGACTTCGCCGTCTTTAAGGTTTGCTCTTAACTTTTTAGCGTCTTCGCCGATAACATCTTTTGCCATTTTAACGTCTTGCTTTAAAAGCTCAGACAAACGTTTTGCAACGGGTGCAAGAGAGTATTTCATGTTGAATTCACCCTTTGGGCGACCCATGTGACTGCAAAGAACAACCTTTGCACCATGGTTTACAAGGTACTCAATCGTGGGCAATGCGCCAATGATACGAGTTTCGTCCGTGATTGTTTCACCGTCCATAGGCACGTTGAAATCCACACGCACAAGTACGGGTTTTCCTTGAACGTTTACGTCTTCAATGCTCTTTTTGTTCATGTTTATACACTCCTTTTATTTTATCCCTTTTTATATATTGAAAAGGCTTTGCCTTAACAAACAATGTTACTTTTCGTCTTCGTTAGACAGTATTTCGAGTATTCTATGCGCTGCGCCTTCGTCTGTGATGAGGGATTCATGTGCCTCGTGCCGTGTGCTTGCAATGATGGCTTCTGCCTTGCATTTGCCAGCTGCTGCGGCGATCATGACAGGATTTTTTTGTAGCTTGGTCAGCTCTAAACTCACTGTGCTCATTTGAAACACTGTTTTGCCTTCGCCATTGAAGAAATCTCCAAACGCTTCGCCTTTTGCGCCACGCTTTAAAAGTTCCTCACATTCGAGCCTTGAAAACCCTCTGTGACGTGCCATTTCGTCTGCACGCCCTACACCGTGCACCACCACGTCAGCACGCTGTAAAAGCTCAATCGTTTCTTTGACGTCCTTTTGTTTGCACATTTCGTGCAATGTCACTTCGTCCACGCTGTCGGGCAAGTGCATCACTCTGTAGTGCCCACCAATGCGCCGTGCAATTTCAGCCGCCACAACGCTCGCTTGCGTTTCTACCATCGTGCCCATGCCCCCTCTTGCAGGGACGACCATGACATTTAAGGGCACACTGCTCGTCATGCCTTGCGCAATGCTCAGCATCGTGCTCCCTCCCCCTACGGCAAGCGTCATGCCACTTTGGAGGAGTTGCTTTACCCTGTGTGCAGCTGCTCTGCCCACGTCTTTGAGCACTTGAGGGTCCTCATCTTGATCACCTGATACCACCACCACATGGGGCACGTTTAAACGCTGTGAAAGGGCACGCTCAAGGTCGGACAACCCGAACATAAATCGGCTTAAATCTCGTGCATTAGAGAGCACTTCTTGTGCTTTGTCCGTCAGTTGCATACCTGCTGCATCCAAATGGAGCAAGCCCAGCTCTTTTAAAGAGGTGGCAACTGCACGCACTTCTCGTTCGGACAAATGGAGCCGAGCAGAGAGGGCACGCCTGCCCACAGGTTGCATGTTTTCAATGCCTGTTAGCACTTGTGCACGCCGACCGATTTCGCTTAATTGCTCTGGTGCAATGCGTTTAAAAAACGCAATCAACTCATCTGCGTACACGTCTGCGCCTCCTTTATCTTTTCGGACGATGTTTGACCCACTGGGTCAATTGTCGCCCACACAAATTATACCACACTCATATCTTTATGTAAAGGGGTTTTTTGTGTCAAAATGTGTTTTTCTGACATTTTAATTTGCACGCACTCTAAACGCCAATTCAAACTTTTGGGCATACGTTTGCGCAGAGCTGTTTTCTTCGCCATATACCATAATTGGGGTGCTGAAAATTTGCCCTTCTCCTGTTGCTTCTTCCAGTTCACCTTTTTCGTTTTCTATTGTCATACCTTCCATCGTGCCGATGGATGTGACGGATTTTGGAATGTATATTTCCTTCAAGCTCGTGTTAAAGAAAGCGCCGAGAGCGATTTTCTCTAATCCTTCGTTGAGTACAATGTTTTGGAGCGCAAAGGCATTGGAAAAAGCCATGGTGTCAATGGACTTGGTGTTCTTGTTCAGCGTGTAGCTTTTAAAAGGGGCAGTGGGTGCATACGCAATCAAGCGCTCAAAGTTTTTGGTGTATAAGACAGTGCCTTCTTGGTCTGTGCTCAAGCCTGCACAATTGTCTGAGACGATGAACTTTTGCATGTTGTATGCTGCTACAAAATTATTAGGACCTATTTTTTTTACACTATTGGGGAAGGAAATTTGTGTCAGCGACATGGTGCCAAAAAAAGCACCGTCTTGAATTTCTTCAAGATTTTTGGGCAATTGGACATTTTGGAGTGCTATGCAGGACTCGAATGTGCCTTGGGGCAACACCAAAAGGGAAGGGGGCAAAACAACTTTTTCCAAGGCGGTGCACCCTGAAAATACGTATGTGCCCATGGAGCGCACATTTTCACTGATGATGACGTGGAGCACACCTGTTTCATAAAAACATTGGTCGCCTATTTGCGTTACTTGTTTGCCCTTTATTGTTTGGGGTGTCATAACGTATTTTGCAGAACCTGTGTATTTTGTGAGTGCAACTGTGCCATCTTGGAGCAGTTTGAATGTATAATCTTGTTCGTTTTGAAGGGGTGTTTTGTCTATCGTTATAATTTTAAAAGTATTTGCCATGTCAACAATGCGTGCTACATGGTTTTTGTTTACATTTGGGTACATGATAAAATAGAGGTCGCCACTGTTTTCTATCCATATCATTTCATATGCTTGCCCCACCATGTTCACACGGAAAGCAGGGAAATCGGAAATCGTATATTTTTCCATAATTTCGCTGTTGGGCGTACTACGCTCTGTTTGAAAGAGAATTTTGCCTTCTCCTAAAAAGGGCATAAAGGGGTCGTCAGGAGATAAAGATATATTTTTTTTCAATTTCGCCATCATAATCACATTTTGTTCATCTACTTGCACCATCATTTGAGGGATATCCCCTTCTGGTGTCATGTATGCCCATTCAATGGGTACTTGTACGGAAAATCCCCCTGCATCTGATGTAAGCTCAAAGGTTTCAGAGGCAAACCCTGCCTGTGTGCAAAGTGATAAGGCGATCAATAGAAAGGAAATCAGAATTTTTTTCATATAGAACTTCTCCCCTTTTTGTTTCCTCCAAAAATATACCATATTCCACACGGAATGTCAAACGTTTGAAGGCAAAATGCCTTTATTTTACAATGTGTTTTTGTGTAAAATAAAAAAACTTGCATTTCTGCAAGTTTTTGGAGCTGATGACCGGATTTGAACCGGTGACCTCATCCTTACCAAGGATGCGCTCTACCGACTGAGCTACATCAGCAAGCAGGAATTATTATACACCAAAGACAAGGAAAAAGCAAGCCTTTTTTTGCTTTTTCTGTATATAATTTTTAAGAAAAAATAAGCATTTATAAAAAAGAGCAAAAAAAGCAATAAAAACACATGAAAATGCTTTTGCAAACGGGAGTTTTATATTTATCTTTCTTTGCATAGTATGATGAGAGAAGTAAAATGAAGGGAGCCAAACAGTATAATGAAGGAAGAAATGCAAAGAACATCTTTAATGCCACACGCACTTATATTAACGGAACGGAAAAAAGCAGAGGTGACAGGTGTGGCGCAAGTGCTGTCTTTTGACGAAAATGAGGTGGCTTTAAAAACAGAACAGGGGGATTTGATATTGCAAGGGGAAAATATGCGTGTCACTTCGCTCCTTCAGACGGAAGGCAAAGTGTTGGTAGAAGGCAAGTTTGACAATGTGATGTATAAAGATGTAAGAAAAATACGAGGGTTGTTTGGAAGAAAATGAAAAGTGCTACATTTGAAGTGCAAATGACGCTGTTTTTTTGGCTTGTGTTGCAGGGGTTTTTGGGTGCGCTCGTGTACCATCTTTTCTTTTTAAAAAGAACACGCTTTTTGGTGCTTTGGGACACGGTGTTTTTGGTGCCTTTTTTTGTGGTGTTATTTTTTATTTTGAATGATTATCATGTGCCCTCTTTGCGTTTTTATGTATTTGTGGCGATTTTTTTAGGGGGCACAGCGTATGCACTGCTTCAAAAAGGGATAAAAAAGCTTTTTTCTTATAAAAAACACAAAAAGAAGAAGGAAAAAGAAGGTGCGTGTAGAAATAAAGGTACATAGTGTGCCACGTGCTTTATGAACAGGGAGGTGTTTTATTGAGGAACAAACGTGTAAAACCTCTCTATTTGTTCGTATTTCTTTCCATGCTCGTGCTGTGTTTTATCCTATATAATAACCAACAAAAACAGGAAATAGAAGCGCTCAATGAGCTTGCCTATCAAACACGGCTTTCTAAAACGGTGGTGGAAAGGGAGAGGAGCAACTTACAAAGGGAAGTGGATAGTTCGGATGACAATGAGTATATTGTGGAAAAAGCACGCTCTTTGTATGGCTATTTATCGCCCGGCGAAATACGTTTTAAAGTAACCAACTTAGACGCACTCTACGATACAGAGCCAACAGCCGAAATTGTAGGAGAATGACATGACAAAAGCTGCTATTGCAATAGGTTCTAACTCCACCCGTCTGTTTTGTAAAAACGGCATGGGGGAAGAACTGCGATTGAGAAAAGAAACAAAATTGTTTTCATATTTGGATGCACGAGGATTTTTACCACAAGAAGCGATTTTACGTGCTGTAACAGATGTGCAAAGCTTAAAGCAAGAAGCGATTATGTTTGGGGCATCTACAATATATTTGTATGCAACCAGTGCATCAAGAGATGCGAAAAATCAAGAAGTGCTCATTCAAATGCTCAAAGAAAAAACAGGGCTTTGTTTGAATGTGCTTACAGGGCAAGAAGAAGCAGAGCTTGCTTTTTATTCTGCCAAAAGGGGAAACAGCTGCGCCGTACTCGACATTGGGGGCGGGTCGACTGAAATGACTTTTGGCAATGAACAGGGCATATATGCCCTAAAAAGCGCACAGTTGGGCGCAACACGGTTGGCAAAATTGCACCCCATATTTTCAATAGAAGAAGGGGATACAGTGTGCGCCCTTGTGACAAAGTGTTTGGAAAGAGAGTATGCGTATCTTTTGCACAATAAGCGCCCTGATGTGCTCATTGGTATTGGGGGCACGTGTGCTACCTCTGCTGCAATCAAAACGGAAAATAGCGCACATGATGCACGGCTTGAAGGCGTGGTGCTCACCAAAGAAGATGTGGACAAGCAGTTTTACACTTTGGCTTGTATGACGCTTGAACAGAGGGAAAACGTGGTGGGGCTTTATAAAAGCAGGGTGGGCATTATGCCCAACGGGCTTGCTATTTTAAAAGCAACGCTTGAACTTTTTGATTTTGACCATGTGACAGTGTCTATTAAAAACAATTTAGATGCGCTTTTAATGCGTGTGTAATACATGGAGGAACTTGGATTGGAATTTGAAAAGGAAGAAAATGTTCAAAATACAGTGTACTTAGAAGATACGAGAAAACAGCGTCTGGTGATGCTTTTATCTTTGTCCTTTGTGTTTGTGCTCTTGTTTATCGTGTATTTTTTTGTGCGCCCTGCTTTTATAAAGCCCAAAGCCATCAACACCAGTGGCGTGGAATATTTTTATTTTGAACGCAATTATAAAAACGGCGATTGCTTGGAGCTTTCTATGAACGAAAAAAAGGGTTTTGCAGACGTCATCGTGTATGACTCTACTTTGGGGGGGAAAAGAGAAAAAACGCTTCCTGCCTCTGCACTGAATGATTTAAATACCATGATTATACTCAATGAAATTTATAAATTGGATCAATATTACGAGCGTGTTCCCAGTTTGGGGCATGAAAATTCCTTTGAATTAGAGATCAACTATGCAGACGGTCAAGACGTATTTGCATCGGGTGAAACGATATTACCCTCTAATTTAGAGGAAATTAGTAGGATTTTAAAAGGGTATTTTTTCTCCCTATTTTCGCATGAATAAATTAAATGATAAAAAAAACAACTGCTTGTTTATTACGGCTTATATAAACACGTTTAATACATTCCATAACAATGATTGTTGCGTTTTTTGTGAAAAAAATACGATTTTACAAATATTAACTATTTGATTTTATTCTGGTTTTAGCGTAAAAATGGCAATAATTAGAATTTATTCTTAAAAAATGTATATACGCTTGTTTATTTTTGGTATTTTTTGTAAAAAAGGAAGATATTATGCTTGACAATTGGCACGCAATCATATAGAATAGAGTGCGTTCTATGAACAATTTTAACCTTGTAAAACGAGAGGAGAAACTTTTATGACCACCCAAAGTCACGATATTGCTTTTTTATTAAAACGTGTCAATGATAACCTCAACAAATACTTAAACAATCAATTGCACAGAACAGGTTTAACTTCCTTCCAACTCCGTATGATTCAGTATATTAAAGAGAATGAATCGGAAAAGAAAGCTCAAAAAGATGTGGAAGAATATTTTGGTATTTCTCATCCCACAGTTGTAACAAGCATTCATTCTTTGCATCAAAAAGGCTATTTGAATGTGGACACAGATACCATAGATCGTCGTATCAAAGTACTTACTTTGACTGAAAAGGGTGCTGATTTGGTGCACACCATTCATGAATTTAGAAAAAAGACGGATGCAGATTTGCTTCAGAATTTATCTAAAGAAGAAGTGCAATCCTTGCGCTCTATTTTAACAAAGATTTCCACAAATTTATAATTATAAGCGATGTTGAACAGCGTATTTTTAAAGAAATTTAAAAGTATGCTGTTTTTTATATACCAAAAAGGGAAACAAGAA
>CAYTPJ010000030.1:0-9122 GCA_964439755.1 uncultured Oscillospiraceae bacterium
TACACAGCCATATTCGCTTGTGACCCACTGTGTGGCTGAACATTGGCATGCTCTGCATGATACAGTTCTTTGGCACGGTCACGTGCAAGGTCTTCTGCTTTATCCACATACACACAACCACCATAATAGCGATGGTCAGGATACCCTTCTGCATACTTATTCGTCATAGGGCTACCCATTGCTTCCATGACTGCACGGCTTACAAAGTTTTCAGACGCAATCAACTCAATATGAGCTTCTTGACGCGCGCTCTCTTGGTGAATAATTTGCGCAATTTCTGCATCTGCACACTGTAATTCGTTTGGTACTTCCCACATAATTTTGTGCCTCCCTTTTTCATCAAATACACGTTGTTTTAAACGCCTAACAACTCCTTTATTATACAAGAAAAACACACTGATTACAAGCAAAATATGTTTTTATTCTGTCTTTTTGATGCACGATTACAGCACAAAAAAAATGTCGATAACTTTTTTCCACATTCGCAAAATGTAACAAAATACTATAAAGGGAAACATATATACATATAGAATATACGTACATATGAGTTGATATTTTAGGAGGGAAACCAAATGGAATACTTGAGAAGGCGTGACACCATCACAGCACTTCTTACAGGAGAATTGGATCAGTCAAATGCACAGTCCATCCGTTGTGAATTGGATGCACTCATTAAGGACCGTCACATCAAGCACCTTATTTTGGATATGAAACAATTAACATTTATGGATTCATCCGGCATTGGCGTGATCATTGGGCGATATCGTGCGCTCATGCAAAGAGGAGGTAGCGTGTCTGTTGTGCACATGAATAACCAAGTGACACGCATTTTTACGCTCTCTGGCATGGGGCAAATCATACATATTTTGTAAAGAAAGCAGAGGTAAATCCAGTATGCACTATAAAAATCAAATGAAACTGATTTTTTCAAGCCTACCCGAAAATGAAAGCTTTGCGCGCCTTGCCGTCAGTGCTTTTGTCGTGTCTTTAAACCCTACATTAGACATTTTAGCAGACATCAAAACTGCTGTGAGTGAAGCTGTTACAAACGCTGTCGTACACGCCTATAAAGGGCAAACGGGCATGATTGAAATGAGTGCCTCATTGTCCTTTGATGGTATGCTCTATTTATCCATCTCGGATGTTGGATGTGGCATTTCAGACATTGAACAGGCACTCCAACCTTTTTATACTTCTCAACCTGAAAAAGAACGTTCAGGAATGGGCTTTTGCGTGATGCAGACCTTTATGGACGACCTCCAAGTGGAGTCCAAATTGGGCGCAGGCACCACAGTGCGCATGAAAAAACAGATTGCAGTAAAATAGTATGCATTTGTTTTTGTTAGCACAACAAGGCGACACAAAAGCACAAGCATTGTTAACAGAACAACACATGCCCCTCGTCTATGCCCTTTCAAAGCGTTTCCCTTATTCGGAAGACGCCATACAAGAAGGGTGCATGGGGCTTTTTTATGCCATCATGCACTTTAACACTTCTTTGAATTTTTGCTTTTCAAGCTATGCTGTGCCCTGTATTTTGAACAGTATCAAGAAGTATTTTTTGCCTTCTAACAACTGGCGAATCAATCAACTGTATCATAAAAAGAACGCAATTATGAGAGATTTTCTTAATACCCAAAACACATCCCCTACCGTACAGCAAGTGAAAGACAAAATAGGTGAAAAAGCATATGAAACGCTCTTTTTATTAGACCAGTTCAATGCGCCTTTTTCTCTCTATGATGAAAAATACGAACGCACTTTAAAAGACCCATCCGCACAAGACTTCGTTCACATTTTTATGCTTAAAGACATACTTTATCGCTTGCCTCCTGATGAAAAAACACTTATATTTTTAAGATATTACAAAAATAAAACACAGGCAGAATGTGCCAAGCATTTTGCGCTCAGCCAGTCTGCTTTTTGCCGAAAAGAAAAGCGTATTTTAAACAAAATACGCTCTGAATACACATGCTGACTCATTCTTATATGCAGTTTGAAAGGGTGGCAAATTGCTCAATACTGAGCACTTCTCCACGAATATTTTCTTTTAAATCTGCTCTTTGTAGCCATGCTTTTACATCTTCTCTACTCATAGAAAACACGTTCATAAGGTTGTTGAGCAGTGTTTTTCTACGCATTAAAAAAGCTGCGTGTACGACCTTCTTAAACACCTTCATATCTTCAATGTGTGTTAAAGGGGTTTTTCTTTTTCTGGCAACAAGAAAAGCGCTGTCAACATTAGGTGGAGGGGTAAACATATCACGCCCAATAATCGTTGCAATATGCAGTTCATATTCCAAGTTGAAAAAGATAGGCAAGGGGCCATACCCATCTGTCGAAGGTGCTGAAAGCATCTTTTCTGCCGCTTCTTTTTGCAGCATCAAGTTCATACTTTCAATGTTTAAAGGGCTGTTTAATAAGAGGGTGATCAAAGGCGTTGTGATATAATAGGGTATGTTTGCCACCACATGAAAGCTGTCAAACTGCTCTGTAATTTGGGGCAAAGACACACGCATCACATCGCCATGCACAAGTTTAAAATTATCATACTTTTGAAGGCGTACATTTAAAAAGGGAAGCAATGTCTGATCAATTTCAAGCGATATCACATATTTTGCTGTTTTACAAAGTTCTTCTGTCATAGACCCCATACCAGGGCCAATTTCAAGCACATTATCTTCTTTTCCTACATTGGAAAATTCAACGAGCGAGCGCACAAGCCCCTCATCATCAATAAAGTTTTGCCCCAAGCTGTGCTTGTGGTGAAACGCTTGATTGTTCTTTTTCATTGTTTACTTTTTCTCCAATCCGTGTAAGAAAGAAATAGCGTTCTGTCTGTTTTCTGCTTTAAACAGAGCAGTACCCAGCACCAACACATCAGCGCCCAGTTGCACAAGGTCATCTGCATTTTGGAGTGTTACGCCACCATCCACAGAAATCATGCCTTGATACCCTTTTTGCCTTAAAACATTGATTTTTTCAGTAGCACTCTGAATGAGCTTTTGCCCACCAAACCCAGGTTCTACTGTCATAATGAGCACCATATCCAACACATCTAAGTAGGGAAAAAGCGTTTCAACAGGTGTGTTTGGTTTAACAGAAAGGCCTGCGCCCACATTTTGATGTGCTTTAATTTGATCAATCAATTGTTTTTCATGCCCTACTTCTTGGTGCACAGTTATAATATTTGCCCCTGCATCGCAAAATACATCGATATATTTTTCAGGCTCTGACAGCATCAAATGCACATCATTTACTGCATTTGGAAAAGCTTTATGCAAGGATTTCACGAGGTCAGGGCCATAGGAAATATTGGGCACAAAATGCCCGTCCATGATGTCAAGGTGCAACATGTCCACCCCTAAATCAAGCATTTCTTTCACTTCTTGACCCATATGAAGTACGTCTGCTGCAAGTATTGAAGGTGAAATTTTAATCATATCTTTTTTTCCACGCTTGCTGAATTTCTTTTAAAAGCAAGCGATACCTTTCTATTCTTTCTTTGTTTAATTCGCCTTTTTCAATCGCTTCTGTAACAGCGCATTTAGGCTCTGTTACGTGATAACATGGTGTAAAATAACATTGTCCCTTATACTGTAAAAGTTCGGGGTATGCATCTTGAAAAGCCACTGGATCTATGCCACTTTCAACGTCCAAAAGGGAAAAACCAGGTGTATCAATGAGCTTGATGCCCTCTTGTTCAAAGAGTTCAGCGTGCCTTGTGGTATTTTTGCCTCTTGATATTTTTTTGCTGATTTCCCCTGTTTTTTCATTGAGCGCAAAGAGTGCATTTAAAAGCGTGCTTTTGCCTACACCCGATTGCCCTGAAAAACACACCGTTTCCCCTTTGAGCATTTCTTTTAATTGCGCCACATTTTCCCCGGTTTTTGCACTCACGCTGATTATATTCGTTTGCGCTTTTTTGTATTGTTCCTTGATTGTGTCTGATAAAGTAGAAGCAATATCTTCTTTGGACACGACAATCAGCGTTTTAATGTTTCTAATAAAAGCATAGGCAAGCAATTTATCCACGAGCAACAAATCTGCTTCAGGAGCGCTGGATATAACGATTGCAAGCAACGTCACATTCGCCACAGGGGGGCGCAAGCAGACAGAAGTTCTCTCTAATATTTCTTCAACCCACCCATGTTCATCGCTGATTTCCCCTTTTGTAAAGAGAATTTTATCTCCCACCAAAGGGGTTATTTTGGCACGACGAAATTTCTTTTTTGCTCTTAACACGTACTCATTGCCTTCATCTGTTCGTACTGTGTAAAAGCCTCCTTGCCCTCTTATAAGTGTGCCATTCATCATTTCGATTGCACCTCATCTGCACTGGGCACCTGTGTTTCTAAATTAGGACACACGTACACAGCCAAAGTACCTTCTGTACCTTCTATCACATGGTCACCCACTTGATAAATAACTTTGCCATCTTTGCTGTTAAACTGCTGAGCCGCAATACATTTATGCTTGCTTTTTTCTTCAATGGGCACTTCTTTTATGCCCACAATTTGGAGCCCCAATTCTTCAGCCAATTGAAGGGCTTCTTCTTGCGTTAATTCCGTGAGATCTGGAACGACAATATCGCCTCCACTCACTGTCACTTCCACAATGCCTTTGGCTTTAAGCACTTCCCCTTCTTTAGGCGTTTGTTCAAGCACAGTGTTTGCCTTTTTATCAGACAAAATTTTGTTTGGACGCACCAAGAGCGTAAAATCTAAAGTAAGCAAAATTTCCTTTGCTTCTTTGACTGTTTTTCCTATCAAGTTGGGCACTTGCTTTTCTTCTTTGCCTGTACTGATGGTGATGAACACCGTTTCCCCTTTTTTCATCTCAGTATCAAATGCAGGCGATTGGAGGACAACTGTGCCAGCAGGCTTTTCTTCGTCGCTCACTCTTGAAATTTGTGGCACAAGCCCTGCTTTTGTAATGAGGCGCAGTGCGCTTGTCTCTGTTTCATCTAACAAATAAGGTGCTTGCGTGGAATTGACAATCAGGTGATAAATGCCAATACCTCCCCAAAACATAAACGCCAACACAATCACAGAAAAGCCTACACTCATAATAGAATATATGGTGCGCCTACTCCTAAGCTTTTCTTTAAACCTACTACTTGGCTTTTTAGGAGCAATAGCAGGAATGGGTTTGTCCTGAATTTTGTTCAGCCAATCCCCTTCGGGTTCATGCATGGCTCTGTGCAAATCCTGTGCCATATCAAAAGCACTTTGATATCTGTTTTCAGGCTTTTTTTCCATTGCTTTAAACACAATGCGCTCATATGCCAAAGGAATATCGCTTTTAAGTTCATGCATAGGGCGAGGAGAGGCGCTAATATGCTGTAATGCAACGGATACAGGCGTATCACCATCAAAAGGCACATACCCGGTCAGCATTTCATACATCACAACGCCCACGCTGTAAATGTCACTTGCAAATGTCACATCTTCCCCTTTTGCTTGCTCGGGAGAAAAATAGTGTACAGACCCCATCACGCTATCTGCTTTGCTGATGGTGTTGCTTCCTGCAACACGTGCAATACCAAAGTCTGCCACTTTTACCAAGCCATCTGCATTAACCAATATATTTTGAGGCTTAATATCCCTGTGAATAATGCCATTTTTGTGTGCATGTTGAAGTGCAGACAAAATACGAATGGCAATTTGAACGGCGATATTGGGGGCAAGTGCGCCCTTTTCCTTGATTAACTCTTTGAGTGTTTTGCCCTCTACCAACTCCATCACAAGATATCTACAATCATTGTCAAACCCAACGTCTAACAAATTTACAATGTTGTGGTGACTCATCTTGCTTGCTGCAATGGCTTCTCGTTCAAATCGCTTTAAAAACTCTTGGTCATCATTGTATTCGGGGCGCAAAATCTTAACAGCCACATAGTGGTTTGTTCTATGGTCGAGCGCTTTATAAACGAGCGCCATGCCCCCTTTACCCACAAACTCAATGAGCTCATAACGGTCATCTAACCATTTTTCCGTCATCGTGGCACCTCCAAAAGCACAAAGGAAATATTGTCATTTCCCCCTTCATCTAAAGCCCTTTGGAGCAATAAATCTGCCGCTTCTTCTAATGGCAATACTTTTAACGTGTGCTCTATTTCAGCATCTGACACAAACCCTGTCAATCCGTCTGAACAAATCACCCACTGATCCCCTTTTTGCTTGTCCACACGGTAAATGTCTACCATAACATGAGGGTCTGTACCCACAGCCCTTGTAATCACATTCTTGTAAGGGTACGTTTCTGCACTTTCTTTTGTTAAAATGCCTTGCTTGATCATCTCATTGACCATAGAATGGTCTTCCGAAATCTGCTTTAATATGCCCTCTCTTTTTAAATAGGCACGGCTATCCCCTACATGCCCTAAAAGCACGTAGTCATTATCTTCCCAAAGCACAGTCACTGTTGTGCCCATGCCGTTATAATCTTGATTGTTCAGTTGTTCATTATAAATGGAGTCATTGACTTCTTCAATGGCACCCTCTAAAAGCCTTTCATCTACATGCGCACCTTCTAATACACGGGCTAACAAAAGTACTGCCATTCTGCTCGCAATGTCCCCTGCTTTATGCCCCCCCATACCATCTGCAACACCAAATAAAGGGGCTTGTACGAGCAACGCATCTTGATTGGAGGAACGCACGTTACCAATATGCGTTCGAGTTACACATTTCATGCATCCTCCTCCTTTAGGTAATGCTTGCGCAATTGCCCACAGGCACCGTCAATATCGTCTCCCATTTCACGCCTTCTGGTGGCTGAAATATGCTTGTCTTTGAGTGTTTCTAAAAATTCAGATACCGTTCTTTCACTCACACCAAACAAATTACGCTCTTTGACTGTGTTTAGAGGGATTAAATTGACATGACACTGCATGTTTCTAAGTAGAGCTGCGAGCTTTATCGCCTGTTCTTTGGAAGCATTGACATTGTCAATCAACGCATACTCAAACACAACACGGCGTCCTGTTTTATCAATATAATTTCTACATGCCTTGATGACATCTGCAATGGGATATGTGTTTGCAACAGGCATAATCTTTTTTCTTGTTTCATCATCAGGCGCATGTAAAGACAAAGAGAGCGTGACTTGCAATTTTTCTTCTGCAAGCTGATACATTTGAGGCACCAAACCACATGTACTGAGAGAAATATGGCGAACAGCAATGTTCAACCCTTTTTCATCCGTTACAAGGCGCAAAAAGCGCACCACTTGTTCATAATTATCCAGTGGCTCTCCACTGCCCATGAGCACAATATTGCGTACTTTGTCATTTTCTAAAAGCTTGTTCGCTTCTTGCACTTGAGAGAGCATCTCTGCTGCTGTCAAGTTTCTCACGCACCCTTTTAGTGTGCTTGCGCAAAATTGACAGCCCATTTTACACCCAACCTGTGTAGAAATGCACAACGTAACACCATATTTATAGCGCATAAGCACCCCTTCTACACAGTTAGAGTCGGGGAATGCAAAGAGCATTTTGATGGTACCATCCAGTGAAGACACCTTTTTTTCAATAATATGTGCAGGCTGATCTATAAAATTTTCTGCCAAATGCGCACGAAGCGCAGGGGATATGTTGGTCATTTCTTCAAAACGCATCCCCTTGTGCAACCATGAAAAGACTTGTTCACTCCGAAAAGCCTTTTCACCCATATTTAAGAAAACTTCTTTGAGTTCTTCCCTGTAAAGCCCCATCAATTCTTGTTTCATCAATAATTCACCCGTTTAAGCCTTGCAATAAAGAATCCTTCCACACCATCTCTTGGTTCTAACAATTGTAGACCATATGCCCCCATGTGTTGTGCAAAACGTTCATCCAAGGAGGAAGGCATTTTGTCGAGCACAAAGTCTTTGTGTGTTTCAAGGAATTGCTTTACTTGCAGTTCATTTTCTTCTTTTAAAATAGAGCAGGTAGAATACACAAGTGCGCCACCTTTTTTCACATACTGACAGCATGTGTCCAAAAGTTCCTTCTGTGTTTTTACCAATTCTTCAATACTTTCTTTTTTGACACGATATTTGATGTCTGGTTTATCGTCCACCACGCCCAAGCCTGTGCAAGGCGCATCGAGTAACACCACATCAGCAGAATACATCAAATCTTCTTTTAAAATGCGTGCGTCACGCACAAGAGGGCGCACATTTTCAACATGCAAACGGTATTGCATCGCCTTGATCAAGGCAACACGGTGTTCATGTAAATCCCACGCAAACACACGCCCTGTGCCACTCATGCATTCTGCCATGTACGCTGTTTTACCACCAGGTGCAGCGCAACAGTCAATCACCTGATTGCCTCTTTTTACGTCTGCAATCTGTGCGCAAAGCATACTCGACTCCCCTTGGATGGAGAAATTCCCTCCAATATAGTCAGCATCCAGTGCAATTTGAGAAGCTTCACGCACTCTGTATGCATGAGGCACAATGCCTTTTTCCACGTTCCAAACTTTCTTTTCGAGCAACTTTTCAAACTCTTCATCTGTCAGGCGCATCAAGTTGGGGCGCAAAGTCATATAGTGTTCATTTGTTCTATACATGATGAGTTGCCTTGCTGTTTCAAAGCCATAATCTTCTATCAGCTTCACAACAAGCCATTTGGGCATAGAATAGCGCAAAGACAAATAGTCTGCACTTTCCTTATCTTCTGGCCACTGAATTTTTTCTCTTTCACGCATCATGGAACGAAGCACAGCATTTACAAGCCCTGTAAGCCCTTCAAAGCCCATAGAACGTGTCACTTTAACGGCTTCATCCGATATGGCATTTTCTGGTATTCTGTCCATGAACAGATATTGGCACACACTAATTCTCAAAATATCTTGTACATGAGGAGAAAGAGTGGTGATGTCTTTTAAGAAAAAGCTAATGGCATGGTCAATAGCAAGCAAATTTTCAATGGTGCGATACACAATGCTCGTCACCAAACGCTTGTCCAACTGAGAAAACTCATTGTCCTTGAGTTGATTGTTGATGGCTTGAGAAGCAAACGCATCATCACGCACAATCGCAGTAAACGCATCCAACGCAGATTTTCTCGTGCTCTTTTGGTTTAGATTGGGCGCAACTGGACGTGTTCCTTCTGCATTTTCTTCCTTATTAAA
>CAYTPJ010000030.1:9222-19160 GCA_964439755.1 uncultured Oscillospiraceae bacterium
CGTCTATCCTGCTGACCAAAGTTTCTTCTGTCGCCTTGTGGACGATCGTATGAAGACTTAAAAGGGGGCTTTTTCTCTGCATTTTCCTTGTTGTTCAAGTTTTTTTCCTCGTTTGGTGTGTTACTCATATATTTTCCTCGCTACGCTCAAAGCGTGTGTTGTTGATTGCATGTCCCCGTAAATAGTCTGTTGCCTGCATACTTTTTCCGCCCGACATTTGGAGTATTTCAATCTTTACAGCATTTTCCCCTGTTTTGACCACAAGGCCATCTTTGGCATCTTTAGATAAAATGGTGTAAGGAAGAGCATTGGATGAATCTTGCACAATAGACACTTTGTGCACCTTCACTTTTTCGCCCTCTAAAAAGGTGTATGCGCCTGGCCATTTATACACGCCACGCACCAAGTTTTTCACTTGCTGGGCAGAAAGAGAAAAGTCTATTTCCCCCATTTCTTTTTTGAGCATAGGGTAATATGTCATTTGCGTTTCATCTTGTTTGACCCTATTTAAAGTGCCTTGTTTTAATTTGTCCAGTGTTTCAAGGAGCAACTCTGCCCCCATAAAAGAGAGTTTTTCCGTAAGCGCATCTGCCGTGATATCATCCTCAATTGCACACACTTTTTTGAGCAATATATCCCCTGTATCCATGCCCTTGTCTGTGAGCATAGTGGTGATGCCTGTTTCCTTTTCCCCTGTGATCACTGCCCAATGAATGGGTGCACTCCCTCTAAGCTTTGGAAGTAAGGATGCGTGCACGTTGATTGTGCCAAACTTTGGAACATCCAAATTTCTTTCTGACAATATTTGTCCAAAAGCAGCCGTTACACACACATCAGGCGCCAAATTTTCAAGCATTTCTGCGCCATCCAAACGCATCTTTTGAGGCTGAAATACAGGGATGTCGTGCGTTGTTGCACACGCTTTTACAGGGCAAAACTCTGTTTTTTTGCCTCTACCTTTGGGCTTATCCGGTTGGCAGAACACACCCACCACATCATACCCATTTTCTATTAAAGCAAGGAGAGAAGGCACGGCAAACTCTGGCGTACCCATAAAAACTACACGCATTTTTACCCCTCCTCGTTTTCAAACACTTCATGATCCATTTTATCAATATACATGGTGCCGTCTAAATGATCGAGCTCATGGCACAATGCACGAGCAAAAAAGTCTTCTGCTGTGATTTCAAAGAACTTGCCTTTTCTATCTTGCGCTCGGACTGTCACTTTCATAGGGCGCACAACATAGCCTTGACGGTTGGGCACAGACAAGCACCCTTCAACCCCTCCATTTTCCCCTTCTTGGTGAATAATTTCAGGGTTTACAAGCTCTATCAGCCCTTCTCCTATGTCCACCACAGCTACTCTGCGTAAAATACCCACTTGAGGGGCAGCAAGGCCTACACCTTGCGCTTTATACATTGTTTCTGCCATATCTCTTAACAACAGCCACAACCTTAAATCAAATTTCTTCATAGGGTTACACACCTTGCGCAGTGTTTCATCTCCTATGGTTACAATTTTTCTTACCATGTTTTTGCCTCCTCATGTGCGTTCTTTATATCAAAGTGGAAGGGTTAATTTCAAACAACACCCGAACACCTTTTTTAAAGTCTTTTCTCGTCATTTCTTGAAAATCTCTTAAAATATCTTCGCTGTCTTTGTGGTTGAGCAATTTCATCAACACATGATATCTACTCTTGCCCTGTATAAAAGCAATGGGCGCCACATCTTTTCTGTAAAACAGCACTCTTTTTTTAAGATGATTATTGTTTGTCAAATACGTTTCGACATCATTATATAGCATGTCTGTTGCGCTTTGTGCATCGTCTTCCACTGCACTTTCTATTAAAAAACGTGCAATGATCGTAAACGGTGGATACAAATCTTTTTTTCGTCTTTCAAATTCGTTTTCAAAAAAGGATATGTAATCCTGCGCTTTGGCGCTTTGAATGGCGTAGTGTTCAGGATGGTAAGATTGAATGACGACATGCCCTTTTAAATCTGCACGCCCTGCCCTGCCTGCCACCTGCACAAGCAATTGATACGTGCGTTCAGGTGCTCTAAAATCAGGCAAGTTGAGGCTCAAATCTGCCATCACAGCGCCCACCAAAGTAACAGACGGAAAGTCCAAACCCTTGGCAATCATCTGTGTGCCAATGAGCACTTGTGCTTTCCTTTGCCGAAAGAGATTGAGCAACTCATACATAGAGTTTCTCTGCTTGGTCGTGTCCAAATCCATGCGAATGGTAGACACAGAGGGAAAGAGCTTTTTGAGTTCCTCCTCCACCTTTTGTGTGCCCGTTCCCATGGTGCGAATGCTCTTTGAAAGGCATTCAGGGCAAATCTCAATCATAGGCATTTGATTGCCACAATAATGACAATGCAGTTTTTGGTCTACCATATGATACGTCATTGCAACATCGCAGTGTGGACACTTGACCACGTGCCCACACATTCTGCAACTCACAGAGGGTGAAAACCCCCGTCTGTTGATAAAGAGCATGGCTTGTTGGTTTTTTTCTATGCACTCTGCCAAGCGTGCCTTTAGCTCGTTTGAAAAAATGCTGCGATTGCCAAGCCGAAGTTCATTACGCATATCCACAATGGACACGTCCGGCAAAGGACGGTTATTCACACGCTCCTTCATTTGAAGCAGTGTGTAATCCCCTCGCCTTGCCATTGCAAAGGAAGTAACAGAGGGTGTAGCACTTGCAAGGAGGAACAATGCCCCTTCCTTTTCAGCTCTATGACACGCAATCTCTCGTGCATCGTATTGGGGAAAATGGTCTGAATAGTATGACTGTTCATGTTCTTCGTCCACAATGATGGCACCCAAATTTTGAATGGGCGCAAACACGGCAGAGCGTGCCCCGATGACGATTTTTGCATCCCCACGCCTTATTCTGCGCCACTCGTCAAACTTTTCACCTGCAGTGAGCCTTGAGTGTAACACAGCAGATACCCGCCCAAATCGCCTGTAAAACCAATCCGTCATTTGAGGGGTCAAAGCAATTTCGGGCACGAGCACAATCACGCCATACCCTTTGTCTAAGCACGCATGCGCCAAGTTCATAAACACTTCTGTTTTGCCTGACCCTGTTACGCCATAGAGCAAAAATGCAAAATTTCGCTTGCTCATAAGGCTTTTGGTGCGCTCTATATAAGGCACATTTTTCACCTTTAACAGCGCACTTTTAAGCTCCTCAAACACTTCCTGCTGTTGCTCCGTGAGCTTTTTGCTCTCTTCTAACTGATAAGGCTGTATGGGAGGCACACGCAGTTTTTCACGTTCTGTAAGCGCAACCACCTTTTCTTCTTGGAGTGCTCTTAAAACAGGGAGAGGGGCATCTACAAACATCTTTATATCCTCTAAAAGATGTGCTTGCAAATCGCTTAGAATGTTTAAAATCGTGCGTTTTTTTATAGATCGCTTGCTGACAGTTTCTAAATACGCTTTATGTGCCTCTTTACTTAAAAGGCTTTGCACCACAGTTTCAGTTTTTACTTTTATTCTGCCCTCTCGCATTTGCGCTGGAATCATCAGGCGCAGTGCTTCACACAATGGGCAGTTGGTGCGCTCTTTAATGTAAAAAGCAAGGGATAAAAGTGCAGGCAAAAGCGCTGGATAATCTTCCAGGGGTTTTATGATTTCTTTGATTTTGCGTGCATCATAAGCTGGTGTTTCTTTGATTTTGAGCACATAGCCTTCTTTGACCATTCTCCCAAAAGGCACAGACACACGGTGACCTACTTGTATCTCCATGCCCTCTTGAATTTTGTACTCAAATACCCTGTCCACCATTTCAGACGCAATATCTACAATAACCTCTGCGTACAATCTTTAACCCTCTACTTTGTTGTTGGTGCGTAATAAAAGCACCTCATCGAGTATCTTTTCTGCCACTTCTGTTTTTTTCATTACAGGCAGAGCAGTTTCGCCCTTATCTGATATCAAGGTGACAATGTTTGTGTCCACGTCAAACCCTGCATTTTCCTTGCTCACATCGTTGGCAACAATGAGGTCTGCATGTTTTTTGACTCTCTTTTTTTGCGCATTTTGAAGCAAATTTTCCGTTTCAGCAGCAAAAGCGACAAGCGTTTGCCCTGCTTTTTTCATTGCGCCCATTTTTTGTGCAATGTCTTTTGTTTGCACAAGTTCGAGCACAAGTGCATCGTCATTTTGCTTTTTGATTTTTTCTGTTGCAATGCACTTGGGCGTAAAGTCAGCAGGCGCTGCCGCTTGTATGATGACATCTTGCGCATCTTGCAAAAGCACCATCTGGTCATACAAATCTTGAGAGGACAATACATGTACCACGTTTATATTGCTGTCCACTTTTAAATTTGTAGGCCCTGTAACCAGCGTCACTTCTGCCCCTCTTTGATATGCATTGTGCGCAATCGCATACCCCATCTTTCCACTTGACCTGTTGGTTAAGTAGCGCACAGGGTCTATCATTTCTCTTGTAGCACCTGCTGTTACAAGCACCCGCAGGCCTTTTAAATCCTGCTTTTTTTGGAGCAAAGAGAGCACACTGTTTACAATGTTTTGAGGTTCTTCCATGCGCCCTACGCCATAATCCCCACACGCTAAATATCCACCCGCAGGCCCTACAAAATGCACGCCGTCATTTTGAAGCACACGTACATTTCGCTGTGTGGCTTTGTTTTCCCACATGCCTGTGTTCATCGCTGGGGCTACTAAAATAGGTGCTTTGGTTGCAAGCAATGTGGTCGACAACATGTCATCTGCAATGCCGTTTGCCATCTTTGCCATCATGTTCGCCGTTGCAGGCGCAACCAAAAACACATCTGCTCTTTGGGCAAGCGCCACATGCTCTACTTCCCATGTTTGAGGCCTTTCAAAGGTATCCGTCACAACTGGGTGATTAGAAAGGGTGGAAAAAGTGAGTGGATTTACAAACTCACACGCATTTTTTGTCATCACAACAAACACGTCCATCCCAAGCTTTTTAAGCCTCGATACCACGTCTGCCACTTTATAACAGGCAATGCCCCCCGTTACCCCCACTACAATCGTTTTCCCTTTTAAAGCCTTTTCCATGATTAAACCTCGTCTTCTAAATTACGGTGATATGTTAAAAGCCCACGGTTGATTTCATCCACAGCAACAGACACTGGTTTCTTGTCCTTAGGGTCGATTAAAGGTTGTGCACCTGTTACAAGCTCACGAGCACGCTTTGCAGTTTCTACCACCAATGTATAACGGCTGTCCACCTTCTTACAAAGTTCGCCGATTTCTGGTTTATTTACACCCATGAATATGTCCTCCTAAAAATAATTTATTCAACAACAGGGAAATACCTGGTTGTTTTCTGTTTTTCAGCTGCAATGATGGCAGCCATTTGCGTGTACGCAAGTTCCAAATCGTCATTGACCACAGCATATTGATACTTGTGCATTTGGTCAATTTCGCCTTTGGCATTGCCCAAACGCCTGTTGATTTCAACTGGGTCATCTGTGTTTCTCGTATGAAGCCTTACTTTTAAAGCATCATAGCTGGGGGGTAAAATGAAAATGGACACGCAATCGGGCCTTTTTTTCATCACTTCTTTTGCCCCTTGTGGGTCAATGTCCAACACCACGTTTTTGCCTTTTTCCATCAGTTCTTCCACTTGGCTCTTGAGCGTGCCATAACGGTGTCCATGCACAGTTGCATTTTCTAAAAATGCATCTTCTTTGAGCAAATCATCATACTGCGCATCACTAATGAAAAAATAATGCACACCTTCCATTTCAATGTCGCGCATCTTTCTCGTTGTCACACTGACAGAAAAAGTAAGCGACGGGTCTTCATTCATCAAACGTTCTACCAACGTGCCCTTCCCTGTGCCTGAAGGCCCAGAAACAACAATTAACATGCCTTTTCTTGTTTCTAACATCTTTTCACCCTTCTTCGTTCTCTGTTTGAAGTCTGTTCGCGATGGTTTCAGGCTGTAAAGCAGAGAGCACAATGTGCCCACTGTCCGTTTGAATTACAGCACGTGTGCGCCTGCCTGCCGTGCCATCCACCATTTTTCCCTGTTCCCTCGCTTCTTGAATTAAGCGTTTAATGGGCGCAGAATCGGGGGAAATAATCGCAATCACACGCCCTACGGACACCATGTTGCCAAACCCTATGTTGACCAAACGCATCTTCTATCACTCCACATTTTGAACTTGTTCACGCATTTTTTCTATCTCACTCTTTAAGTCTACCACCAAATTGGTGATTTTAACATCAGAAGATTTAGAGCCAATGGTGTTCGTTTCCCTGTTGAGCTCCTGCGTAATAAAGTCCAAACGACGCCCCACTTCTTTGTTGCTCTTAATTGCATCTTGCATTTGCTCAATGTGCGATTCAAGGCGTGTAAGTTCCTCATCTATCGCACACTTGTCAGACAATATCACCACTTCTTGTGCAAGGCGCTGAGGGTCAATCTGCGTTGTACACGCATTTTGCAAGCGTTCTTCTAACTTTTCTCTTGCATTGATTGCAGTAAATGGCGCAAGCGCAAGCAATTGATTTTGAATATCAGAAGCATTTTGAAGGTGGAACATCAAGTCCTCTTTCAGTGCCTTGCCTTCCTTTTCACGCATCAAAAGCACGTCTTTGAGCACCTCTTTTAAAAGAGACAAAAGCATGTGTTTGAGCGCTTCATTGTCGTCCTCTTTTTCCTTAATGGTGAGCACATCTTGCAAAGAGGCATAAAAGGACGTTTTAACGTCATCTTCAACACCCAAAGTATCTTTTATTTGGTCAAAAGCATGCTTATACTGCTTTAAAAGTGCAGTATCCACGCACACTTCTTTGGCATCTTGCCGTGTGTTTGAATAAGTCAAAAACACATCCACATGCCCTCTTTTAAGCGTGTGAGAAATTTCCTTTCGCATCACATCTTCAAAGCAAGAAAAGCTCCTTGGCATTTTAAAAGAAAGGTCTAAAAAACGATGATTGACCGTCTTAATTTCAAGCGTCATTTCTCGTCCATCACTGCTTGCCTGCTTCCTGCCATACCCAGTCATGCTAAACAAATGCCCATCCCTCCTTATCCTATATAGTATACCACATTCCTGTCAATCTGAAAAGCCTTTTTTATTAAAAAACAGCGTTTTCTGATGGAAAACGCCTTACAATTTATTTACTTTGCACTTCTTTTAAAAAAATCTTATCTTTAAATGCGCCTCGTTCTGCTCGTTTATGCAAAAGCAGGGCTTGAACTTGCTCCATAGAAGTGTCTTTTACCTCCATGAGCGCATAGAGCACTTCCAAAATGTCAGCCATTTCTTCCTTTTCTTCGCTCTCTATGAACTCCTGCACTTCTTCTAAAAGCTTGCTTTTCAAGGCATTTTTATAGTCGATATCGTTTAAAGTAGATATTTCTGCACGTTTACCCGATTGCGCAATGATGTCTGGTATTTTATCTCGCACAAGCTTATTATACACTTTGGTCGGCATTGTTTTCCTCCATCAAATCATTATATTCTTGGCGAGAAATGAGCGTTTTACGAGGCTTAGAGCCTTCGGACTCGCTGACGATGCCTCGCCTTGTCATCTGATCCACCAAGCGCCCTGCACGAGCGTAGCCTATGCGCAAACGGCGCTGAAGCATACTGATAGACGTTTGCCCATCTTCTACTGCCATGCGAATGGCCTCTTTTAGAAGGCCGTCAAAGGATTCGTCCGTGGGGTCAATGCCTCCATCGTCATTCATTGCATCTTCGGGCTGTTGCTCCACCTGCTCCATGTGTTCCAACACATTGGGGTCATACTCCGTTTGGTATCTGCTCTTGATGTAGTCTGTAACCAGCGCCACTTCATCGTCTGACACAAAGCACCCTTGCACACGCTTGGGCTTGGAAGCGCCTGTGGGTTGATAAAGCATATCGCCCTTACCCATCAATTTTTCAGCGCCCACCGTGTCAATAATGGTACGGCTGTCCACACCACTGGACACAGTGAATGCGATACGGCTTGGAATGTTATTTTTAATTACGCCCGTAATAACGTCCACAGAGGGGCGCTGCGTTGCAAGCACCATATAAATGCCTGCTGCACGAGCAAGCGCAGCCAAACGGCGCACGCTTTCTTCCACATCTTTTCTGCAAGCGTCCATAAGGTCAGCCATTTCATCAATGATGACCACAATATTGGGAAGCACTTCTTCTGTGCCTGCCATTTTTTTATTAAAGCCTTCTAAGTTTCTAACCCCTTTGGCGCTGAATTTAGAGTATCTTTCAAACATCTCTGTTACTACCCAATCAAGCGCAGAAGATGCCTTTTTAGGGTCACTCACCACAGGGATTAAAAGGTGTGGAATGCTATTATACACTTGAAGCTCTACCTGCTTAGGGTCCACCATGATGAGACGCACTTCAGCAGGTGAAGCACGGAAAAGCAAGCTACAAATAATAGAGTTAATGCAAACGGATTTACCACTGCCTGTGGCACCAGCAATCAAAAGGTGGGGCATTTTCGCTAGGTTACACAAAATGGGCTTGCCTGAAATATCCTTCCCCAAAGCCACCACAAGAGGTGACGTGCTATTTTTCATTTCAGGGCTGTCAAGCACTTCACGCATAAACACAGGGCTTACTTTTTGGTTGGGCACTTCAATGCCGATGTATGAAGTACCCGGTATGGGCGACTCTACACGCACTCTGTCCGAGCCCATTTCAAGCGAAATATTGTCAAGCACGCCCACAACTTTTTTAACACGCACCCCTTCTGCAATCTTTATTGCAAACTGCGTTACAGCAGGGCCGTGTGTGATTTCTCGCACTTGTGCAGACACGTCAAAGCTCCCCAAAATATGCTCTATGGCATCTGCTTTTTGGGCATCTTCTTTCTCTGTACTCTCATCTTGGATAGACTGCGTATTTTCTTTTAAAAGGCGCATGGGTGGGGGTGTGTAATCATACAAAATGGGCATACCAATCTGCTCCACTTTGGGGGGCTTTGTGGTGCCATCCAAGCGCATTTCATCATCGTATGCAAAGGGGGCATTTTGAGAAATGGGTATTCTTTCCCCTGTAAGCGTTACAGCAGGGTCTGTGTGCACCACCTTTTCTTTTTGGGTAGAAAAGTTTAAATCAAACTTTCTTTTTTCAGGCACACTTTGAGTTTCTGCCTTTACTGCCGTTTGATAATCTGCTTCAACAGGCGCAATGTTAGAGGCTTGGCGCACAGTTTTTCTCTGTGCAAGCAAGCGTTCCAAAGGCTTTTTCTCTATTGTTTTTGTGTTCCTAAACACATGCTTTTTCTGCTCTTTTGGGGGCATTTCTTCATACATAGTCTGATTTTGCTTTTCAATAAACGACTGCGTGTATACAGGCGCTTGTTCTTGTGGCACATAAGGAGGGGTGTACGCACTCTGTTCCTCATTTGTTTGAACATTGTCTGTGTAGGGCATATCAAATTCTTCTTGTGCGTTTTCGCTTTTTGGGTGCAACACAAAAGGTTCATCATACAAGTTCTGCGAGTTGTCCAGTTGGTAAAAGCCATCTTCCGTTTTATCTGCTTGCGAAGGCGTTTCAAAATAAGGAGGTATTTCTTCATACACCACATTTTGCGCTTGTTCATCGTCATACATGGTGTTTTCCGTTGTGTGCGCCATCATCACTTTTTGATTTTTGGTCAACTGCTCCATTTCAAGGTTTTGCACAAGAGGGGCTTTCTTTTCCTCTTTTTCTCTTTGTTTTATTTCCTTCTTTTCTCTGCGCACTCGCTTTTTCTCATTGCCCTTTATGCGCCTTGTTTCAGACGAGTCAGAGAAAAATTTGAACATGCGAATCAAACGCAACCTAAAGAGCATGAGCACGAACACAAAGAGCGTCACCACGTTGAGCACAATGCCCCCCACTGCGCCAAAGAGCGTGTACAAAGGGTATGCTAAGAGCATAGACAAAGCGCCCCCACCTGCCAAGTGCAGTTT
>CAYTPJ010000031.1:0-19075 GCA_964439755.1 uncultured Oscillospiraceae bacterium
TTTAAGAATAATGAGTACAAGGAAAAGGGGATAAGCAGATGAAAAAGACAGTTGCGGCGATACTTTTGGTCGTTTGGATGTTTTCTCTTTGCAGTGTGGCAGTGGCACAGGAGGAAGATGAACTGCGCATTGGAGTGTTTTGGAATGAAGCAGCCCAAAATTATACTATGGAACGATTGTTTTATAAAAAATTTCCAGACAAAAAGATTACATATGTGCTCATGCCCATTGATCATTTTTTGACTACGATTTTGGCAGGAGAAAAGCTGGTGGATATGGTTGTGATGCCTTATTACATGATAAAGCAATTGGCACACCATGGCGCTATTGAGAATTTATACGATATAGGCGCATTTACCTCTTATCCAGAAGGTTTATCTCCAAATCTAAAGCATTTGTTAGAAACAGAGGGAAAAATGTATTTTTTTCCACACGAAATTTACTATGAAATGCAAAAGGTGAATGCTGGGTTACTCAAAACGTTTGGGCTTGAAATGCCTCAATTGGGGTACACATATCAGGATTTTTATCAAGATTATGTGGTGGGGTTTGACGGAGATACCAACGAGGATGGCTTGATGGAAACTGTGGTTATGTACACGCATGATGAAATAATTGACAGGAACAAAGTTGTGCGTGGGCAACGGATGGACGAAAGTAATATGGTGCACAATATAATACCCTATATATTAGATGACTATGTGCACATAAAGGGAACGCCTGAACAAATGGATAGAGAGGAAATGATTGAGCGCATAAAGTTAACACGAGTAATACATGAAAGTGGCGTGACGGCAGGTCCCTATCAAGTGTTGTTTGAGGATAATCCAGAAATGTTGCCTAAATATGATGCAGTGTTTACAGAAACTGGAGCTTACTCACCGTATTTACCTTTTACAGGTGAAGTGTATGTTCCTTTGCCTTGTGTATCCAAGGAGGAACCTCAAATCAAAGGAACCATGTATGGCTTTTGTGTGCTCAAACAGGCGAAAAATAAAGCGCTTGCAACAGAAGTGGTGAAATTGCTTGCCTCTGAAGAATGCCTTGAAGGATACGATATTGACTTTGGCATTTTTTCAAAAAAAGAGCCTATTAAAAAAACGGTGGCAAGGGATACGGCTATATTTGAGTATAATGAGCAATTGAAATATCAAACGTTGACGATAAACCCTAAAGTAAACAGAAGGTATATTTCTCAGTCACACCAAGCATCTCCCAAAAAGTTCGAGCAATTGCAAACGGCATATCAAAACATGTGGGTATCTAAACAATATTTGCCGTGGGAGTATTATAATTCAAATGCTTTGTTTGACCGTTATTTTAACTATGAAATCACGGAGGAGGAATTTGTGGATGAAATGATGATGAAATTGGATATGATGCTTTATGAGTAAAAATATGTGAGGACAGGGAGAAAAAAGGTAGAACAGACACACATTTCTCAAACATTACAGGGGAAAGGGGATAAGCAGATGAAAAAGACAGTTGCAGGGATACTCTTGGTCGTTTGGATGTTTACTCTTTGCAGTGTGGCAGTGGCACAGGAGGAAGATGAACTGCGCATTGCTGTGTTTTGGGAAGGTGCATCCCAAAATTATAATGTAGAACGATTATTTTATAGGAAGTTTCCAGACAAAAAGATTACATATGTGCTCATGCCTATGGATCAATTTTTGACTACGATTTTGGCAGGAGAAAAGCTGGTGGATGTGGTTGTGATGCCTTATTACCTGATAAAGGAATTGGCACACCATGGCGCTATTGAGAATTTGTATGACATAGGCGCATTTACAGCTTATCCAGATGGGTTATCTCCAAATTTAAAGCATTTGTTAGAAACGGAGGGGAAAATGTACTTTTTCCCAAAGGAAATTTCGTATGAAATGCAAAAGGTGAATGCTGGGTTACTCAAAACGTTTGGGCTTGAAATGCCTCAATTGGGGTATACATATCAGGATTTTTATCAAGAGTATGTGGTGGGGTTTAACGGAGATACCAACGAGGATGGCTTGATGGAAACTGTACTCATGTACACAGAAGATTACATCATTGACCAAGAAAATTACGTGCTTGGGCAAACGTTGGAGGAGGAGGACTCTGTTCGCAATATAATAACAGATATTTTATCTGATTATGTGAATATAAAGGAAACGCCTGAACAAATGGATAGAGAGGAATTGATTGAACGCATAAAGCTAACACGTGCGATACATGAAAGTGGCGTGACGGCAGGTCCCTATCAAGTGTTGTTTGAGAATAATCCAGAAAAATTGCCTAAATATGATGCAGTGTTTACAGGGACGAAGACTTATTCACCGTATGTACCTTTCGGAAGTGAAACGCTTGTTCATATGCCTTGCGTATCTAAGGAAGCACCTCAAATCAAGGGGAACATGCAGGGTTTTTGTGTGCTCAAACAGGCAAACAATAAAGCACTCGCAACGGAATTTGTGAAACTGCTTGCATCTGAAGAATGCCTTGAAAGATATGATGACGAAAAGGGCATTTTTTCAAATAAAGAGCCTGTTAAAAAAACAGTGGCAAGGGATTCGTCTATATTTGAGTATAATGAGCAATTGAAATATGAAACGTTGACGATAAACCCTAAAGTAAACAGAAGGTATATTTCTGAATCACACCAAGCATCTCCCAAAAAATTCGAGCAATTGCAAACAGCATATCAAAACATGTGGGTATCTAAACAATATTTGCCACCAGAATATTTTAATATAGGGTCTTTGTTTGACCGTTATTTTAAGTATGAAATTACGGAGGATGAATTTGTGGATGAAATGATGATGAAATTGGATATGATGCTTTATGAGTAAAAAATGGGGCGCCTTGTTGTCTTTAATTTTCATGATGATGCTTTATTGTGTTTTTTTGATGTGCAATAAAGCAGAGGCGCCACTTTTGTTTCGAGTGAAAAACGTGATGGCGAATGAACAGGATGATTACCTTTTGCAGGACGTGGAGGGGCAACAGTTAAGCGTATACAATGAGAACAAAGCAGTTTTTTCCAATCACATTGTGAGCATGGAAAGTAGTTTGTTATCCGTGTCTAAAAACTTTTTCTCTCACACGACAGTGCACATGATACAAGGGCGAAAGCTGTTTCCCTCTGACTTTAACAGCAATTGTGTGTTGTTGGAGAAAGATCAGGCAGTTCAGTTGTTTGGGCACACAGAGGTGCTCGATCAATCTGTAACAATAGGTGCAGAAAGCTATGTTGTGGTGGGTGTGTATCGTGCGCAGAGGGATGTGTTTTCAAAGCTTGTGTTTCTAAAACAAGCCCCTGCATACATCCCATTAAAAGAGGGAGAAGAAGTGGCGTATATGCGCATTTTAGATGATACGTACAGCCCTGCCAACAATGCGTTTGTCAAAAGGGTTGTTCATCAAAGTGTAGAAGTTTTGGAAGAACAGGATGTAAAAAACAAACAAAAAGAAGTGAAAATGCTGATTACGTGTTTCATGCTTTTTTTGAGCGTGTTACAGGCAAAGTATCTTTTTGTGTTGTTCCAAAGAAAAAATCTAAAAAATATTGAAAAGATAAGATATAATAAACAAAAATATTATAGAAAAGAGTTTGTACAACGCAGTTTTGTACCTCTTTTGTCTTATCTTATTTTACTTCTTCCAATTTTCTATGTGCTATTTTTCACTCTTTTGTTTGTTGAAAGTTTTTATATCAATCCATATTTCTTGCCTTCTAATGCCTCCATGCAGAGCATAGGGGAAAGCATTGTTGGAAAAATTATGAGTGAAAATCAAACAAGAGATATGGTGGCGCAAAGTGTCAACATATTGCGCTGGATGCAGAAGGCTGCAATGGCTCTGTTTGTAGTTTGCTTGTACACCATACACAGAGCAAAAAAAGGGGGAGCAAAAGATGAAAAAAAGAACTAAAAATCATGTGTATCCCAAAAAAGATATTTTGTTCCTCCTCCCTTCATTGCTTGGGTTTGCCTTGTTTTACGTTCTTCCTTTTTTAATATCTCCTTATTATTCCGTTATACAGTCAAACTTTGACCCTGTGTTTGTGGGGCTTAGAAATTATCAAGAGGTATGGGGGAATAAATACTATCAGCTTGCCCTTCAAAATACGTTTACATTTTCGTTCATTGCTGCCCCTTTATCCACAGTATTTGCTTTTTTTCTGTGCTTAAACATACGGAAACGCAAAGCGTTTTTGGCATTTCAAACGATATTTATTTTGCCTATTTTGCTCCCTTCTGCTTCCATCAGCAATTTTATGCTCACACTGTTTAGTGAAAAAAATAGTTATTGGAGCTTTTTGCCTTTTGCTCTTTCAAAACAAACGTATATTCAACTCTCTTTATATGCATTTTTTATGTTCAAATATGTAGGCATCAATGTGATTATATTGATGAGCGGATTTTGCATGATTGAAAAGGAAGTGGAGGAAGCAGCGTTGCTTGATGGTGTCAATGGGTTTAAAAAGGGCGTGCACATCCTTATTCCTATGATGGTGCCTTCTTTGTTTTTCACTTTTGTATACAGTTTAATCAACAGCTTTAAAATATTCAAAGAGTGTTATACCATGTATGGGGCATACCCTGAATTGACGGCATATCAATTGCAACATTATTTGAACAACCATTTTAATAAGCTCAATTATCAAAATTTATCAGCAGGTGCGCTCATGTTTTCAGGCGCCGTTATTGTAATTGTGTTGGTTATTCTTCAAATTGAAAAAAGCATTACAAAGGAGGTGTTTTAAAGTGCATAAAAAACATCGTGTGGCATATGTTTTCCTGTTTATATGTGCATTGTTTTACGTAGCCCCTTTGTTTTTTACATTCGCCTCCTCCTTTGCACCTGAACAAGAAATCAAGGAAAAATTACGCAAGATATTGATTTTATCGCCCACTCCTTTTACACTTGACCAGTATTTGGGCATATTGATTGCCTCTGACAAGTTTATGAATGCCTTTTGGAGAAGCTTGTATTTAGCAACGACCATTGCAGTTTTTCAAACAATGATATCCTTTTTCGCAGGGTATGTGTTCGCAAAAGTGCAATTTAGGTTTAAATCTTTCTTGTTTGCGCTTTATATGATGGTGATGTTTATGCCTTTTCAAGTAACACTTTTGCCAAACTTTTTGCTTTTGCGTAAAACAGGGCTGTTTGACACGCAATATGCATTGATTTTGCCCAGTATTTTTGCCCCACTGGGTGTGTTTTTGATGAATCAGTTTATCAAGCAAATTCATGATGACATTATACAAAGTGTGCGCCTTGAAACGAACAGCACGTTTTTGATGTTGTTTAAAATCATTCTGCCTTGCATTTTGCCTGGCATGATGACGTTGTTTATCCTCTCTTTTTCTGAAGCGTGGAATATGGTGGAAGGGCCTTTAATCTTTTTGTCTGACAAAAATAAATACCCCCTTGCATTGCTTTTTCAGGATCAGAGTGTTATCCAACTGCAAAATGTTTTCGCTGCCTCTGTTGTGTACATGAGCCCTGCAATCGTTTTGTTTGTGTTTTTTAAAGACCAACTATTAACAGGATTGGAGCAAATACAATGAATAAATCAAAGAAAGTCGCCCTCATTTTCCTTTTGGTACTCGTGGTTGTTACGCTTTTTAATAATACATTTTTGTATTTGTCTACCCCACAAGTGCACGTGACCATGCCCAAGCAAGGGTCTATTCCCTTTCAATTTTCTGTGCATAATTTGGAGGTGATGTCTGAACAAATGGTGCAATACATTTCGCCTGATATTCTTGCGCCTTTTTTGGCACAAGCAACGCTCAAAAACCCAAACCAAATGGCATATAAAAAGGGCGAAGTAATGATTGCTTTTAATGAAAATACGATACAGAACTCTTTTATTCAAGTGGAAAAAGAAAATATCAATCAAATGCTCGCTTTGCGCCAGTTTGACGCAAGCTATATAGAAATGAGCAAATATGCTTTGCAAAATCTTGAAAAAGCTCAAAAAGCACAGAAATCTGTGCAACGTTCCTCAGAAGAAAGAAAAAAACAAGCGCAAAAAGCAGTGGAGGATGCGCAATTTGAGTATGACTTGATTGTGACACAAGGCGTAATGAATGGTGAAAAAAGAGCATATCTCGAATTTGAATTTGAAAAATCAAGCACCATGCTCCAAGCGCTTACAGAAATAAAAAACAATAATTTTGCATTGACAGCGCCCTCGGATGGTTTGCTCATTCAAAAGGAACTGCTCGATGGCAAATTCACATACACCTTTTTGCCAAACGATGCGCCTTATTTGCTCCAACTCAAAGTGGATGAGCAAACAGCAAAATGTTTTGACACAAACTGTGTTGCCTATATCAATAAAAAAACCAAGAAAACGGATAGTCAAGCGCTCCAACTAAAAGAAATCAAAAAAAATGAAGATGCCTCCAGTTACATTATTTTTGATCCCCAGTTTGCAGAACGAGCTTTTTTGGAAACACCTGCCTCGTTTGTGGTGGATATGGACTCTAAAACCTTTTTCACGCTCGTGCCGTCTACGTGTTTTGTAGAAGAAAATGTTGTGATCACTTGCCTTTTAAACAATGAACAA
Source organism: uncultured Oscillospiraceae bacterium (assembly GCA_964439755.1). Classification (GTDB taxonomy): domain Bacteria; phylum Bacillota; class Clostridia; order Christensenellales; family Aristaeellaceae; genus CAYTPJ01. Next base: position 6,563 of record CAYTPJ010000031.1, read on the forward strand.
ACATGGGGCACCGTGCACTACGTGAAGTGTGAAACCCTCCCTGTGCAGTCCAAATATATACCCGTTTTTAAAGGTGTTACGGTAAGCAATTATTTAATTTCAGGGTGGGATCGTGAAATCAAAGAGGGCGAAAAAGTACATATTGAACAATAAAAAAGGAAGCTTTGGCACGTGGTACATAGAAAAATTATGATAAAAAAGGGGAAAGAAAGATGCAAAAGAAGTGTACATGGGTTTTTTGGGGTTTGGTATGTTTACTGATTGCAATAGAAGGGGTGGGGTTTGCAGCAAAGGCTTCTATGCAAAGCACAAAGGTGTATCCCTCTCCTTTTATGTATGCAACAAGCGAAAATTCTCTTTTTATATGTTTAGAAGAATATGTTATTCATCATAATAACAAGGATAATTATGCTACGCAAATGCCTCCTTTGGGCAAAGATGTAAAGCATATTACAGCTTTTGACGATGTTTTGTACGCATATGAGGAGAAGGAAACCAAGAATGTATTCTCCTTGAATAGAGCAGGGGAAAGGGTTGAACTGTTGACTTTGCCTTCTGACTGCACTGTACATCAATTGGAAAAGAATGAAGATTTTCTCTTTTTGCTTATGGAACAAAATGGAGTTAGGATGTTGTGTACATTTAAAGAGGGAAACCAAGAAGTCACCCCGATTGAAATAGAGGATGTGCGCTGGAATAACGTCATAACATTTTGCGTGTCAGGCAAGGAGCTTTTTGTGTATGAGGGTCAATCTCGTGTGCTCAGCTCATTCAAGTATGATCAAGAATGGTCCGTTCAATATGCAGCGATGATATGTGAAGAAATGGACTTTATTACATGCTCTGCCGCATATACAGACCATGTTGTGTGTTACGGCTATAAAGTAGGTGTGGAGAAATTATGGCGCATAGATGTCCAATCAGGGGAAATAGCACTTGCACCTTTGAAAAATTCAAAATCTGCTGTGGGGCTTCGTTGTACAAAAGATAAAATGTATATGATGGATCCTGAAAAAAGTGTGCTGTTGTTCACCAAAATATCTGCTGTAAAAGAGCAAGTGCCTTACACCAAGAGCCTTACTTTGGTTGATTTTTTCGGCATGCAAACAAATAAATATGAAATCGCTATGGAAATGTTTGAACAAATGCACCCGGATGTAAAAGTGATACACAGAGAAATATTTGAGCCACATCCTTTGGCCACAGCCATTATGTCAGGCTTGCCAGGGTGCGATATCGTGTGCCTTCAAGAGCCAGCCGACCTCATGTCCTTTGAGCAAATTTACAAGTCGGGCGCAACATACAATTTGTATGATTTTGAGAGCATCAAGTGTCAGCCTTTTGCGCACTCGGATATTGCCAATGTATACCGTAGAGAGGATGCACTGCTTGCGATACCTGAGAGCTTCAGGGTAACTGCTTTTAGAGTGAATAAAGCACTGCTTGAAAAGATGGACATTCAAATTCCTCAAAAAGGATGGACGTGGACAGAGTTATTTGCATTGGGTGAAAAAGTACGTGCATACAATGAAAAAAATCAAACAAGCATCGTTTTGTTATATGATGATGAAAATTCATGTCCCTATTTTTTTACACAATATTTTGCAAACAATTTTTCCTATTATAAAGGAGAAGCAAATATTTATTCGGAAACATTTCAGGCGCTTGTGGAACAATATTGCACCTTGGAAAAAGAAGGCTTGATTGTTGAAGACGGGCGTGAGGATCAAATTCAGAAGAAAAACAGAGCACTGTTTTCTACGTATAGCATGAGAAATGTAACGGATATTATCCATGAAACATTGACATATCCGCCCGTGTTTGATCAAAACACCAAATATCCTGCCAGGTGCCTGCATATTGTGCTCACAAAGAATGCACAGGAAAAGGAAATTGCAGCAGACTTTTTGGCTTGTTATATATCAGAAGAAGTTTTAAAAGAATGCTTTTTTACAGATGGGATATGGCTTTCTTCTTTGGATGATTATGAAATGAGAGCAAATGAAAAAGAAAGCATGAAAAGAAATGAAGAAAAGCTTATGTTTCATAAGGAAATGATGGCAAACTGTGTGCCTGAAAGTTGGTTTGGAGACTTTTTTTATGCATTTTACAAAGACCTTTATCCTGCCTTGAAAAATGGGCACGTGACTGTGCAACAATTCCTCTCGCACTTACAACGGAAAGCAGATATGATGTTAGGAGAATAAAATGAAACAAGCTGTGTATTTATTGCCTAAAAGGATCAATAGAAAGATTATATGGATGGGCATGCCTTTTGTTGTGTGCTTTTTAGGGTTGTACATTTTTCCTTTTCTGATGACGTGTGCATATTCCTTTTTAGACAATACTTTTTCCAAACAGTTTGTAGGGCTTGAAAATTATATTTCTGTGATGCATAATGTGTATTTTATGGAAGGGTTTACAAACACAATCCATTTAACCTTGCTTTTAACGGGCAGTGCTACTTTGCTTGCAATTTTCATGTCCTATTTTGTTTCAATGGATGAGAAAATAAGTGCATGGTTTATATTGTGCTTGATTTTACCCTTCCTTTTCCCCTCTGTTGCCATTGCAAAAGTGTTTTATGCACTCTTTGATGTATCTGAATTTATGCCTAATAGCAAGGCATATTTTACAATCATTTCTTTTTATCTATTTAAGTATTTGGGCATTGGGCTTTTGCTGATTTTGGTGGGCTTTCTAAAAGTGCCACGTGAGGTAAAAGAAGCGGCAATGCTGGATGGGGCAGGGCACACAGTTGCATTTCTCCGTGTGCTCTTGCCCCTGTCTAAAGATATGATTTATTTGATGGTTATGCTGTTTTTCATGTACGCATTTAGAATATACAAGGAAAGCTACATTTTGTTTTCCATGTATCCACCCATACCCCTCTACCTTGTACAGCACTACATGAACAACCATTTTTTGAAGCTCAATTTTCAAAATGTGGCAGTGTCTGCTGTGCTGTTCGCTCTGCTTCAAGCAGTTACATTTTTACTCTGTGCCGTACTTAAAAAGGAGGAGAAATGATGAAAAGAGTATATTCCTTTTTGATAGCGCTTATGTTTTTTTGCCCCGTTCTTTTGCTCGTGTATTGTTCCTTTTTGCCAAACCAAACGGCAAATGATTTTCTTACAAAAGGTATTTTCTCCTCTTCTTTTTCCTTTTCTCAATACCAATCGATACTGGAAGAAGGTGGATTTTTACGCAGTTTAACAAACTCTGTTAAGATTGCCTTTCCTATATTGATATTTTCTATGCCCATATTGTTTTTTTCAGCGCTTATGTTTGCTTTTGCACGCTTTAAAGGAAGAAAGACGTTGTTTTTCCTCTATATTTTTGCGCTTTTAACACCTTTTCAAATTATCATGATGCCAATTTATAAAATAAGCATCTTTTTGGGTGTGTATGACACGCACTTTGGCATTATAGCCCTGTGTGTTTTTTCGCCTTTGGGCACGTTGATTATGACCAAACGCATGGAAAATATGGATATGCAGTGTACAGAAGCTGCGCTGCTTGAAACCTCCTCTTTGTACCAAATATTGGCAAAAGTAATTGTGCCTCAAGTGCTCCCTATGCTTTTTGTGCTTGCTTTTTTGATTTTCACAGAGGCATGGGGGATGCTCGAACAACCTCAAATTTTGCTTTCCAATTTCAAGCTGTGGCCTATGGCGATGTCTATTAAACCGAAAGGCGAAGATGGCTTTTCAAGAGGGGTTTTGTATGCTTTGCCTGTTTTGGTGTTGACTGTGATTTCTTACGTGAAAGTGAAGCGAATATCAAATAATGTACGTAAAAAACTTGCAGGGCTTGTAAAGTGAGTGGCATATGAAAGAAAAGGGGGGTAGGTAAATGAAAAAATCTGTTTTATCGTGTGTTATGTGTGCGTTGGTATGTTTCTGTATGTTTTGTGTGGCGCATGCGTTTGCGCTTGAAAAACCTGCAATTTTTGACTATGTGGGGTACAATCAGTATGGATTTATTGCCCCTTGTCAAGCAGGATATTTGTGCCTTTATGACGTGGAAAGTGCGATTGAAATTCCCTTGTGCACGCATCCTCAATGTTTGCATGAAGAAATAGAGGGAGAAATCAAGGAAAATGAAATAGAGTTTTTAAATGATGCTTCTTTTTGCTATGCAAGACGCATACGAAATGGCACGCAACATCATTTGATGTATGAAGGGAAAATGTATTTTACAGGCATTACATGGCCGAATACTGAAAAAAAGACGTTTGACATGCATGTGTTTGAGTCTGAAATTGATGGAGAAACAAAATACCTTGCATCTTTGGGGGCTTTGTTTTCGTGGGATAGAATGCCTGAAATTACAGGGTTTATGGTGTATGACACAAATGCTTATGTGGTGGTGATGGAAAGTGAAAATCCGTGGCTATATGACAACGAAAAACCATTAGAACAGTTGGACAATAGGGTGACGATATTTGCAATATCCTTAAAATCAGGAGAAGTGAAAAAACTATATCAAAAGGAAGCACAGACGGTTGAAATATACATGATGGGTATTTCGTCTAATGTGTTGTATTATCAAGAAACATATGCAGACGATATGAAAAAGATGCAAGAAAATGTTTCAATAGAAGAAATTTTAAAAGAAATAAAAAGTAAAACAATGATGAGCATAAAAGGTGTGCACGTGTCGACAGGCAAACAAGTGCAAGTAAACCAACGGTTGAACGAACGAAAGTTTGTGGATTTTGTGCCTGTTTTTACGCTTGAAAACAATGTGCTCAGATGTATTATAGACGATGAAAAGGGTACAGATGCTGTGTGTGCATATCTTAAAATAGATGTGGACACACAGGAAGTGCTTGCGTATTATCCCTTTAAAAATCATTCTTTAGAAGACGAATATTATGTATATGCCTTTTTAACGGAAGAAGATGCCTTTGTGTATAACTTTTCAGAAGGGAAATATGCGCTACAAAATTTAAAAACAGGCAAACTTTATCCATTGACATTGCCTGGAAATATAGAAAAATTGCCTTATTATAGCATATCTTTTTCTTCACATCAAACACATTTTATTCCCTTTGAATATTACAAAAATACGGAAGAAAAAAAGTGGGCTTTTATGCTTCTTGAAGGGTTAAAACAAGGCGAATATAGCACGAAAGAGTTTGAATGAAAGAGGTGCAAATATGATTTTAAGTATAGAAAATGTGTGTAAAAACTATGGGCATGTGCAGGCACTCAATGGCTTTTCTGTTACTCTAACGGAAGGTGTTTATGCGCTGTTAGGGCCAAACGGAGCAGGCAAATCGACCTTGATGAATATCCTTGTCGGGAATATTACGCAATATGAGGGGGATATAAAGGTAGACGGTGTCAGCGTGAAGCATAATAAAAGTACATTTCAACAACAACTGGGCTATATTCCCCAGCAGTTAGAAATGCCGGGATATTTTACAGTGGAAAGGTTTTTATATTACGTTGCAGCTTTGAAAGGTATAAAAAAAGAGCAAGCCCAAAAACAGATAGAAGAAGGGCTTGAATTGGTGCATTTAAAGGAAAAAAGAAGTGAAAAAATTCATGCGCTTTCAGGGGGCATGAAACAGAGATTGTATATTGCACAAGCTGTGCTTGGCGCACCTAAAATATTGATTATGGATGAGCCAACAGCAGGGCTTGACCCAAAAGAAAGAATACGGATTAGAAATTTGATTGCAAAAATCAGTATGCACCGTATTGTTTTAATCGCCACACACATCGTGTCAGACATTGAATGTATTGCAAAAGAAATATTGTTCATTAAAAAAGGACAGTTGATTGAACGTGTTGAATCGGGGGATATAGAAAATCATTTAAAGAGCAAAGTGTATGAAAGAAGGGTGCGCAAACAGGAAATTGATGCGTATTTAGAAGGCTTTTTTGTCAGCGCCATTCAAGAAGAAGGCAAGGATATAAAAGTGCGTTTTCTGTCCAATGAGCCACAAAAACAGGGGGATGAAAGCGTATCACCACGTCTTGAAGATATGTATTTGTATCTGTTTGGAAAGGACGTGTAACATGATGCATCAAACTTTGCTAAAAAGAGAAATAGAGCGTGTTAAAAGTCAAAAAATAGTGCTCGTTTTGTGTGCAATTTTTTTACTTTTGGCTGTTTTCCTGTGCTTTTTATACCCAAAGCAAAATACAGAAAATGGATATACAGTGCAGGCATATCATGAGGCAGAAAAAGATGTGTTCTCACATCCTGAGGCACAACAGATACCTTATTTAAACCATGTCATACAAGAAAAAAAGGCATTGTTAAACACTGCCTATGCGCAAATGACACAAGATACGCAAAACAATGCGCAAAACGTTTTGGCGTTGCATTATCAAGGCAAAATGTATCAGGATATTCTAAAGTATGTGGAAGATACACAGCGCTATGCTTCCTACATGGACGACATTCAAAAACAACAAAAAAAGATGCTCGTGTTGGCAAACAGGATGGGCAAAAACACGTACAATGAAAAAAATTTAAAAAGCATACACAACGCATATTCAAATCTTGTTTTGGTGACCCCAAAAACAGATGCAATATCAGGTGTTTTGTTTATAAAGCACATGTCAGGAGCGTTTTATCTTACAATTGCTTTTGTATTCATTCTATCCTTTGTGCTCGTTACTTCTGAAAAAAGCTATCATGCATTGTATGGCACCATGGTGCACGGAAAAAAGGGCTTGACGAATGCAAAATTGAGTACACTTCTCCTGTACACATGGGCAATGGCTTTGGGGATGATATGTATTTATGTTGTGTTTGCTCAAAATATGTTTGGCTTGGGAGCGCTCAATCGCCCGATACAGTCTGTATTTTTTATGTGCCCACTCAAAATAAGCGTAGGGGCGTATGTGCTTTGGATGTGTGTATACTATTTGATTGTGGTAACGCTCTATGCTTTCCTTGTTTTTGTACTTTGTTCCTATTTGCCCAATATATCCAGCTCCATGGGTGTATTTTTATTGTTGATTTTGGTGGGCTTTGTGATGACCCAGTTTATAGGGGATCATTCAGTGTTTCAAATATTAAAATATGTGAACTTTTATGCAATTTTAGATGCAACACCTTTATTGACCAGATATACCACCATTCGACTGTTCAACACACCCTTTCAGCTCATGTATGTTTTGCCCATTGCAGTTGCTTTAGAGATGGTGTGCATGTGTGCGCTTATTAAAATCAGCCCTCGCTTTCATATACAGCGTTGGAAAATCAAAAAGAGCAAGAGAAAAAGAGTATTTTTAAAACCCCATGTTTGCTTATGGAAACACGAACTGTATCGAATTTTTATAGGGAAAAGGGTTGTGCTTTTGTTGCTCGTGTTTGTTGTTTTTGAGAGCATATTGGCAATCTCTACCCCCCTTTATCAGTCGAATTATCAAAGTCAATTGCAAGGGTTTGTAGAAGCTTCTTCCAAACAAAATGCGCCCGTTGAATATTTGAAAAATAAGCAAGAAAAGCTCATCAGAGCAGGGAAAAATAATAATACAACAGCTTTGGCACTCTCTAAAGCATTGAAACAGGCAGAATACGCTCAAACACATCATGTACCCATGGTGTATGATGGAGGGTATCAAAAGCTTTTGGAGGATAAAACCAGTCAATTTATGCGTATGCTGATGATAACAGTTTTTATTGTGTTGTGTATATTTCAGTTGACAGAAACAAAATGTGATGCGCTTTATGCTACCCTTTTATACGGTAAAACAAAAAAGAAGGTGTATATATATCTTTTTCTTTTCGCCATTGTATGCTTTATATTTGCATGGCATGTGGGGATAGAAGTGATAAAAATATCACATACTTACGGGCTCGAAAGGCAAGATGCAAGCGCAAATGCAGTCGAATTTTTACAAGTCTACAAAAATTTGTCATTGAAAGAATATATGCTTTATGTTTTTTCTGCACAAGCGTTTTGCTATGCTCTGTTTGCATGGCTGTTTTACCTGATGTGTAGAAAAAATATAATTGTTGCGTTGTCTGTTTATCTGATTGTGTTCTTTATCCCTTTGCTCTTGTCGTGCACAGGCTTTACATTGTTCCAAAACTATATCGTGTTTCAGCTGTTCAATGGAGATATATTTTTAAAAGCGTTGTTTGCAGTGTAGAGTGAGAGGAAAGAACTATTTACTTTCAGTGGGGGAGGGAAATTGGAATTCGGAATTTGAAATGCTGGGTGTTTGGGGTATGGTTGGTTGATGGTGGGGTGGATGTTCGGTCGATTGCCCCTGCAAAACATATCATCTATTTTCATGATACGGAACATGCCAATTTTTTGTAGGGGACGAAAGTCCTCGACGTCCCGTTGTAGACGACATCACACGAAACACACCATCTGTTGTATTGAATAAATATTATATATCCACACAAACCCGTTATGTTCGCTCATGCGTTAATTTTTATAGACGGACAATGTCAGGTCGGGACGTCGAGGACGCCGTCCCCTACAATTTTGGGGTTGTTTGTTCATTGGGTGCGTATTTGATGTGCGTGGCATTTGTAAAATTATACTGAATAACATTTTATATTTGTAAAATATGTTGAAAAGCATGGACAATTGTGTTTTGATGTGATAGGATAAAGGTGTAAAAAATATAAATTTTAAAAAATGTAAGAAAAATATTAAAAAACATGTCACAAAACTGTTTTTCAATCGTCTTAATATATGAGGTGTATTTGAAAGGGGAGAGGTAGAGTGTGACAGCGTTATGGTAAGACACGCAGAAGCTAAGAAGGGAAGGGAAAAGCACATGCCGTTTTTCTCAAAGAAGGTACTCATTTTAGGCGACATTGAAGAAGATGCGTATATCATGGAAATGTATATGAAGCAGAATTCTTTTATGATTATGATTGCATCCAGATACATATCTTCAAAGGAAGATATTGAAGATGTTGTGGCAGATAGTTTTCTCAAGATCATTGAAAAAATCGATAGAATAAAAAGGATGGACAGCATGCAAATAAGCGCATACATTGCTATTACCGTGCGCCACAAATGCATTGATTTTATTCGTAAAAACAATCGCAAGCAATTTAGGGAGCGGTTTGTTGGACAGGAGGAATTGGAACAAATGTCGGATGGTGAAAGTGTAGAACGTAAAATAATATTAGACGAAGAATTGCATATGATTCAGTCGGCTATTTTGAACCTTCCTGAACCTGAAAGAATACTTCTACAAATGAAAGTGTATGAGAATAAGAGCACTAAAGAAATTGCTCAAACAACAGGCTTGTCAGAAGGTGTTGTGCGTAAAAAAATTCAGCGTGCACGTGAACAAATAATTGTGAAGATATATTGAGGAGGAAGCAAGGGTGAAAAAGATAATCAATCGTGAACAAGCACAAGAAGAACATCTAAATGCGATGATTTACCTTGCATTCCAGCAGATGGAAATGCAAGAAATACAAGAAATCATGCAAGAGAAAACTCCCTTTTCTGCAAGTGAAGAAAAAGAGATGAAACATCATATTGCTTGTAATATTCAAAAAAAGTTAGAGGAAGAAAGAAAAAATAGCAAGAAAACAACAAATAAAAAAAGTTTGTATTTTAGAGTGGTGCATATTGCTGCTTGCTTTGTGCTCTTGCTTTTTATTGCTACACCTATTGCGCTTGCTTCATCTCCTGTTCTTAGAGAAAAAATAATGCAGCTGTTTATTCAAATGGATAATCAAAAGGAAGAAATCCACTTTGAATTAAAGGAAATTCAACAGGGAGAAGATCAAGCACTTCAAAAGCTGTTTGAAAATTGGCAAGGCACGTACTACCCTTCATATATTCCACAAGATATGCAGGTGAAATGGGAAAGCACATATACAAATACTGTGGAGTATGAGGCAAAGGATAAACGCTCTTTCAGTTTTTCAGAATTTGATGAAGATGTTTCTTTCGTTACAGGTACCAAAAATGCAGTCGTGCGTGATATATTATTGAACGGACAAAAAACATACATCGTGGAGGGGAAAATTACAAATACGGATAGCCCGTGTATAACTTTGGCTTATAAAATCGAAGAAAAATTGATTGTATTGTGCACAGAGTATATGTCATTGGAAGAAACAATGAGGATTGCAGAGAGTATCCAAAAAATAAATTAAAAATATTTTAAAAAATATGTCACAAAATCATTTTTCGATCGTCTTAATAAGTGAACACATTATAAAGGAGGTTTTTTTCAATGAAAAAAACATGGGTGTCTATCTTCCTCTTTTGCACAGTTTTGGTTTTCTCGATGAGCATTTTGTACGCTCAAGCAGAACCCAAAACAAGAGCTGTCCCCGAAGGGCGCATAGTTGCTTCCATTAAAGCATCGGGTTCCAAAATTGTGGGAATAGGGGAATTGATAAAAATTCCATCTGGTTACACATCGAGAATTTACATTAACTTGCAAAAAAAGGTGGATGGAAAATGGAAATGGGTTGCTTCAAAAGCAGATGATAGAAGCGTTATGATTTCGATGACTGCTGTAAAAGGAACGACCTATCGTGTAAGTGTGATGGGAAGAATATACGATGGGAACGGTACTTTGATAGATACGTTGAGAAGTACAAGCAGTGAAAAGGCATATTAAAACAATGTATTATTGTTTTTGATATGAATAAATATGAGAAGGTGATTCCCTTGAACTAAAATTATTTCCTAAGGAAAGGTAAAAAGTGTGCATAAAAAGGCACACAAAAATCCTTGTAAAATTTTGCTGGGCAGCAAACATCGCATAAGCGATGCACATTCTACAAGGACGTCACTATTGTAACACATTCCGATGAGGAATACAACTAGAACAAAACAAAAATACAACAAAATTCATGGAGGTTAATCAGATGAAAAAAATAATTTCGGTTATGTTGCTCGTGGTTTTGGTACTCTCTCTTTGTTTAGTAAATGGGTTGGCTGTTACAACATGTAAACCAGACAAAGAACATTTATCTGGTCCCACTACAGGGTTTTCCTATAGTGCATATGGGTCGGATCGAAAGGGGATATATACAGTCGCTTGGAAGTCTGCTTATTGTTATGCACGTTGCATTTTTAGAACATTGCCAAGTGATACATTACTTGATAATGATTCTGGACGTGTCTGGAAATGGGATAAAGCACAAGCAACAGCATATGGCAAAGGGAATGCAAATGGCTATTGGGGACATAATTGTGGAGTAAGCAACTAAGAATTAAGAAAATGGCTGAGGCGTCTTTGAAGAAGATGCCTCAGCTGTGAGAGGGAGAAAAAAGCAAATGATAAGAACTATCAAACGATATGCGCGCATTGCAACAACCTATTTTTTCATTGCACTTTTGTCTTTATTGCTCAGCAGTATTATACAAAGTGCTCAATTTGCGCAACAGGCATTTCGAGGTTTTGTTTCCCCCAATGCAATTGCGATTGAAGTGCGAGAAAGTGAAAGCACGCTGGAAGCATTCAAAAAAGCTGTGGTGAACAACACTGCTTGTTCAGCAATTTATAAGATTTATCCTTACGCAAATGCACAGGCTTTGTGGTACAATGAAAGCATTGAGGTGCGTCCACCTTTATTAAAGGGAGAATTTTTCACACCTGAACACCTTGCATCAGAAACATATTACGCTGTGGTAGGGAAAAATGTTTATGATGATAAAGCAGAGATGCAGGGCGAACGAGCGATTGTTTACTTTAACAAAGTGCAATGTACTGTCATTGGCGTATTGGGCGATCAAAACAAAACAAGCGCATATGATGATGTGTTTTACATCAATTTGGGTGCGCTTTGCAACAATCAAGAGGTGTTAGCAGACGGCGAATACTTGATAGATTATACAACGAAGTCAAACGACGGTTATTCAAAACTTCATTTAGACGTACTGCCTATGCTCAGTGCGAACACGCAAATGACACAGGTTTCCGTCAATAAATACATACCCACCGTGATGGATGTGTTGCAAGATGATTTCATGATTCAATTGATTTTCCTTTCAGCTTTGATGGTGCTGTTTGCCTCTATGGGCATTATGTTTGAATGGATTGAAATGCGAAAGAAAGAAATCGCCATTAGGAAATTGCTTGGCGCAACGACATTTGACCTGATGGTGTATTTGTATCAGCGTTTTATTGTGGTTTCTGTGATTGCGCTCATTGCAGCATTGCCAATATATGCGAGCATAAACGCTTATCTTTTGAACTGGTTGGGGTATTCAAACGCTCAAATGAATATCCGTTATGCGCTCATTGTGTATGCACTATGTGTGTGCATCAGTTTGATAGCGTTTATACCCGTGGTGATGCAAACGAAAAATGTGATTTTAAAAGCGTTCGAGAGGTGAAAAAATGATTGTATATGCACTTAAAAAACTAAGCCGAGGCTTTATCGTGTCTTGTATGATTGTCATTCAATTTGCACTGTCTATTGTGCTGTTCAATCAATCTTTTTTTCTCAACAAAAGTTACAGCACGAGCGTTTCTCAAATGGAAAAAGTATTGGGTGATACGGCTATCTGCAAAATGAGGGATCAAAGTGACGAGGATATGT
>CAYTPJ010000032.1:0-18614 GCA_964439755.1 uncultured Oscillospiraceae bacterium
GGAATATTTTGGATATAAATAGCAAAAAAACGTGAAAAAGTATGAAAATATTCCAAGTAGCTTGTTTTTAAAAATGTTTTTTATTTTTTCAGGTGGAATAATTCGCATATTTTCAAAAAATATTTGTAAATTGAAAATATATGTGGTATAATTTGATAGAAGACAGAAAAGAGTGGGCAGAGGAAAACACCCCTTCTCGTATGTCTTGCAGTGTGTTTTATGCGTGTAAGCGCTTAAAAGGCTATTTTATAGAAAATATGAGGATGGAGCATGAAAAAGGATAAGAAAAAATCTTTGTTGATTGCATTGATTGCGGCAGGTGTTGTGGTGGTGATTTACGCAACATTGCTTCCTTTCTACCGTTTGATGGACTACATCATTTGCGCAGCTGTTGCCATTTTGGTGGCAAGGCTTTTGTACGTGATGGTAGGGGGTGTGGATACTTCCAAGAAAGCACCGACACAAAAGCCTATCCCTACATCGGGTAACCAAGAGGTGGATGAGTTGGTGAAACGTGGTCAGAACATGATTGCGCAAATCAAGGAGCAAAACAGCTTGATAAAAGATGAAGTGCTCTCTCAAAAAATAAACCATATGGAAAGCACGACACATAAAATCTTTTTAACTGTGGTGGATAAACCTCAAAAAGCCCCTGAAATCAGGCGCTTTATGGAATATTATTTGCCTACTACGCTCAAAATGCTCACAAGCTATTCTAAACTGGATCAACGCAAAATTACAGGCGAAAATGCAGACAAGACAAAAGGGCGCATTGAAGATGCAATGGACGTGATTGTGAAAGCGTTTGACAAGCAATTGGATAAACTGTATTCAGATGATATGCTGGATATTTCAAGCGATATTGATGTACTTGAAACGATGATGAAGCAAGACGGCTTGAGCGATAGCGTGTTCACACAGTCTAAAAAATAACTTTTCTTCCTATAATAGTCACATGAGAAAGTTACAAATGCTGTTTTTTTGAAAAAACAAAGTTTACTCCAAAAACGACATAGTTTAGGAGCATTCATATTTGAAACATGAAAGGGGAACACCAAAAATGTCCGAAAACACAAACACAAATGAGGTCGATGTACAGGAAGTTGTTCCAGCAAGTGCACCTTCCGTCCCTGTATTGACCTTAGGTACAGAAGTAGCCGACAAGGAAAAGCTTGAAAAAACGCAGGATTTGCTCGATAAAGCAGAGGTTACGCCCGTTCCTGAACAGGCTGACAAGATTGTTGCCAACATGGAAGATGATTTGACAGAGCAAGAACTGCAAGCTGTCCATGAATTTTCTAAAAAGATTGACTTGCACGACCCCAACCATGTGATGCTCTATGGTGCAGATGCACAGAAAAAGATTTCTGAATTTTCTGACACTATTTTAAATGGTGTAAAATCCAACGACACAGGTGAAGTTGGGGAAATGCTCACCAATTTGATTGGCGAAATCAAAGGTTTTGAATCTTCCACAGAAAAACCCACAGGCATTAAGGCGCTCTTTACTTCTGCAAAAAGGCATGTTGCCACCATCAAGGCACGCTATGAAGATGTGTCCGTCAATGTGACACAGATTACAGAAGGGCTTGAAAAGCACCAAATTCAGTTGCTCAAAGACGTATCTATGTTCAATCAATTGTATGATATGAACGTGACATATTTCCACGAACTCTCCATGTACATTGTTGCAGGGGACAAGCGTTTGGAAGAAATACGCAACACAGAGCTTAAAGACTTAAAAGAAAAGGCAACACAGAGCGCTGACCCCATGGATGCGCAAAAAGCCAATGACTTGTCTGCGCAGTGTGAACGCTTTGAAAAGAAATTGCATGATTTAAAGCTCACACGCCAAATTTCCATGCAGATGGCGCCTCAAATCAGGCTTTTACAAAATAACAATGCTTTGCTTGTTGAAAAAATTCAGTCTACCCTTGTAAACACCTTACCTCTTTGGAAAAATCAAATGGTGCTTTCATTAGGGCTTGCACACTCTCAAGAAGCAATGCGTGCACAAAGGGCGGTTACAGATATGACGAATGAATTGCTCAAAAAGAATGCAGAAACATTAAAACAAGGTACTTTGGAAACGGCTCAAGAGGCAGAACGTGGCATTGTGGACATTGAAACACTCACGCAAACGAATAAGTCCTTGATAGACACGATTGACGAAGTGGTGCGCATTCAGCAAGAAGGCAAACAAAAGCGCATAGAGGCAGAAAAAACATTGTCTCAAATGGAAGGTACTTTAAAGCAAAAGCTTTTGAGCATGTAATTTTTAAAAAAGTTGGAGCATTAGATACATGAAAAAATGGAATGGTATCGCATTTATCCTGATGATTGTGATGATTGTTTCAGGGCTGTTTATTGGTGCGCACAAAGGCTGGAAAAGCGAGCGCCAGGAAGTGGATGAGGCATATCAAACTTTAGAAGAAATGCTCACCACAAGGATAGAAACAGCGAACAATATTTTGACCGTGGCGCTTCGGCACGTAGATGAAAAGGATGATTTTGTTCAAGCAGTGCGCAAAAATAAAGAGGTGCTTTCAGATAAAAAAGCAGACCTCTCTTTAAAGGCAAATGCAAACAAGTGTTTAACACAAAATGCGCACACTTTGCTTCAAAATTTATCCCTTTTAGACAGCGTAAAAGAAGACAGCAGGGATTTGATGTATGTATCTCAAATGCTCCCTCAAATGCTGGATGACAGCTTAAAGTATGTCGTTCAAAATCAGTATAATCAGCTTGCCAAAGAATACAATGATCGCTTCAACAGCAGTCTATTGAGTGGCACGCTTGCTAAAATCACAGGGGTTCAAACAGCACCTGTGTTCATGGAAAAATGATGGAGAAAAGACGAATGAAAAAAATATGCATTTTAATCATGGTCATGGTGCTGTTTGCCCTGAATGCAAGTGCGCTGAGCTTTCCTCAAAAAACAGGCGTGGTGTTGGACACAGCAGGCGTGCTAAGCAATGCCACTGTACAAGATGTGAAAACGCTCAATGACAATTTGTTTGACGCATGTTACAGCAATATTTACGTGGTGACACGGCATTTTTTAGGGGGTATGGACAGCGCACAATACGCTGATGCCCTCTTTTCGTCATGGAATTTGGGCGAAAACGATGCGCTTTTGTTGCTTGTAATTGGGGAAGAAAACTCTGCTTTGTCACTGGGTACACAAGCCAAAAATGCGCTCCCCAGTGAAATTAGAGCAATGCTCATGGGCACGTATTTTAGAAAAGAATATCAAAATAGGCAGTATGACGAGGCAGTGGGCAAATTGCTCCCTCAAATTGCGCTTGAATTTGCGCAACATCAAGGGGTGTATTTTTCTACAAAGGGTTTGTTTGGGCACACAGTGGAAAACGCTGTGCCTCAAGAAACAAAGAATAGTTACAGCCTGTTTGGTGATTTTATCACAGTCAATGAGGATTATGACGAAGAAAAACATGAACAAAAGCAAAACCCAGTGGAAAAAAAGACAGGGATTAGCTTTACAAAGTTTATTTTATTAGTGATTATTTTAAACTTCTTGTTTGGTAAAAAAAGAGCAAGAAACAAATTTAATTTTAGACATCCTCCACGCAGATAAGATATTTCTTTAGAAAAGGAGGCATGTTTGGTGCGCTTGATTTTTATATCATTGGATGCGTTGGCACGACCTTATTTTGATGAATTGACGTCTTTTAAAAATTTTAAGTGGCTCAAGGAAAACAGTGCGTTTTGCAAAAACATGCAGACTTCTTTTCCTTCTATTACGTATCCCATTCATACCTCTTTGATCACAGGCTGTTACCCTGTGCACCATGGCATTGAGCACAACATGCCTTTTGATGAGAACAAGAAAAAGCATTTGCGTGCGTGGTATTGGGATATTAAAAATATTAAGGTGAAAACGCTCTTTGAAGCGTTTCAGGAAAAGAGAAAGTGTGTGGCATCCTTGCTTTATCCCGTGTCAGGCAAGGCGAAATGCATCCGATACAATTTCCCCGAAGTCATTCCATTAGAGGGCGAAAACCCTGTGATAAAGATGGTGCAATATGCCTCCAAAGTTTGGATTTTGTGGATGGAAATGCTGTATGGAAAAACACGGCCTTCCATTCAGCAACCTGATTTAGACGACTATGCAACGCTGCTTACAACAAAGTTATTGCGTAAAAAACACCCACCTGATGCGCTCTTTTTGCATTTGGTGGATGGGGATAGTATGCAACATCAATACGGTGTGGACAGTGCACAGTTGCACGATGCCCTTCAGCGCTTGGATAAGCGTTTTGGATGCATAAAAGATACGCTTGAAAAGCATAATTTACTAAAAGACACAGTGTTTGCTGTTGTGAGCGACCATGGGCAAAAAGATGTGCATACAGGGATTTTGCTCGATGATATTTTAAAAAGAGATTTGGGCGATAGAGCACAGTCTTTTGGCATGGGTGCATACATTTTTCCCAAGGATTTAAGCAAAACAGTGGCATATTTAAAGCAAAATAAAGAGAAACTACATATAAAAGAAATATTAGATCAAAATGCACTCAAAAAATTGCATGCAGTGGATCAAATTCAGCTGGCTGTGCAATCAGAAGATGGTTATTATTACATGGAACAGGATGAAAAAACGCATCAAGCAGATCACGGATTTTCGCTGTCTGATGAAAATGCAAAATGTTTGTTGTTTTTGTGTGGTGCACCTTTTAAAAAAGGGTGTGAAATAGAGCATGCAAACGTTGTGGATGTTGCACCTACACTGGCAAAAGTGTTTGATTTAAAGCTGGAACACACAGATGGGCATGTGCTCCAAAATTGTCTAAAAGAAGAAAATGCTGTATCAAAAAAAGGAAAAGAGCATATAAAAATCGAATGTTAGCCCATGGCAAGCACAGTAAGTGTTTGTATGATACATGTATGAAGCGTAAAAAGGAGTTAAGGTATGTCTCAAAATCAATTGACGGTTACGTATTTATATCATTCTGGCTTTATGATGTCCATGTCAAAAACACTTTTTGTTTTTGATTATTGGCAGGGGGAAAGCACTGCTTTGCCTGTAAAAGCACGCATTTCAGAAAAAGATTTTGAGCATTATGATGCTGTGTACGTGTTCGTGTCGCACAGCCATCCTGACCATTTTGATGAAGTGATTTACACGTGGGATCAAAAGAAATACAACATTCAGTACATTGTGTCAGACGACATCCCAGTGGGGAAAAAAGGCAAGCGCATGCACGTGGGTGAAACGCTGTCTTTTGATACGTTTGATGTGACAGCGTATGATTCAACGGATTTGGGTGTGTCTTTTTATCTGCATTTTGAAAGCGTCAATGTGTTTTTCGCAGGGGATTTGAACTTGTGGCACTGGCGGGATGAAAGCACTCTGCGCCAAGTGTTGGAGGCAGAAAAAGCCTTTTATAAAGCATGTGATCCCCTTGTTTCTCTGCCCATTGATTTGGCTTTTTTTCCTTTAGATCCTCGCCTTGGTGGCATGTTTGACTCGGGCATGAACCACTTTATCATGTCCGTAAAGCCACGCCTTGTGATCCCCATGCACTTTCAAAATCGCCCTGAAGTGGTGTTTGAGTATGCAAGAAAGGGAAGAACAAAGTACACGGAAATACTGTCTATGACCAAACCCAGAGAGCGTGCAGACTTACAATTTTTGGAAAACGAACTCAAAATTCACCTGCACACACCTGTTCAAGGGCTGTATGACGATGTAACAGAAAAAGAAGAAGATACACTTCAAAAATTTGATAAAAACGACCCATTTTCGGACACGGATTTGCCTGTTCAATTGGGTGAAAATTAAGAAAAAGAGTGAAAAGTATGACACATTCTCAAAAAGCACAAGATTATTTTTTACAAGGGTACAACTGCGCACAGTCCGTGTTTACAGCTTTTATAGATGTAACGCATGTGGAGGAAAAGGAGGCGCTCAAAATATCTGCCGCATTTGGTGGTGGAATTGGGCGATTGCGTGAAACGTGTGGGGCAGTGAGTGGCATGGCGCTCGTGATTTCTCATTTAAAAGGGTACACAACAGCCCAAAATCAGCAAGAAAAAAGCGATTTTTATGCGCTTATTCAGCGTGTAATAGCGCCTTTTGAACAAAAAGCAGGCTCTTTTGTGTGTAGAGATTTGCTCAAATTATTGGAAAATAGGTCGACCCCTATTGTGCCTTTGAGGGATGAAAAGTATTATAAAGAGCGCCCTTGTTTAGGACTTGTCGTATTGGCGGCACAATTATTAGATGAATGGTTGCAAAATGAAGAAAACATTTGATTTTTTACCTGTGACAATGGAAGAAGTAAAAAAAAGAGGATGGGATGCGCCCGATTTTGTGTATGTGGTGGGAGAAGCGTATGTGGACCATCCTTCTTTTGGGCATGCCATTATTAGCCGAGTGCTTGAAAAAGCAGGCTACAAGGTGGCAATGCTCTGTTTGCCTTCCTTTCAAGATGCAGAAGATTTTAAACGCTTTGGAAAACCAAAATTAGGTTTTTTGGTAAGCTCTGGTGTCATTGACAGCATGGTCAATCACTACACTGCTTCTAAAAAAAGGCGCAATGAAGATGCGTATGCACCAGGTGGGCAGGCAGGCATGCGCCCTGACCGTGCTGTGACGGTGTATGCGAATAGAATTCACCAAGCATACAAGGGTGTGCCCGTTTTAATTGGGGGTGTGGAAGCTTCTTTGCGTAGATTTTCGCATTATGATTATTGGGATGATGGGGTGCGCCGTTCTGTGCTTGTGGATAGTGCCGCCACGTTGCTCATGTATGGTATGGGTGAAAAAAGCATTTTAGAGTGCGCCCAATATATTAAAAATGGCATGAAAAAAGAAGATTTACAAAACATCAGGGGCATTTGCTACATGCAAAAAGAGGCACCTCAAGATTGCCTCATGTTGCCCTCTCATAGTGATATTGTAAAAGATAAAAAAATGTACGCCAAAGCGTCCATGATGGAACAGATGGAACAGGATGCTTTTAGAGGCAAAAAACTGTGTCAACAGCAGGACAAGGACAGATACTTAATTCAAAATCCTCCTGCTTTTCCCTTATCTCAAAAGGAATTAGACGCTGTGTATGATTTGCCTTTTTTGCGTACCTATCACCCGATGTATCAAAGGCAAAATGGTGTGCCTGCCCTCCAAGAAGTGCGCTTTTCCATACAGTCTGTTAGAGGGTGTTATGGGGCGTGTAATTTTTGCGCCATTACCTTTCACCAAGGGCGCATTGTGCAGGCAAGAAGCGAGCAATCGATATTAAACGAAGCGAAATTGATGACCACATTTCCTGATTTTAAAGGGTATATACACGATGTGGGTGGGCCTACGGCGAACTTTAGACAGCCTGCGTGCAAAAAACAAATGCAGGTGGGCACGTGTAAAGACAGGCAATGTCTATATCCTACACCTTGCAAAAATTTGCAAGCTTCGCACGAAGAATACACGAACTTGCTTAAAAAAATGCGTGCCATTCCAAAAATTAAAAAAGTGTTTATCCGTTCGGGTTTGCGTTTTGATTATATCATGCAAGACAAAAGCCCTGCTTTTATGAATGAGCTTTGTGCACACCATATCAGTGGGCAATTGAAAGTGGCGCCTGAACACGTATCGCCCAATGTATTGAGTAAAATGGGCAAGCCAAAGTATGAAGTGTATGAGCAGTTTGTCAATAGATTTGAGGAAACAAACAGAAGGCTTTCTTTAAATCAATACTTAATTCCGTACTTAATGAGCAGTCATCCAGGGAGTACATTAAAAGATGCGATTATGCTTTCTGAATATTTGAGAGATCATCACTTGTACATTGACCAAGTGCAGGATTTTTACCCCACACCAGGTACTTTGAGCACGGCAATGTATTATACAGGCATTGACCCTCGGGATATGAAACCTGTGTATGTGCCCAAAAGTTATGAAGAAAAAGCCATGCAAAGGGCACTTTTGCAATACAAAAACCCTCAAAATGCTGATTTGGTGCGCAAAGCGCTCAAAATGGCAGGGCGAGAAGATTTGATCGGGCATGGCAGAAATTGCTTGGTTGCGTATGCACGCAGAGAGCCTATTCAAGGCTATGCTTTTAAAAACAAGGATGCAGGCAATCAAAAGTTTCAGGAGCGACCACGCAAAACACAAAAAAGAAAGTCCAGACAATGAACTTTTGTGAATAGCAAAAGAGGGGAAAGGCACAAAGGAAAGGAGGGCGCTTAGGATGAAAAAAAGCAGTGTGGTGTATTGTGTGTTTTTCATGTGTTTTTTTGTTTTAACGCTTTCATGTGCACACATGGAGGAGCCAATATCTTTGGTGACAGGCGCAGAAGAAGTGCGCCCCATGAAGGCAGAGCGCTTTATGGTAAAAAGCACAATTCAAGATCAAGCAGATATTTTGATCATGCAAAAGGGTCAAGTTGTGCGCACAATTGAACAAAATAAGAGCATTAAAAACAGTGCTTTTAAAGTGGTTTTTGATGGTTTAGATGAAGAACAAAACCCCTTGCCTCAAGGTGCGTATGACTTAGTTGTAAAGACGATTTCTAATGGAACGTTTTCATTTCCCATACAAGTTGGGGCGCACAGCCCAACCTTGGTGAACCTTTCTTTTGATCATGAAGTGAGGCAAGGCAAGGACCTCCAATTATCTTTAACCCCTAACAGAAAGGGCAAGCTACTCATTCAGATTGAAGTGAAAAATATTTGGGAAAAACTGTATGAGCAAGAGATAGATGAAAAGGAAATACACCTTGTTTTACCTCTTTTGATGTATGGACACGCATTGGAAACAAATATGTATTCTTTGCGTTTTGTGTTGGAGGATGAAAAGGGAAAAGGTGCGCCTGTTTATAGAGAAATATTTGTGTACAAGGATGAAAAAGAGCTTGAACAATTCAAAAATGAACAAGCAGAAAAGCTAAAAAAAGAGCAAGAAGAAAAATTAAAAGAAGAAGCACGAAAAAATTATGAGCACAAACAAGAAACGTATTCAAAGCCCTCTCATGTCATTATTCCAAGCAAGGAAACAACCAAGGAACAAGAAACAAATTATTGGACGATGACGTTGGGTGATTTGACAGATGAACAAGCGATTTGGGACATCATGATGCAAGACATGGTGGTGTTGGATGAACAGGGCAAAAAGTCCAATCAGACATATAAATTGCGTTTAACACCAGATAAAAGCACAGCAAGAGAAAATGTCGTAGGAGAAATCAGTTACCTATCTCAAGGTGTGCATGTGATAGAAACGCTGGACAATGGGTTCACCAAAGTAGAAGTGTATAACACGTCTTATGGGGATGACAATGTATCCAACAGCAGAGGGCGAGGGTATGGAACAACGGCAGAGCTTATTACAGGGTATGTGGAAACGTCTGCTTTAAAAACAGTCAAACCCAATGAAAAATATGCCCTTTTGATTGACAAATTCAAGCAAAAGATGTATATTTTTGAGGATGGCAAAATCATTGGCACATTGCTTGTGTCCACAGGGAAGAACACGAAAACACAGTCGTGGAACGAAACACCTGCCGGTGAATTTTTCATGATTAGCAAAACAGGTGGATTTTACGCTGGTAACTTGTGGTGTGATATGGGCATGCGCATCAATGGTGGATGTTTGGTGCATGAAGTACCTTCTGTTATAAATGAAGAAACAGAAGAAGAATATTTTGGATATACTGAGCCTGCATTGGGGCAAAAAGCGAGCCACGGTTGCGTGCGTGTGCAACGAAAACCCAACGAAGAAGGGCAAAACATGCAGTGGCTATGGAACAATATCAAATTGTATACAAAAGTGATTATTTGGGAAGATTCTGTGCAATATTACGATTATCCTTCTGCTTATTACCCTTTGTATTACAATAAAGATGGTGGGAAATATTATCATAATGATCAAAATTGTTATAGTGTGAGCGATAAATATTTGCCTCTGTCAGATATTATGTATGAGGATTTGGAGAAAAAATTTGAAAAATTAACCCCTTGTCCTTATTGCAATCCACCCATACGACCAGAAGATATTCGAGAAAAAAACCTTCAAAATGGCTTTGAACATGGGGAGAAATAAAATGGATAAAAAGTATTATGATGCGTTTATAAACATTTTGCATGAAGAGCTAAGGCCCGCCATGGGGTGCACGGAACCGATTGCCATTGCGTACGCTACTGCGCTTGCAAAAAAAGCACTTGAGGATACGCCTGAAAGCATTCAAATTATTGTGAGTGGCAACATTATTAAAAATGTAAAGAGCGTAATTGTACCCAACACAGGGAAATTAAAGGGCATTAAGGCTGCAGCCGTTGCAGGGCTTTTTGGAGATGCAGAAAAAGAGCTTGAAGTGATTGCAAAATTAAATGATCAAGATAGAGCAAATATCAAAGCGCATTTAGACACGCTTTCTTTGAGCATCCAAAAATCCACTGCACCATATTTGTTTCACATTCATATTCTTATGCACAAGGGCAACAAACATGCAGAATGTGAAATTGCAGGCAATCACACCAATGTCATTTGCTTAAAAAATGAGAATGAAACGTTTATTTCAAAGGCATATAAGGAAGAAAAGAAAGCGTGTGCGCAGGATAGAACGTGGATGAGCGTGGAAAAAATACTTGAGTTTTCAGATTGTGTGCACATTCAAGATGTACAAGAAGTATTAAATCGACAAATTGCGTATAATATGGCGATTGCAGAAGAAGGTTTAAAAAACGACTATGGTGCAAGAATTGGTAAAATATTGCTCTTGGACTGTGGGGAAAGTGTACAAAACAAAGCGAAAGCGTATGCAGCAGCGGCATCTGATGCACGCATGAACGGCTGTGAATTGCCCGTGGTGATCAACTCAGGCAGTGGCAATCAGGGCATCACGTGCTCTGTGCCCGTTATCGTGTTTCATAAAGAAATGCAATTGCCTGTTGAAATGCTGTATCGTGCGCTTGTCGTGTCCAACCTTGTTACCATTCACTTAAAAACAGGGATTGGCTGTCTGTCTGCTTACTGTGGTGCAACGAGTGCAGGGTGTGGCGCAGGCGCAGGGGTTACATACCTTTATGGTGGAAAGTTTAAAGAAGTGGCGCACACGGTGGTCAATGCTATTGCCATCAATTCAGGGAGTATTTGCGATGGCGCAAAGGCAAGCTGTGCGGCGAAAATTGCGTCCAGTGTGGAAGCAGGGCTGATGGGTATGTATATGTATAAAGAAAACAGTCAGTTTGTAGATGGGGATGGCATTGTAAAAAAGGGTGTGGAAAACACGATTAGGAATGTGGGCGAAATAGCACGCATTGGCATGAAGGAAACAGACCAAAAAATTATCGAATTGATGGTAGAAGAACATGAAAATACTCCTTTCGGGCTTTGAACCTTTTGGGAATATAACAAAAAACCCCTCGTTTGAGTGCATAAAACGTGTGCAACAACAAAAAGAGGTGGAAATAATTTGTTTGCCTGTTGTGTATCAAAAGGCAAGCGATATATTGCAACAAAAAATAAAGATATATAAGCCGGACCTCGTGCTTTCAGTGGGTGTATCAGGAATGAGAAATAAAATCACGCCTGAACTATTGGCTGTAAACTTTAAGTATGCAAACACAAAGGACAATGAAGGCAATTTGTATTTGGGCGAAAAGATATGCAAAACAGCGCAAGAGGCATATATGACTTCCTTTGATTTGCCCCTCATATTGCAAGCTTTAGAAAGTGCGCACATCCCTTCTGCGCTTTCCTTATCAGCAGGAGCATATGTGTGCAATGATGTATATTATGGTTTATTGAAAAATCAAAAAGTAGGGCACTATAAAGGGCTTTTTGTGCATGTGCCCAGTGAAAATGAAATGGAAATAGATCAAATGGCGCAAGGGATTTTAAAGATTTTAGAAGAAATGGAGCATCAAGCACCTTCTATTTTATAGTCTTTTCTAAACTGGCGTGGCGTCTTTTTCGTTTCAGCTACAAAGGCTCTATCAAAGGTACGAAGTGTGTTAAAACCACACTTTTCTCCTACTTCTTCTATCGTGTCAGAGGAAGATAGGAGCATTTTTTTTGCCTTGTCAATACGCAAAGTGTTGACATATTGACGAAAAGACATGTGCAAATAGCTGTTGATTAAAGAGGATAAATAGCATGCGTTCGTGCCGATTTTAGACGCAACTTTTTTCAAAGAAATGTCCGTGTCCATGTTTGCAGAAATGTATGAAATGGCTTGATATATAATGTCGTTTGAAAAGGAAACAGAAGGTGTAACAAGAGTGGTATTTTGAAGCAAAGAAGATAGTAAAAGCGTAATCAGCGCTTGCAAAGTGAGGGGATGTACCTCTGAAAAATCCCCGTTTTTTTGAACAAAATAATTTTTTATATATGCAATGTGCTCATTGTCCTTATCATCAATGATGGGGCAAATGGGGCAATTTTTTTGAAAATTCACATTCATGTCAGGTAAAATACTGCTTGGGAAGATGAAAAGCACGCCTTTTGACTTGCCTTTTTTTACATAGCTGTGAATGTGGTTGGGGAATACGAGCAACGTTTGGTTTGCATTTAGCGTATACTCTTTGCCGTCTACACTCACTGGATAATTCCCTTCTAAAGGCAAAAGCAATTCAAATTGCGTGTGTAGGTGGTCAGGGATATTTGTGGTAGAAAAAGAGAAAAACCCAATTTCTTGATTTCTATTTTCAATGTACGGTTGCATAAAATTCCCTCTTTTCCAAAGTTTTGTCTTAAAAAATATTTCATTTCATCTTTTATAATACACCAAAATGTGATACAATGCAAGTAAATAAACAAACGAGGTGAATTTTTATGGCAAAGCATCAATTGGCAATCATCGGTTTTGGCGGTATGGGTGGCTGGCACGAAAATAACATTAGAGAAAAAGTGCAGGATATTCATGTAAAGGGCATTTTTGATGTCCGTAAAGAGGCAGAAGAAAATGCTGAGAAAAAAGGTTTGTACGTGTATCCTTCTTTAGAAGCTTTGCTTCAAGATGAAGATATTGATATTGTAACCATTGCAACGCCCAACAACTTTCATAAAGACCTTGCGATCAAGGCTTTAAGAGCAGGCAAAAATGTGGTTTGCGAAAAGCCTGTCACGCTCAATGCACAGGAATTAGAAGAAATCATCAAAGTGCGTGATGAAACAGGCAAGCTTTTTTCCATCCACCAAAATAGAAGATGGGATAAGGATTATCGCATTGTAAAAGAAGCAAAAGAAAAGGGCTTGCTGGGCGATATCAACTTGCTTGAAAGCAAAGTGCAGGGGTCTAGACAATCCATGTACGGCTGGAGAGGGCACAAGGAAAATGGTGGTGGCATGTTGCTCGACTGGGGCATTCACTTGTTAGACCAAATTATGCAACTTTTTGACAGCCCAGTTGTCAAAGTAGATGCACACCTTTTGTCCGTGTTTACCCCTGAAGTGGATGATAACATCAAGCTTTTTATTTCCTTTGAATGTGGCGCCTCTTGTGTGCTTGAAATGAGCACAAACTGTTTAATCAATGCACCACGCTGGCATGTGCAGGGCACAAAGGGTACTTTGCAGATTGACGATTGGAGCTGCAAGGGCAAAATTGTGCAATTAAAAGAAAATGCTGAAATGACATGGGATGACGATATTGTGTACACAGAAGCAGGCCCTACAAGAACGATGGCGCCCCGTCCTTCTTTCACAATGAATGAAATCGCTCTCCCCGAAGTGCAGACAGATTGGTCTGATTACTACAAGAACATTGTAGCTGTTATTGAAAATAAAGCAGAGCTTATTGTGCGCCCCGAACAAGGTTTGCGTGTCATGAAAGTGATTGACTTGCTCTTTAAAGCACAAGAAGAAGGCGTGGGCCAAAAGTGCCACATCTAAAATAAAAAAAGAGGATAAAGATATGAAAAAAGCATGGATTGTGCAAGGGGGCTGGGATGGCCATGAACCTCAATTGACAAGCAAGCGTTTTGCTCGTTTGTTGGAGAAAAATGGTTATCAAACAGAGATTTTTGATACATTGGATTGCCTTGCAGACTTGGATAAACTGATGCAGATTGATTTGCTCGTGGCTTGCTGGACAATGGGCGAAATCGATCGTGAATATACAAAGAATGTATCTAAAGCAGTGGGCAATGGCGTAGGCCTTGCAGGCTGTCACGGTGGTATGTGTGACTCTTTTAGGCAAGACACAGAGTGGCAGTTTATCACAGGTGGTCAATGGGTGAGCCATCCAGGTGGAGATGGGGTAGAATATACCGTCAACATTGCACATAATTCCTCTCCTATTACTGAAGGTTTGGAAGATTTTATCGTCAAGAGTGAACATTATTATTTGCACATTGACCCTGCCATTGAAGTGCTCGCAAGCACACGTTTTCCCCTTGTGCCTTACTATCACGTGAGCAATAAGGTGGTGGATATGCCCGTTGTGTGGACAAAGTTTTGGGGCAATGGCAGAGTGTTTTACACCTCTCTTGGGCACCATGACGATGTGTTCGACAGTGCACCCAACGCAGAAATTATGATGGAACGTGGCATGCTTTGGGCAGGCGAAGGCAAGGCGTATGCACAGGAACATAATTTGACCACAGAACGCTTTGAAAACACAGCAAAAATGTATTAAGGCAGGGGAAATATATGAAAACTGTAAAAGTTGCCATGATTGGCGTAGGGTGTATTAGTGGTATCTATCTTGAAAATATCACCAAAGTGTTTAAAGACATTGAACTCATTGGTGTATGTGATTTAATTAGAGAACGTGCAGAAAAAGCACAAAAAGAGTATAACGTACCTAAAATTTATGACACCATGTGGGATGCGTTTAAAGATGAAGAAGTGGATATCATTTTAAACCTTACTCGTCCCTATGAACATTATGACGTCACCAAGCCTGCTTTGGAACATGGCAAGCACGTGTACAGCGAAAAGCCTTTGGGCGTAACATTGGAAGAAGGCTTGGAGCTTAAAAAGTTGGCAGAAGAAAAGGGCTTACTCTTGGGTGGCGCACCTGACACGTTTATGGGCGCAGGCATTCAAACTTGCAGAAAACTTATTGACGATGGTTTTATAGGTACGCCTATTGGCAGCGCTGCATTCATGGTGTGTAGAGGGCATGAAACGTGGCATCCAGACCCTGATTTCTACTACCAAAGAGGGGGCGGACCTATGATGGATATGGGTCCTTACTATTTGACGGCTTTGGTCAACTTAATGGGGGGCATTGACAGCGTAATGAGCGCTTCTAAAGCCACCTTTAAAGAGCGTTTGATTACAAGCCAACCACTTGCAGGCACAAAAATTGATGTCAACGTCAATACCTATGTGGCAGGCACCATCAAGTATCAATCGGGGGCGATTGGCACATTGTTCACTACTTTTGATGTGTACTATGAAAATCAAGCTCGCTTTGAAATTTATGGCAGTGAGGGCACTTTGTTTGTGCCTGACCCCAACTGTTTTGGTGGGCCTATTTACCTTTTGCGCCCTGAAGAAAAAGAGAAAAAGGAAATGCCCTTGCTCTTTGATTACAGCGAAAACTCTCGTGCGCTGGGCTTAGATGATATGGCAGTGGCTTTGAGAATGGGTAGAAAACCACGTGCAGACGTATCTCAAACTTTCCATGTGTTGGATGCCATGACAGGGTTTGATAGAAGTGCGCAGTCTGGTCAGTGGGTCAAAATGCAAACGGAATATCAACGCAATATCCCCATGGTAAAGTCCAAATTAAAGGGTGTTATTGAATAAAGTTTAAAGTGCTTTTAGAGGCGTGCACAGAGTGTTTTTTACATTCTCCACGTGCTTTAAAAGCACTTTTTTAAAGAGGTAAAAGATGCAGAGATTGTTGAGGCAAGATATCATTCGTGTGATTGAAGGCAAAGGGCATGCATACCATGTGCCTATGATTTATGGATTTTGGACAAACCCTAAGGTATTTAAAGCACATCAAACAGAGGCACAAGAAATACTCAACACATACCCAGAAGATATGTGCTTTTATTCTCCAAACATGCCTGATTTGTTTAATGCGCCCAAAGAGGATAGGTCTTATCGGTACATGTATTTTGACGGCAAGCAAAACGAACAGGAAGCACTCGACAAAAGAGTGTGTTTGGAAGATTTTGAAGATGTGGATAAAATGATTGCAGACTTTCCTTCTTTCAATTACAAAAATCTGTTTACAAATGTACCCGAAGAAAATGGTCAGTACCGTGTGGTGAATTGGTGGTATTGGCTGTTTGAAAGGCATTGGAGCATCCGTGGCATGGAAAATGCACTGATGGATTTTTACCTTTATCCAGATGAAGTGCATCAATTATATGGGGCGTTGACAGACTTTTATATGGGCGTGATAGAAAGAGCAAAGAAGGAAACAAATGCAGATGCTTTCTTTGTGTCGGACGATATTGGTACGCAAAAAGCACCTTTCTTTTCAAGAGAAATATTCGTTACCTTTTTCAAACCATACTATAAAAAATTGATTGATAAAGCGCACAGCTTACACATGCACGCTATTTTACATTCTTGTGGCAACATATTGCCTTTTATGGATGATTTGATTGAAATAGGCTTGGATGTATTGCACCCTATCCAAAAGTATACAATGGAAGAAAAAGAGGTTGCACAAAAATATGGTGATAAAATCTGCATATTGGCAGGCTTTGACGTACAGCAAGTCATTCCCTATGGTTCTCCTCAAGATGTGAGAAATGAGGTGCGCCATTTGATGGATACGTATTATAGAAAAGACGGTCGCTTTATGATTACGGCAGGCAATGGCATTACAGAGGATTGTAAAATAGAGAGCTTTAAAGCACTGGTAGAGGAAAGTTATACATACGGTAAACAAAAGTGTGAGGAATAAAAGAACGCAGAAGACAAAAGGACTGTCTTCTGCGTTTTAAATTGCTGTATGATGAAATGCATTTAAAAAGTATAAAGATTATTTTACAAATCCGTATTTTTCATCCAACCACTCTAAGTGTGTGGATAAATATTTTTCGACCACATGCATTTCGCTTAAAGGGTCAACATTCAAAGTATACTTATCTTGTATATCTGTAAATGTGGGGTGCCTGTCGCTCTCTCTTTCCCATGCGCCACTCCGATTGACATAATCATAGTGTTCTTGGATGATTTCCATCACATGGGGTATATTGAGCACAGTGCGCCGAAGCGAGGCATATTCTTTTTTGACCAAATCTGCAAAACCCTCTACATTGAGATCCATCAAGCGTTTAAATAAGGGGCTGGAATATCTTTCCACAACAACGGTGCGTGCGCCATTATATCTTCTGCCCAACACGGCATCCATGTCCCAAGGGAAAAGGATGAGCTTTTTGCTTTCTTCTACGTTTTCACATGCCCAAAACATGTTTTTAGCCATATTGTCTGTTAGTCCCATTGTGTTGACGAACACATAATACTGCGCTAAATTTTTAAAATCCACCATGTCTCCAATTTTTTTTCTAAAGTCACTGTTTGAGCCGTTTACAACAAGGTCGTACAAGTCGTAATACAAAGCCCATGTGTCCGTTGTAATGTTTTCATTGGGATACCTGATTTCCATGTTGTACCATTCAAAACTATCCGTAGGAGGGTCTATTTTTTTGTCTTCAAAGCCTGCGACATTGCCATTATTCACCCTGAGGAGTGTAGAACGATAAACAATGCCATTTTCTTTGTCTACTTTGAGCTGCTTTCTATCCAGACGCTCGTTAAAGCAGTACACTCCTTTGTATTCGCCATTTAGGAATACTTCTACAAAAGTGCCTTGGATAACGCCGTCTACTTTGTCGTTGTAGGGGGCAGTAAAAAGGTCTCCCCATAAGTCATAAGAAACACGGTTGCGCATACGCAGTACATCGTTGTACATGCCATCTAATATCCAGCGATTGTCACAGCGCATACCCAGCAGAGAATAATCCCTGTCTTTTCCTTCTTTGTCAATCAAGTCAACAGAAAAATTTCTCTTGTCTTTATAGCGCCTTGCTGTGTTCCCACGATAGCCTACCTCAATGTCGCTTTTAAAGCAATAAGGGGCAAAACCCCGTTTGATATACTCGGGGTCAATCAATGTGAGCGTGCCTTTTGTGCCTTCTTCCAATTTTTCAATATCGCAGTCTAAAGAAATGATAGGCAAGGAAGATACAATGACATAAAATGTGCATTCGTATTTAAGCGTAGTTACAGTCACTTTGATTTTGTCTTTGAGGTTTATAACGTCACATTCTTCAATGGGTATGTCGTTGATTTTAAAATAGAGCACGTCTTTGATGTCGCCAAGCCCTACGTATAAAGTGTGCGTTTGTTCGGGCAAATAAGAGAATAAATATGTCCTTGTCTTGCTGTCTTCTTTATACAGAAAACCTTGTTGACCGTTGATGGTGGGCGTTACAAGCTCTTTTTTATAATAGATTTTCCCTACTTTGGCTGTGCTCTTTGCATAGTGAATTTGAGGGTCAGCGGCAATGGAAAAGGTGTTGATGTTGTCTTCTGCGTGGGCAGAAATCAGCAATAAAAAAATCAAAGCAAGTGTTGAAAAAAATACTTTTAAAAATACTTTAGAAAATACTTTCAATGGTGGAATGCCCCTTTCGGTATGTTGAGACCATATATATCATACCATATTTTTTT
>CAYTPJ010000032.1:18624-18924 GCA_964439755.1 uncultured Oscillospiraceae bacterium
GAATATGCGTCAAAGTTGCGACACTTTGCTGTGTAAAACAAATGCATCCATATGTCTCAAAAGATTTGCATTTTTGCGTTCAAATACAGAGTGATTACATTGTTTCTTTTTGTTTTATATGATGTAATTTATACAAAAGAAGGTGCTTTTTGATTTTGATCATGCAAAGCTTTTTAAACGGAGTTAAATCATTTCAAAAAGGAGAGAAAATGCAAACACAGGTATATTTTTATGCATGTGAAAAGGTATGCAAAGGTGGAGGTATATATCATTACATAAAATACAGGAAAAGCTTGTTTC
>CAYTPJ010000033.1:0-3251 GCA_964439755.1 uncultured Oscillospiraceae bacterium
TGAATTTTTTAAAAGGAGGGCGCACATGGGTACACACACGATATTCGTTGAAAACTTGCACTTAAAAGAGATGAACGCTGTACAGTGTGGGTATGAAAAATGTGCCCCTTCTCACGATTTTGGACCTACGTTTCGGACGCATTATCTTTTACATTATGTTGAAAAAGGAAAAGGCGTGTTTGTTGCAAACAATACCACCTACACCATCAATAAAGGAGATATTTTTATCATCCACCCCAACGAAACGACATATTATAAGGCAGACGATGAGGACCCGTGGTCATACATTTGGATGGGGTTTGAAAGCACGCTTTCTTTGCCTTTAGAGCTTGAGCAATATGTGATTTACCAGTCCAGAGCACATGAAATATTTACAAAAGTGCGCAATTTAGAGCACATGGATGCAGGCAGAGAATACATGCTCTTAGCGCTCGTGTATGAACTGTTTGCGCACCTTAAAAAGAGGCAAAATCAAGAGGATTATCAAAAAGAACGTGCCATAAAACAAGCCATTGCCTACATGGACACAGAGTATTATGACCCCTTATCCGTGTCCTTGCTCGCAAAGAATTTGCACTTGGACAGAAGCTATTTTTTCACATTATTTAAGCATTTTACAGGCGTGTCGCCCAAACAGTATTTAACGAATGTGCGCATGAAAAAAGCAGTGGAGCTGCTCACCACATACGGGTTCACAGTCAGCCAAACTGCTTCTTCCATCGGCTATCCCGACATATCTTCTTTTTGTAGAATGTTCAAACGCTTTTATCATGTATCGCCCAGTATATATGTGGAACAACACACCTCCAAAGAAGGGTAACATCACCCTTCTTTTTTATTGTTTTCCTCTTTGTTATCTTCGGCAAACGAAAGGGCAGCGATGTTCCCCTCCCCTACGGCTTTCCCGATTTGGTATGGTGCGCCCCCTGCATCGCCTGCAACAAATACATTGGGGATATTGGTGCGCATTTTATCATCGTGCATGATGGCACTGCCCTTTGTTTCCAAGCCTTTCAAAAGCAAAGTGGGGGCAACAGCATCACGGAACACAAAAATACCAGAGGCAAGTAAATCCCCTTTGTCCGTTCTTACACCTTCTGCCTTTTTATCCCCTAATATTTCAAGGGGTTTGCTGTCTACCACACGGATTTTTTCATGGAGCAAAGACGTATCGTGCGCACGTTCTTTCAAATAAGTGACGTTATCTGAAAGCGTACTTAAAAAGTTCGCTTCTTCCACCCCTTCTGCATTGCTCGAAATTACAATCATGGGTTGTTTTTTGTACAACATGCCATCGCATGTGGCGCAGTAGGACACACCTCGCCCAAGCAATTCGCTCTCGTTTAGAAGCGTCTTTGCCCTTTGAATGCCACTCGCAAAAATCACACCTTTTACAGAAATAATGTCGTTTTTTACAAGGCAAGAAAAAGTTTTGCCCATGGGCAAAATCGTTGTCACTTGGGCTTTTTCTATATCTTGACCTTGAGAAAGCACTTCTTTTCTAAATGTAGCGAGCATTTCTGCCCCCGACATGCCCACCATGCCTGGATAATTGTCCACTTGATGTGCTTTTGAAAGTGCACCTTCTGTGGTATACGTTAAAAGAGCAGTAAGCCCCCTATTTTTCAGCGTCAATGCGGCAGAGCATGCGGCAGGGCCTGCACCAATAATCAATACATCGTACTTTGCTTTCATGTCCTCGTGTCCTCCTTAAAATAGTACATATAAAATATACCCGAATTTTTGATAAAAAACAAGTGCTTATAAAATAAATTTATACGTATCACAAACAACACAATGGTGTTCTTTCAAATAAAAAAACAAAAAAACAAAACTGTGTACCTGAATACATGCCCCATCATCCACGAAAAATTCCCACTATAACTGCATCATAAAACTGCACCCATTTTTGGATGCAGTAATTTTACATATTTCTTTATATAGGCATGTCATGCTTGCAATTTCCATCTTCTTCCATTTTGTCTTCCTGTTTTTCTTCCTTTTCTCCTGCAATTGCATAGGAAAAAGCACGTCCAACAAGCGCCATGCTCTGTTTAGGCAACACACCCACCAAGGATAAAAGACGCTTTTTTTCAATAGTGCGCACCTGTTCGCATAAAATAAGAGAAGGCTTTTTCAGCCCTCCAACAGGGGGGCGCACAGGCACATGCGTTTTTAAAGGCGCTTTGTTTTGGCTCGATGTTAAAGGTAAAATAATCACCGTAGGGCTAAACCGATTGCCCATATCGTTTTGTATAATGAGCACAGGGCGCACGCCCCCCTGCTCCGAACCCATCACAGGGTCTAAATTGGCATAATATATTTCACCACGTTTCATTTTGTTCACACTCCAAAAAAGGTTTCCCTCTTTCATTGTATGAAAATCAGCTTGTCCCTGTCCTTGTTTTTACACATTTATAAAAAGGAACAAAAAAACGTTAATTATGCCTTTTGACACGCCGACGACGTGACACTTGCGGTTTATCCATAGGGCTTTTTCCTTTAAGCTCAAAGAGTTGGTCACGCAATTTGGCGGCTTTTTCAAAGTCCAAATCATTGGCAGCAGACAGCATTTGATCTTCCAACTCCTTTATGAACTCTTGCTTTTCTTCATCGCTCATAGAGTCGGGCAAATCCTTTGCCACCCTGTCTGTAATTTCAAGCAGTGCATGCACTGTACTCTTTACGCTCGTCGGAGTAATGCCGTTTGCCTCGTTATACGCTTCTTGAATGGCACGCCTTCTGTTCGTTTCAGAAATAGCTTTCATCAAACTGTCCGTCATTCTATCTGCATACAAAATCACGCGCCCATCCACATTTCTTGCAGCACGCCCTATCGTCTGAATTAAGCTCGTTTCACTTCTTAAAAAGCCTTCCTTATCTGCATCCAACACTGCCACAAGCCCCACTTCAGGCAAGTCCAGCCCCTCTCTTAAAAGGTTAATGCCCACGAGCACGTCATACGCCCCCATGCGCAATTCACGCACGAGCTTTTGACGTTCCAAAGTTTTAATATCGCTGTGCAAATAGCGCACTTTAAAATCTAAATCGTGCAAATATTCCGTCAAGCTCTCTGCGTTTTTCTTGGTGAGCGTGGTCACGAGCACACGCATTTTTTTGTCAATCACTTGATTGATTTCGCCCACCAAATCGTCCACCTGCCCTGTTGCTTTTCGCACAATGAGCATGGGGTCTAAAAGCCCCGTAGGGCGAATGACCTGCTCCACTGTCGTTTCAGCCAACGCTCTTTC
>CAYTPJ010000033.1:3351-18588 GCA_964439755.1 uncultured Oscillospiraceae bacterium
AAAGCCCCGTAGGGCGAATGACCTGCTCCACTGTCGTTTCAGCCAACGCTCTTTCATAAAGGGCAGGCGTTGCAGACACATAGACTGTCTGCTTGATACGGTCGTTAAATTCATCGAAAGTGAGGGGTCTATTGTCATACGCACTGGGCAAACGAAATCCGTAGTTGATGAGGGACGTTTTGCGTGCCCTATCCCCTGCATACATGGCACGAATTTGAGGCACAGTCACATGGCTTTCATCAATCATGAGCAAAAAATCCTTGTCGGGAAAATAATCCAGCAAAGAATAAGGCGGATCGCCTGGTTTTCTACCATCAAAATATCTGCTGTAATTTTCAATCCCACTGCACATGCCCACTTCTTTGAGCATTTCAATGTCGTATTTTGTACGCTGTTCAATGCGTTGTGCTTCCAAAAGCTGATTGTTTTCATTGAAAAAAGCCACTTGCTTTTCCAAGTCCTTTTGAATGGTATACAGTGCTTCATCCCTGCCCAAAACAGACGTCTGATAGTGGGTCGCAGGGTACACCCCTTTGTGCGCCACTGTGCAAACGGTGTGCCCTGTTTGTACAGAAAACTCACTGATTTTTTCAATCTCATCGCCAAAGAACTCTACACGCACGCCATTTTCAAAGTTGCCTGCCGGGATGATTTCCACCACATCCCCACGCACTCTAAAATCCCCACGAGAAAAGCCAATGTCGTTTCGTGTGTACTGAATTTGAACGAGCTTTTTGATCAGTTCTTCCCTGTCCATCTGCATATTTTTGCGCAAAGAAATCATGTGCCCTTCATATTCAATAGGGTCACCCATGGAGTAAATACAGCTGACAGAGGCAACAATAATCACGTCTTTTCTTTCTCTTAGGGCAGCTGTTGCGCTGTGGCGCAGTCTATCAATTTCTTCATTGATGGAAGAATCTTTTTCAATATACGTGTCACTCGAAGCAATGTACGCTTCGGGCTGATAATAATCATAATAGGATACAAAATATTCCACAGCGCTGTCTGGAAAAAAGCCTTTAAACTCTGCACAAAGCTGCGCAGCGAGTGTTTTATTATGCGCAATGACAAGCGTGGGTTTTTGCACTTTTTCAATCACGGATGCCATGGTGAACGTTTTGCCCGACCCTGTCACCCCAAGCAACACCTGCGCTTTTTGCCCCTTTAATATGCCTTCTGAAAGCGCTTCAATGGCTTGAGGCTGATCCCCTTGAGGGGTAAAAGGTGCTTTTAATACAAACTTGTCCATCTTTTTTCTCCTTGATACAATGCAATGTGTGGGCTTATGCCCTGATAGAGTATACCCTTTTACAACCATTTACGCTTATTTATGATAATTTTCATTGTTCAAAATCTTATACGCTCTGTAAAACTGCTCTAAGAGCACCACACGTGCCAATTGATGGGGAAAGGTCATTTTAGACATGGAAAGTGTGTCGTCTGCACGGTCTAACACGCTTTGAGATAACCCCAACGACCCTCCAATAACAAAAGTGAGCTTCTTGCCCTTTACTTCGCACGAGTGCACAAGCTCCGAAAGTTCCTCGCTCGACCTTTGCTTTGCGTTGATGACAAGCGCCACCACAAAGTCCGTAGGCTTAATTTTAGACAATATCATTTCGCCCTCTTTTTCCATAATTTGGAGCTTGATTTTGTCTGATGTATTTTGAGGCTCTTTTAAATCAGGCACTTCGTGCACTTCAAATTTTACATATTTGGACAAACGTTTAATGTATTCATCTGCCCCATCTTTGTAAAACTTTTCTTTCATTTTCCCTACGCACACAAGGCTTGCAGGCATTACAAAATCCCTCCTACTTCTGTTAAACAGGAAAGCACATGGTCACAATAGGGCGCAAACGCTTCTTCGTAAGGAATTAAATCGGGAATCATCACCACTTGCATGCCTGCCCGTCTGCCTGCCATTACGCCATTTTTAGAGTCCTCAATGACAAGGCAATTTTGAGGCGCCACTTGCAATCTCTCTGCCCCCAAAAGGTAAATATCTGGATGTGGCTTTGAAAGCGTACCCATATCGCCCCCCACAAAATCGTCAAACCTATCTTTTAAATCAAAGCAATCCATGTATTCTTGGATAGCATGCACACTGCTTGAAGATACAATAGAACGCACGATTTTCTTTTCGTCTAACAATTTGAGCAACGCATGTACCCCTTTTTTCAGCTGCATTTGCCCCTCTTTAGCACACTGCGTTTGAAAAAAGAAAAAATCTTGCTTCATTTGTGCTACATCCACATTAGGGTTTAACATTTTATAATATTTAGATGCCCCCACAAAGGACATACCTGTTGTTTTGGTCACAATGTCATCTGGGATGCTAAAACCCTGCTTTTGCGCCGCCCTGTTGATGGACTTTTTTGCCCAAATTTCGCTGTCCAAAAGCACCCCATCCATATCAAAAAGCACTGCTTGTATCATGATGTACCTACCTTTTTTATTGAGCGCACATTTGCGCCCTTTAATAGTATACGATTTTGCAACATAATTTGCAAGCAAATTTTGCCATACACACCTCTTTACAAAAAAACATGAAAAGAACTTGACAAAAACAGCCCCTCCTTTTAAAATAAATGTGTAGAAAAAGGAGGAGCTGTATGGAAAAATGGACTTTTCGCCTTGTGCGCTCTGATGAAATCCCCTTTGCGCTCACCATTTATCAACAAGCAAAGGCTTTCATGGTGCAATCAGGCAACAAAACGCAGTGGCCAGAGGGTTATCCAAACGCAAACATTCTGCAACAAGATATCGATCAAGGCTTTTTGCATTTCTGCCTTTATGAAGGAGAAATTGCAGGTATTTTCGCTCTTTGTGGGCATGAAAAGGCGTATGATTATATTGAAGGTGCGTTTAAAAACGACCTGCCTTATGTGACGATACATCGCATTGCTGTGTTAAAGCGCAATATAGGGGTTGCAAGCAAGTGCTTTGATTACGCAAAGAGCAAACATATGGATGTCCGATGTGACACGCATAAAAACAATATACCCATGCAAAACCTATTGATCAAATGTGGTTTTGAGTATTGTGGCATCATCTATTTGGAAAATAAAGATACACGTTGGGCCTATCACTTTGTTTGTAAAGAAAATACTTTTTGAAGCCTCTCGCCCAGTAATACACCAATTACAAGCTTTATGATATCAGGCAAAATAAAAGGTACAACGCATGTGAGTAGCGCCGTATAAAAGCTCATGTCCCCTTTTGTTTTCGTGTATAAATATGTGAAAAACAATGTGCCAAACAGATAAACGAAAGCTTGTGCACAAAAAGATAAAAGGAGCGTCAAAACCCTTTTATTTTTTTGAAGTTTTTTAGTAAACATAAGGCAAAGAGGCACAAAGAAAAAGCCTAAAATATACCCCCCTGTGACACCAAAGAGCACACCCAAACCACCTTTGCCCCCTGCAAATACAGGCAAACCGATTGCACCCAAGAGCACATAGGTAAAGAGGCATAAAAAGCTTTGCTTGGTGGTTAAAAAAGTGGCGAGGAAAAAGAGTGCAAATGTTTGGAGCGTAAAAGGCACGGCGCTGGGTACGGTAATCAAAGCGCAAATGGAAAGGAGCGCAGCACCCAGTGCAATGTACGTCATGTCTTTAACGGATAAAAAAGATTTGTTCATGGTAAAAAGCCTCCGTTTTTAAAATCGCCTTTTAAAAAGGCCTTTACCAATATATCACGTTTTGAATAATTGTCAACTAAAAATTTATTGTTAGGTTTACAATTGTGTTTAAAAAAGAGGGACACAAGGGAAATGTACGCATATAGTAAAAGTAGCGGATGAAAAAATCAACCGCTGAAATGAGGTTAAATATATGATGTATAATAGATGTTGTGCAAATACGCAAACATATCCTTACGTAAATGCTCCTTTTGCTTCAAATTGTGCAAACACCATTGAAACAGGATGCTTTGCACCCTGCAATCAAAATGCGTTTGTCAATGGCTGTAATCCCCCATATTACAACGGCTGTAATATGCCTTATTTAAATCCTTGCAACTATGGGTATGCGCCCTTTGGCTACAATTGTGGTTGTTGCCCTTGTGGCTGTACCATTCGTGTGGTGGTCAAATGTAAAGATGGCGAAGAAGAACATTGCCCCATTTGCAATGGCACACTCAAGGTAGACTTAAAAGCTGCTGAATAAGAGATAAAAAAAGGGGAGCTGATGTAGTGATTTTCTACACAGTTCCCCTTTAAAATATGCTATGACCAGTTTGTTTTATGCGTTTACAACATCCTATAACTACGCCACAGCGTGCACACGCTTATTCTTCCATAATTTCTATTTCCTCTATTTCTTCTACCACACCACTGTCTAACAACTGCGTAGCTGTCAATGTATCCATTTCTTCCACATTTTTGAGTTTGCGTGTGATGGTGCGAGAACGTGAGGAGGCTTGCTCAATGGATTTAGAGGCAGACTGCATACGCTTTTGTGCCACGTCTAAAAGCTCTGTAAAGCGTGCAAAATCCGTTTTCACTGCGCTGAGCAATTTCCATACATCCGAGGAACTCTTTTCAATCGCAAGCGTTTTAAAGCCCACTTGAAGGCTGGTTAAGAGCGCCGTTAAAGTGGTAGGTCCAGCTACAATGATGCGATGTGTTTCTTGCAATTCTTCCGTTAACCCACGGATGCGCAATGCTTCAGCATACAGGCCTTCTGTGGGTAAAAACATAATGGCAAAGTCCGTGGTCAAGGGGGGCAAAATGTATTTCGTGATGCGTTTTGCCTCTGTTTTAATGGCGTTTGCAAGTGCTTTTTCACACAGTGCAATGAGCGCAGTATCCCCTTGTTCCACAGCGTTCATCAGTTTTTCATAGCTTTCAATGGGGAACTTGGCATCTATGGGCAAAAACACTGGTTCATCCTTTTGCCCTGGGAGCTTGATGGCATATTCCACACGCTCGTTGGACTTGGGATTTATCTGCACATTTTCTTCATACTGATTTTTGGGGAGCATCTGTTCAAGCAACATACCCAACTGCATTTCTCCCCAAATGCCCCGTGTTTTCACGTTGGTAAGCACTTTTTTTAAATCCCCCACCCCTGTGGCAAGGGCACGCATTTCGCCCAAGCCTTTGCTGACCAAATCCAGTTGATTGGTCACTTGGCTAAAGCTTTCGGACAAGCGTTTTTCAAGCGTGCTATGCAATTTTTCATCCACTGTTTGGCGCATCTCGTCCAGTTTTTTCGCATTTTCTTTTTGTAATTCGCTCACACTGTTTTGAAGTGTTTCACGCATTTTTTCAATTCGATTTTCATTTTGAAGCAATTTTTCATCCAGCATTTTGCGCATATCATCAAACTGCGCACTGCTGTCACGCTTTAAGGAAGACACACTGTTTTCAAGCGTTTCACGCATTTTTTCAAGCTGTGCACTGCTTTCTGTTTTGAGCGCACGGACGCTGTTTTCAAGCGTTTCACGCAGTTTTTCCATACGCTGTTCATTTTGAACTAATTTATTTTCCACACTCGTTTGAAGTGCAAGCGCCTTTTCATCATTGCCCTTTTGCACGTCGTCCAATCGCCTGTCAAAAGCATCAAAGCGCAGGAGCAAATCCCTATTTAAAGAATCGTGATGCGCTGTCAATTGCTGGGTAACACCATATAAGTGCGTTGCCATTTCCTCTCTTTTTGGGAGCGTCTGCAATGCATTTTGTGTTTGCATTTGCATGTTCTCCTGATTTTTTTCCTGTGCCTCTTTGAATCGCTCAAACTTCTTCTTGTAGTTTAATAACAATACAAATACAATCGCCATGATGATAAAACAGGCGATTGTAAAATAAGGCGCATATGAGGTGATGAATTGTTCAACTGTATACATTGTTTTTCCCCACTTTGTTTATACTTCTCTACGCCCTTCAAGCGCTTTTAAAAGCGTCATTTCATCTGTGTACTCAAGGTCACTGCCCACAGGCACACCGTGCGCAATACGGGTCACTTTGATGTTTAAAGGCTTGAGCAAACGGCTGATATAAGTGGCTGTCGCTTCCCCTTCAATGTCCGGGTTGGTCGCCAAAATCACCTCATCAAACTGTGCAGAGGCAAGGCGAGACAAAAGCTCTTTGATGCGAATATCCTCAGGCCCAATGCCATTCATGGGAGATAAAGTGCCCCCCAAAATGTGGTATTGCCCTTTATAAAACTGCATTCTTTCAAAGGCAGCCACATCTTTTGGATCCTTCACTACGCAAAGTTGACCGTTCTTCCTATCGTCATTTTTACAGATGTCGCACACATCTTGCTCTGTGTAGTTGCCACAAACAGAGCAAAAATGAATGTTTTTTCTGCCGTCATAGATGGCTTCAGAAAGCTCTTTGGCGTATTCCTCTGGTTGAGAAGCGATAAAGTACGCAAGGCGCAAAGCTGTTTTTTGCCCAATGCCAGGCAAACGCTGAAGTTTGAGCGCCATGCGACTGATTGAATCTAATGGATTGTACATTTTTTAGAACATCCCACCCATGCCAGCAGGTGCTAATTGGCCCATCACTTCTTCACGTGTTTTTTCGCCCAAACGCAGTGCTTCGTTGACAGCAGCAAGCACCATATCTTGGAGCATTTCCACATCATCAGGGTCCACAGCTTCTTTGTTGATGGTGAGGGATAACACTTCACGTTTCCCTGAAACGGTGCAAGACACCATGCCACCACCTGCGCTTGCTTCATAGGTGCGCTCGTCCAATTCTTCTTGTGCCTGTGTCATTTTCTCTTGCATTTTCTGTGCCTGACGCATCAGCTGTTGCATATTGCCTCCACCAAAACCACCAAAATTTCCACCACGCATATAATTTTTCCTCCTAAAAATCAATAATCAGTGTGCTTTAAAAAAGCGACATATAAAGTATACCATGAAATGCCCCCAAATGTAAAGGGTTATAATGAGAAAAGGTTGCTTTTTCTGCTCAAAACATTTTGTTAAAAATGCATGTTTTTGCTAAAAAATCGCATATTTTTTCATCACATACGGCACGAAAAAAGGGTAGATTTTGAGTAGACTTTTATCAAGTAATGCTGTATAATAAGTATGCGCATTTAAAAGAGTATTTAAAATATTCTTTTTTAAAACAAAGGAGAATTACCTATGAAGAAGATGCACCATTCCATCAAAAGAGCTGTGGTCATAGCACTGTGTGCCATTCCCTGCATTTGTTTGCTTGCTTTTTTGCTTTTTAACATGCAATTAACAAACATCAGCACCAAGCAAATGAGCAACTCTGTTACAAAGATAGAGATTGCCCAAAAACGTTTGGAACAGGCTGCCACGCAAAATAAAGAAGCCACCCAAATGTACAGCGATTTTAATAGAGCCAAAGTGGACACGGTGGCGTATTTTTTAGAAACACACGCATCGTATGACAATTATGATGCACTTTTTTCCACGTGGGATTTAAACGACTATTGCTTGATGGATGCAAACAATCAACCCATTGTATCGAGCAACACTATGTCTGATGATCTTCTTCAAGCGTTATCTGAAACACACGAGCTCGTCAAAAATCAAGATTATTATTATGTATCTTCTTTATCTGACGGGCGCACATTGTATGCAGGGCGCAACATGCAAAAAACGCTGGATACGCTGTTCACCCAAATCAATGGCACGCTGAATTTATCTAACATCAAAGTAGGCAAAGAAGGCTTTTTGATTTTGGTGGATGACCAAACAGGCAAAGTGCTCCACCACGAAAACAGTGCATTCATGCACCAACCTGCCAAGGAGTTGGGCATTCAAAAACACGATGATTTAACACCTTATCGCCAAAAAATACAAGGCACAGAATATTACATTGTAAACAAAAGCACCCCTTATGGCACGCTGTATGCGCTGACAGAACAAAAGGAACTTTCTTCCCTCGCTTTTTCTTCTTCTCTCCTTAGTTTATCTATATTGTTTGTCGCCATTTGCTTGCTCATTGTGTACGCCGTTGTGCTTGAAAAAGACCAACACCAAAAGGAACACAACCCCGAAGATTACCTCCGTTTAAAAGAACATTTATATGTCAATCGCTATATTTTACACAAGCTTAGAAATATTGCGCTCATTGGCGTCATTGCAATTTTTCTCATCACCATGTATGCACAAACACTCGCTGACTTGTCCAGACAGTCTGAAATTTTCAATCGCAAATTAACTTCTATTGAGGAAATATTAGATACCAACG
Organism: uncultured Oscillospiraceae bacterium; assembly: GCA_964439755.1. GTDB lineage: Bacteria > Bacillota > Clostridia > Christensenellales > Aristaeellaceae > CAYTPJ01. The sequence goes on from CAYTPJ010000033.1 coordinate 11,543, forward strand.
ACAGTTCCATTGAGCATTTAACAGCGCAATATAGCGAAGAATATTCAAACCGTGCTCAAAACATTGCCTTTTTGTTGCAAGAAGACCCTTTGATGATAGACGACAACGTGCTTGAAACGCTTGCAAAAAAGGCTCAAATTACCTCCATTTACGTGTTCAACGAGAGAGGCACAGTGGATGCGACCAACACAGTGTATAAGGATTTTGGCATCAGCAACAGCAGCCAAAATCAGTCCTACCCCTTTTGGAATGTCATCAAGGGATACACGGATGTATATGTGCAAAAAGCTGGCAAAGACGATACATTTATGCACCCTTACATGCAGTATGTCGGCGTAAAACGCATGGATAAAAAAGGCATGGTGCAAATTGGCATGAAGCCTACACGCCTTGAAACTCGCTTGGAAACAACAGAGTTGGACTATGTGCTCAGCAACATTGCAGTGGAAAACAAGGGTGTGTTGTTCGCAGTCAATGAAAGTGAAAATAACATTTCTTCAAGCAGAAATAAAAAATTGCTCGGAAAACCCTTTGAACAAATGGGGTTAAGAGAAAGTGCACTCAAAGATGGATATATTGGCTTTCAAACATTGCTCGACGAAGAATATTTTGTGATGAGCAAACAGCATATTTCCACCTTGGACACAGATACACTCAATCAAGATGCACTCACCAAAGAAATGTCCAACTTTATTATGACGGCTGTGCCTTTGGATACACTGTATCAAGGAAAAATTGAAACTGCTCTGCTCATTTCCCTTTATGCGCTCATTTTAATGCTCATCATATCCTGCTTTATTGTGTTCAGCAAAATGCCTTATTCTTTAACAGAAGAAGGTAAAAAGCACGCAGTGTCTGCTGAGCAACATCAAAAGGACAGATTTTTTAAACTCTTTTCTCGCACTGTGCAATCTGCTTCGAGCAGATGGGATGGCACAAATGTGCGTTGGAATGACAAATCGCCTGAACAAAAATTTTCTCAAATCGTATCTTACATGCTCTTTTTCATTGTTGCTTTCTTGCTCATCTATGTGGCTCTCCCTCAAAGATATCAAAATGTTTTCTCCATTTTGCCCTTTATTATGAGTAAAAAATGGGAAATGGGGCTTAACTTGTTCTCCTTGTCATACATCGCTATTTTTGCCCTTCAAGTGATTGTGATTTCAACAGTGATTAGAAAGCTCTTGATGCGTTCTTTACACCACTTTGGCACACGCTCTGAAACGATTGGCCGCCTTTTAAACAGTTTCATCAAGTACGCCTCCATCCTCGTGCTCCTCTTTTACTCTTTAACCATTATGGGCTTTGATTCGGGCGCACTGCTTGCCTCTGCTGGCATATTATCCCTCGTTGTAGGCCTTGGCGCACAGAGCCTGATTGGGGATATTTTAGCAGGTATTTTCATTGTGTTTGAAGGAGAATTTAGAGTGGGCGACATTGTCACCGTAGGCGATTGGTGTGGCACAGTGCTTGAAATCGGCATACGCACGACCAAAATTGAAAGCATGTCCAAAAACATTAAAATCATAAACAACAGTGCTGTGTCGGGCGTAGTCAACATGACCAAGCAATATTCCTATGCCTCCACAGATGTGGGTATTGAATACGGCGAATCTTTAGAACGTGTGGAGAGTGTGCTCCAAAAGGAATTGCCCAACATCAAGGAGCACTTGCCTGCTATCGTTACAGGGCCTTTTTACAAAGGTGTTTCCATGTTGGGGGATTCGAGCGTAAATATACGCATTGTTGCACAGTGTTTAGAAAGCGACCGTATGCAATTGATTCGTGATTTAAACCGTGAGATGAAGTTGCTCTTAGATAGAAATGACATCAGCATTCCTTTCCCTCAAATAGTCATCAACACCCCTGTGGAACACGAAAAGGCAACACGGGGCGAAAAAAAACGTGCCGCAGAGTTTGTACAAGAACAAAAGGAATTGAGCCAAAACATTCCCATTCAAGATGGCAAATAATTGCTCATACACGCTTTAAAAAGAAAGAGGAAACACTTTGGAAATTACGCAAAAACACCCTTTGGTTAAACGGTTTTCCCTCCTCCAAGCCTTGTACTGGGCATTCATTGCCTCCTTTTGTACGTACATTGTCGCTATGCTCAATGACAGACAAGTTAAGGTCGAAGTGATCGGTCTGCTCTCTGCATTTATGACAATGGGGGGCTGTTTTGGGCAATTCATCGTATCTTATTTTTGTGATTTGTTTAAGACATTTAAAAAAACATTTATCGTGTGCATTTTGATTTTGCAAGCCTCCTGTTTGTGCTTGTACTTCACCACCAACACGGTATTATTGTACATCATATCCTTTGTGATTGGGTTTACAAAGATGCCACTTTCTGCCGTTATGGACACGTGGTTTATGACGCTTGTAACAAATGATGCACGCATATTTGGCAAAACACGCTCTTTGGGTAGCTTTGCATTTGCTGTGATGACGCTGATATTTGGCTTCTTGCTCGTGCAATTTGGATATGTGATAATGCCAATTTTGTCTACGCTGATTATGTGCGCTCTGCTGTATTTTTGCTCGATAACGCAAGATGTTCAAGTACAAGTCAAAGAAAAGAAAAATGCACTTTCTTTAAAGCAAGTGTTTCTCTCTTTGTCCCCCATGCTCCTTGTGCTTTTTTTCGCCTCCACTTTGCTTGGGAGTGCGAACAACGCAGCGTATAACATGCTCCCCATTATGCTCGGCACATTGGGAGGTACAACGGCGCACCAAGGGCTTACGTACTTTATGAATGCAGGGATGGAAGTGCCTGCCATGCGTTTTCACTGGGAAAAATTTGGGTTAAAGCCTCCTATGTTGCTCGTAATTGCATCAATTTTGTACATCTTGTCCACCTTCTTGATTGCATATTCCACAGCTGTGTGGCAAATCATATTGCTTATGGCGCTCAATGGCTTTGCCTTTGGCATGCAGTTGCCCGCAAGGAGAAAAATGGTGTCCTCCATGGCATCTACTTCTTTACAAACAACAATGCACGGTATTTCAGACATGCTTTACTTTGGCATAGGCCCCATTGTGAGCAACGCCATATGTGGGTATTTAATGGCATTTAAGGGGATGAAAATCATGCTCTTATTTTGCTGTTTGCTCGAAGTATTCGCATTTGTATTGTTCATGTATCTGTATGTGAAAGACAAAAAGACTGCTGTTCAAAACTAAATGTATCAAAAAACACTGCCCGTTTGGACAGTGTTTTTGTTTGCCTATAAAGCGTTTATTTTCTTTTTAGGACAGTTCAAACATACCTGTATACAATTGATAATATTTGCCTTTTTGGGCAATCAAATCATCATGATCGCCTCGTTCAATGATTTTGCCATGTTCGAGCACCATAATCGCTTCTGCATTTCTGACGGTGCTCAATCTGTGTGCAATCACAAACACAGTGCGCCCCTTCATGAGTTCGTCCATGCCCTTTTGAATGAGGGATTCTGTGCGTGTGTCAATAGAGCTGGTTGCTTCATCCAATATGAGCACAGGCGGGTCATTGACTGCAGCACGTGCGATGGATAAGAGCTGACGTTGCCCTTGCGACAAGTTGCCTCCATCGTTTGTAATCATTGTGTCATAGCCATTTTCAAGGTGCATGATAAAGCTGTGCGCATTGGCAATTTTCGCTGCTTTTATAATTTGTTCTTCTGTTGCATGTAGATTGCCATACTGTATGTTTTCTCTGATTGTGCCTGTAAACAAGTGTGTGTCTTGCAACACAGCGCCCAGACTGCGCCTTAAATCATCCTTTTTGATTTTGCGAATGTTGATGCCGTCATAGCGTATTTTACCCTCTTGAATGTCGTAAAAACGGTTGATCAAGTTGGTAATGGTCGTTTTCCCTGCGCCCGTAGAGCCTACAAAAGCAATTTTTTCGCCCGGACGTGCATACAGCGTAATGTCGTCCAAAATCACCTTGCCTTCCACGTAAGAAAAGCTGACATCGTCAAACTGCACATCCCCTTTAACTTGCGTATAGGTCACTGTATTGTCCTTATGTGGGTGTTTCCATGCCCAAATGCCTGTGCTTTCTTCGCACTCTTTGAGCGTGCCATTTTTGTCCATGTGCGCATTGACGAGCGTTACATACCCTTCGTCTATTTCGCTTTGTGTGTCCAACACTTTAAATATTCTGTCCGCACCAGCGATGGCTTGTAAGACGGTGTTAAACTGCTGTGAAAGCTGTGTGATGGGCATAGAAAAGTTGCGTGTATACTGCATAAAAGTAATGAGCGTACCCACGTCTTGCAAACGCCCCACAGACAAAAGCCACACACCCAAAATGGTAATGAGCACGTATTGTACGTTGCCTAAGTTGCTCATAACAGGAAAAAGTGCGCCTGCAATGGAGTTCGCATTGGTGGCGGCTTTACACACCTCTGTGTTGCGTTCGTCAAAGCCTTCTTGCGTTTTATCTTCATGGCAAAACACTTTAACCACACGCTGTCCATCAATCATTTCTTCAATATACCCATTGAGTGCACCCACAGCCTTTTGCTGATTGACAAAGAATTTAGAGCTGTATTTGCCAATAGCTTGAATGACGAGCAAACTCAAGGGCAAAAGCAAGAGCAACGCAAGCGTTAAAAGAGGGCTTAAAGATATCATCAACACGAGCATGGAAAGCAAGGTTAATGCACTCGTCACTGCTTGCGTTAAACTCTGTGATAAAAACTCACGCAACGTGTCTACATCGTTTGTAAAGTGACTCATGAGTTCGCCATGCGTGTGTGTGTCAAAGTATGAAATAGGGAGGGTTTGAAGGTGTGCAAACAAGTCTTTTCTAATCTTGTTCAAAGTGCCTGTGGACACCATCATCATCGTGCGTGCTGTAATATACGTGGCAAGCGCACCAAATGCGTACATCAACCCCAAGAAGGTTAAAAAGGTGATAAAGCTTGTTAAATCCACATTTTGTAAGCCAATAAAAGGCACAATGTAGTCATTGATGGCAGGCTTTAACATGTAAGTGCCCACAGAGGAGGCGAGCGCACTCACCAACACGCACAGGAGCACAAGGAGCAATTTCACCTTGTATTCCTTCATGTAAGAGAGCAGGCGTGCCACTGTGTGTTTCATCTCTTTGGGCTTTAATTTAGGGCGTGGCCCAGACATTTGTTTTCCATGTGGAGGCATGCTTACTCATCCCCTTTCTGCTGAGATTGATATACTTCTTTATAAATTTCAGATTTTTCTTTGAGCTCATCATGTGTGCCCACATCAACAATATCGCCATCATCCAGCACAAATATTCTGTCAGCATCTTGAATGGAAGAAATGCGCTGTGCAATGATAATTTTGGTCGCACTTTCAAGGTGTGTTTTTAACCTTTGACGGATTTTGGCATCTGTGGCAGTATCAATCGCACTCGTTGCATCGTCCAAAATCAAAATCTTAGGCTTTTTGAGCAGAGCACGTGCAATACATAGACGTTGCTTTTGCCCACCCGATACGTTGACGCCCCCTTGCCCCAACTCTGTTTTTAAGCCCTCTTTAAAGCCCGTTACAAAGTCATATGCTTGCGCCGTTTTGAGTGCTTCAATCACTTCTTCTTCTGTCGCATTTTGGTCGCCCCAACGCATATTATCTTCTATTGTGCCCGAAAAGAGCACGTTCTTTTGGAGCACCATGGACACGCTGTTTCTAAGGGCAGTTGTGTCATAGTCTTTTACGTTGACATTACCTACTTTTACAGTGCCCTCCACTGTGTCATACAGGCGAGGGATTAAAGATACGAGCGTGGTTTTAGCAGACCCTGTGCCCCCAATAATGCCAATCGTTTCGCCAGAATGTATGGTGAAACTCATGTTTTTAATCACGTCACGCTCTCTGTTTTTGGTGTACCCAAAGCGCACATTTTCAAACTGAATGGAGCCGTCTTGCACACTTTGGATGGCATTTTTAGGTTGCTTAATGTCAATTTCTTCGTCCAACACTTCGTTGATACGAGTGATAGAGGCTTTGGACATCACGTAGGCGACAAAGATAAAGGAAAGCATCATGAGGGACATTAAAATTTGCGTAATATACGTGATAAATGCAATCAAATCCCCTGTGCCCATTGTGCCACCAATGATTTTTTGCCCCCCTAAAAACAACACGGCAATGACACTGCCGTTCATTAAAATCTGCATCAAGGGGCTGTTTAATATAACCACTCGTTCAGCCGCACGCTGTGCATTTTGCACGTCATCTGCTGTTTGGTTGAACTTGCTTTTTTCAAACTTTTCACGTACATATGCTTTTACAACACGGATGGACGTCAAGTTTTCCTGCACGTCTGCATTGAGTGCATCATACTTTTTCATCATCACCATAAAGCGTGGAAAAGCTGTTTTGATAATGAGCGCCATGCCCACAAAGAGCGTAGGCACAGCTACGAGCAAAATAGTGGTTAAACTGGGTTGCATTTTATACGCCCAAAAGAACGCCATGATAAACATAATGGGGGCACGCACCATCATGCGCACAGACATCATCATCACATTTTGCGTTTGGTTTACATCCGTTGTAAGGCGAGTAACGAGGGAAGCCGTGCTGAATTTATCCGTGTTTGAAAAGGAGAAATGCGATATCTTTTCAAACAGTGTTTGACGCAAATTTTTAGCAAAGCCCATAGCGCCAATGGATGCGACACGCACAGCAACAGTGCCAAACAAAAGAGATAAAAGGGCAAACAAGAGCAACATCCCCCCACTTTGGAGCAGTGTGGACATCTGAATGGACGCACCATTTGAACGGTCAATCAAGTTGACAAGGCGTGCGATGAGCTGTGGAATAAATGTTTCAAGCAACACTTCTAAGATAATGATCAGTGGAGATAACAGTAAATATTTTTTGTATTTTCCTGCATAACGAAAGAGTTTCTTCAAGCAAATTTGCCTCCTTTTTCAAAGTAAAAGCCATAACAATTATACCACACGTGTACGAAATGTCAACAATTTAAACCATTATAATAAGGCATAAAAATGTCAGTAAATTCTCAAAGTAAATGCAACAGTGCAATTTAGAGTTGCAGTTACATTGAG
>CAYTPJ010000034.1:0-18348 GCA_964439755.1 uncultured Oscillospiraceae bacterium
GTGCATACTATACATTGAAAGAACATTTTAAGGAGGTTTATTTGTGCAACAGGCGATGGAAATGATACATAATGGATGGAGTGATGTTGAAAAAAACAAGCTCTTTGAAGAAATAAAAGTTGCAAAAGAAAAAGGTGTTTCACTACGCTGTGTATTTGAAAAAATGGGGCAGGATTTACACCGAAAGCCCAACAGCATTCGCAATTTTTATTATCTTCAAATACTCAAAGAAATGCCCGAATGTAAGCGTGCCGCCCCTTTTGATATGTTTTCAAAAAAAGAAACAGATTGGCTCCTTCAAGCGATACTGCTCGCAAAAGGTCAAGGTGTGAGCGTCAGAAAATGCGTATACGATTTATCCAACGGAGATAAAAAACTCATGTTGCGCTATCAAAATAAATACAGAGCAATTTTAAAAAAACACCCTGAAATGATACATAATCTCTGTGAAAAAATGAAGAGTGCAGGGCAAACAGTGTCTGACCCTACCCACAAAGCATTTGAAAACAGTTTCTCTAAAAAGCAAGAACAAGAGGATATTAGAAGGCTCTATGACATCATATCCAAAATGGTGGTAAAAAATGATAACGTTTCGCCCTCCACCATGGATAAATTAAAAGTGCAAAGAGACATTGCTCTTTACTGTTTGGATGACTTAAAAAGAGCGTCTAATGCACTTATACACGTATTAAAAGATTTTATCGCACAAGAAAAAACCATGAAAATCAAAATGATGGATTTGTTTTTAGAAGAAGTATGTTTTTTAATCACAGATGTTGAAAATGCCGGGCATCAAACAGCTAAAGAAAAGACCTCATAACTGTGTGTTGTAGTATTTACAATACACATTGAGCGTGCATTGCGCACACTCTGGATTTCTCTTTTTACACACTCTACGTCCATGATAGATGAGATAATGATGCGTGTCGTTCCATTTTTCTTTTGGAATGGCGCGCATCAGTTGCTTTTCCGTTTCTTCTACATTTTTTGCATCCGACAACCCCAAGCGATTGGCAACAACAAACACATGTGTGTCCACAGCAATTGCAGGCACATGAAAGGCATTTGCAAGCACTACATTGGCTGTTTTTCTCCCTACGCCCGGAAGCTTTATCAGTTCCTCCATCGTAGAAGGAATAGCCCCATCATATTCTTTTGCAATGATTTTGCAACTTTCAACAATGTTCACACTTTTTGAAACAAAGCCACAGCTTTTAATGTATGTGTAAAGATGTTCAGGCGTAGTTTTTGCCATTTCAAAAGCGTTGGGAAAATCCTCAAACACTTTAGGCGTCACCATATTCACTCGTTTATCCGTGCACTGCGCTGAAAGCATGGTCGCAAGCAATGTTTCATACGGGTTTGTAAAATTGAGTTCAGGGCGCGCATCTGGATACAGCCTTTGCAATTCTTCTAATATTTTTTTCTTTTGAACTTTCAATTTACTTCACCGCCAGCTCAAGCGTTTTGCGATACCTTGTAAGTAAATATAAAATAAAGGTATAAATTGGAAAAGCAATAATATTTACAACAAGACGGGTAATAATGTATTGAGAAGTTCTTGCATACCCCATCATGTATGCCCAAAGTGTGTTGAGCGTTGCAAAACATATGAATGAAACGAGTGCTTGTGCAAGCACGACACGCACAAGATTTTTTTTATTTGTAGGCTGTGGTTTATTTAAAAACAAACCATAAAAAAATCCTGTAAGCATTGCAGTGAGTGTAAACCCAAAGAAAAAATCACCTGTTGAAAAGATAAGCCCACCAATAACATCCCCTACGGCGCCCACAATGATTGCAGGCACAATGCCAAAGAGCATGCCTGTTACAGCAATGGGTACAAAACCAAAAGACAATTCCAAAATCTTTGGAATAATAGGAAACTTGAGCAGTTCTGCTGCAATCACATGCAGTGCAATGAGCATGGAAAGAATTGTAATGTCCTTAACTTTAAGTGTTTTTAGTTTCATAGCAAACCCTTCTTTCTGTATATAGGTGATCCAGCGCACATTATAACAATTTCTTTGCAAAAATACAAGAGATATTTTGCATTTCATTTGTATTAAATGTAAATAAAAAGTTTATTTGCAAAATTGTGAAATAGATGGTATAATATCTTTTGTTTCTCACTTAAAATTTAGGAGGAAAAGTATGTCGAACAAACTATTTGATAAAGAAGCGATCAAGCAATCCATTGTGGGGAAGCTTTTGCGTTACAACGGAAAAACCTTGGAAAATGCCACAGAACAGCAAATTTACTTTGCATTAGCCTCCACCGTGCGTGACCAAATCATGCAAAAGTGGATGGAATATAAAGAAAAAGATAAAAATTATCAAGGAAAAAGATTGTACTACTTATCTGTTGAATTTTTAACAGGCCGTAGTTTACATACAAACATTTTAAACCTTTGCAGTGCGAACGAATACAAAGAAGCACTTGAAGAGCTCAACATCAACTGGCGTGACGTGGTCAAGGAAGAACCTGAACCCGGCCTTGGCAATGGTGGTTTAGGGCGTCTTGCGGCTTGCTTCATGGATTCCCTCGCCTCGCTTGATTTACCTGCTATGGGTTGCACCATTCGCTATGAACTGGGTCTGTTTAGACAACGTATTTTGGGTGGACAACAAGTGGAAGTGCCCGATACATGGCTGGAAAACGGCAACGTTTGGGAAATGCCTTGTGTTGAAGATAGTTGCCAAGTGCAGTTTGGTGGTTGGATTGAAGAAAAAAACATTGACGGGCGCATGAATTTTATTCTCCATGACACGACAAACGTAGATGCCATTCCCTATGACATGCCTGTGGCAGGGTACGATTGTGAAACGGTGAACTCGCTTAGAATGTGGCGCGCCAAATCCACAAAAGCCATGGATTTTGCTTCCTTTAGCAGTGGCGACTACGTAAAAGCCGTGGCTGAAGAAGAATTGGCTGAAGTGATCAGCAAAGTACTCTATCCTGAAGACAAGCACTATGAAGGCAAGGAATTGCGCCTCAAGCAACAATATTTCTTTACAAGCGCTACACTTCAATATGCACTCAAAGACTTTAAGCGTCGTTTTGGCAACAACTTTGCTTTAATTCCAGAAAAAATGACCATCCATATCAACGACACGCACCCTGGGCTTGCCATTCCTGAAATGATGCGTCTTTTGATGGATCAAGAGCATTTAGGCTGGGATGAAGCCTCTTATATTGTTCAAAACACCGTAGCATATACCAACCACACTGTGCTCCAAGAAGCACTGGAGCGTTGGCCCGAAAACCTCATGAAAAAGCTTCTCCCCCGTATTTATATGATTTTGGAAGAAATCAACCGCCGTGTATGCGGGCGCCTTGCCAATCACTATCACAATGGAAAAGATGCTCGCATTGCAGGCATGGCCATCAATGCCTATGACATGGTGCACATGGCAAACTTGTGTGTTTCCATGAGCTATTCTGTAAACGGTGTAAGCCAATTGCACGGTGAAATCCTAAAAAAAGATACATTCAAAGACTATTATGAATTTACTCCCAATAAATTCCATGCCATTACAAATGGTATTACACACAGAAGATGGCTTTTGTCCTGCAATGAAGGGCTTCGGAATTTGATTTCCGATTCAATCGGTGACAAATGGATCAAAGAGCCTGAACGTTTAAAAGAGTTGCTTCCCTTTAAAGAAGACGCTGCTTTTAGAGAACAGTTTGCAAAAATCAAGCGTCAAAACAAAGTGAACTTTAGCAATGTGCTCAATGCACGTCAAAAAATGACCGTCAACCCTGATTTTATTTTTGATGTGCAAGCCAAGAGATTGCATGAATACAAACGTCAAGTGCTCAATGCTCTGCATATTCTCGTGCTGTACAACCGTATTATGGAAGATGAAACCTTCATCATGGAACCACGCACTTTTATTTTTGGTGCAAAAGCAAGCCCTGCATACTACATGGCAAAGCAAATCATTCGCATGATTTTAGCCATCAGTAAATTGATTGATAAAAACCCACGTGCTTCCAAAATGCTTCGCATCATTTTCCTTGAAAACTATGATGTTTCAGGGGCAGAAGCGCTCATTCCTGCTGCGGATGTGTCCGAACAATTGTCCACAGCTGGTAAAGAAGCAAGTGGCACAGGCAATATGAAGTTTATGATGAACGGTGCATTAACCATCGGCACAATGGATGGTGCAAACGTTGAAATTTACCAAAATGTAGGCCCTGAAAACATTTATATTTTTGGTATGCGTTCAGATACTGTTGCTACTTTAACACAAGAAGGCAGCTATCGCCCCATGCACATTTTTGAAACCAACCAAGAGCTTCGCCGTGCATTGACCCAACTTATTGACGGCACATTAAGCTCCGAAAACGGTGCTGTGTTCCAAGACATTTACCACAATTTGCTGTTCTCTGACTGTTACTATGTACTCAAAGATTTTGGCTCTTATTCCATGGCGCAAAGAAGAATTGACGCAGATTACCGTGATAAAGAAAAGTGGCTCAAAATGGCGATCACAAACACTGCCATGTCTGGCGTGTTCTCCAGCGACCGTACCATTCAAGAATATAATGACATCATTTGGCATTTAAAATAATATGTTTCAACAGAAAAAGAGGCTGATTTTGCAAAAAATTAGTCTTTTTTTCTGTTTTCATACAAAGTATAATTTACAAAGAGAAAAGAGTGTGTTATACTATATTTGTATCAAAAAGCGCTCCTTTTTGACATATAACAATTTTGTAACAAATTTGTAGCAGAATTTTATTATTTATTTAATATAATTGTAAGATAAAATACACAATTTATTGCAAGAAACGGGAGGAGACAATCGTTTAATGAGTGAACGCTCTGATAAAGCGTGGAACACGCGAATTTCTGAAAGCTATTTTGAAACACTGTATCAAAAATATGCCAACGATGTATTGCGTGTCAGCTATTTTTATTTAGGAGACCACCAACAAGCAGAAGACGTAACGCAAGAAGTGTTTATGCGCCTTTTGACCAAAACACCCTATTTAGAAGAAGGCAAAGAAAAAAGTTGGCTTTTAAAAGTTGCATTAAACAGGTGCCGTGATTTATGGCGCAATGCATGGGTCAAACGTGTTGTGCTTGGAAGCAAGCAATTAGACATTGCACAAGTGGATGACCAAATGGATGAAAAATTTGAAAGACAAGAACTCTTAAAGAACATCAATCAACTACCTCCTGTATTTAAAGAAGTCATTTTGTTACACTATTATCAAGGATATGGCATCCAAGAAATAGCAAACCTTCTTTCTGTACCAGAAGGGACGATATCCAGTCGACTTTCAAGAGCAAGAAAAAAGTTGGAAGACATGATAAAAGGGAGCGAAAACCATGAACATTGATCAAGAGCTTAAAAATCTAAAAGACACTGCAGATACGTGTTTTCAAAACATATCTGTCAGCGATGATTTAAAGGAAAAAATCCTTAAAAAAGCAGAGTTAAAGCAGACTGTGCGCTTTAATCCTTTTAAAGCAATCCCTGCATTTGCCCTGTGCCTTGTCATGCTTTATGTTGCTGGCATAGGCATTCCTTCCTTGTTAGTGCCTAAAAAAGACCCTGTGATCATCAGTCGTTCGGCAGGTACAGGCGATGTAAAAGACGATGTCACCTTGCGCTCCGACTTGACGGGAGGTTCTTTATCCCTTTCTGATGGTCAAAGTGCGCCTGTTTTCCGTAGTATATTTTCAAACAAAAAAGGCTCTTACTTCCCCTTGGTGATCGTGTCTGGACAAACGTACAGAATGCTCACCACACCCGGCAATGTAAGCAACAACCAAGTAGGTTCTTCCTTGGGCACTGTGGGTGAATATACGCTTGAACCTTCCTTGTCCTCCAGCGACATCATTTCCAACGTTGTGTTAGAAGGCGTTGAAGTGTATAGCGTTAAAAACATGGATGGTGCAATGCTCGTAGCTGAAGTAGATGGCAAAAAAAGAGCTTTTCAGCGTTTTTGTTTGGATGACCAAGCCATCGTAGGCAACGAAACATTGGGCGACACTTTAAAGGCTTCGGGCATCAAAGAAATGAGCTTGTCTGATGTTGGTAAAATCACAGATGAAGACACTTTGTCCGCCCTTTACCAAACTCTTTTAGATAACGCTTCCTATCAAAGTGCTTCTGTTAAAAAAGCCACACAGTCTTTGACCATTAAATTAAAGAATGGCTTAACTGTACAGCTCCTTGTAAACGGCGAACAAGTGATGGCATGTGGTTCATGGGCATGCCCTGAATTTTTTGAAGCATTCCAAAATGCCATTTAATCGCCTCTCAAACGTTAAATATTTCCTGTAAATTTTCTCCCTCTTTTGCACACAATATGTGAAAAGGGGGATTTTCTTATGTGTAACAAAAAAGTCAAAAAGTTATTTGTATGTATTGTCATTGTTGCAATACTCATCACTGCATTGCCCACGCCATCATCCATTGAAACGCTCGCATGGGGTTCAAAGGGAGAAGATGTTAAAAAGGTACAAGAAAAGCTCATTCAGTATGGCTATCTAAAAGGAGAAAAAGACGGCATATATTTAAAAGACACCTATGATGCCGTTGTGCTCTTTCAAAAGAGAAACGGCTTAAAGGCAGATGGCGTAGTAGGTCCCTCCACCCTATCTGCTTTGGGTATTTCCCTTAAAAGCACACAAAATAGCAGAGATAACGAAACATATCTGCTCGCACGCCTTGTGCACGGTGAAGCAAGAGGAGAACCTTATCTTGGGAAAGTGGCAGTGGCTGCTGTTGTGCTCAATCGTGTAAAAAGTGCCTATTTCCCAAACACCATTTCAGGCGTTGTGTATCAGCAAGGCGCCTTTGATGCTGTCAAAGATGGTCAAATCAATTTAGCACCAGACAGCGAGTCCATCCGTGCTGCTAAAGATGCCTTGAACGGCTGGGACCCGACAGGTGGATGCTTGTATTATTATAACCCTGCCACTGCGACAAGCGCATGGATATGGACACGGGATATCCAGCTTTCCATTGGCGAACACAATTTTGCAATATAAAAGAGGGTCTATATGAAGAATAAAAAACATCAAATTTCCTATATCATTTTATCTGTCACCATATTTGTGCTCCTTATGTTTTCCGTGTATCAAAAATACGAAATGAATAAGAAAAACATTCTGCTTTCAAATGTCTACGACAGTGCATTATTTGCCTCTTTAGATGCTCTAAAAAATGCACAATATAAGCTTGAAAAAGCAGTGCTTTCTTCCTCCAACACACAAAGAAACGAGCTTCTTTTATCCGTTTCAAGCGATGCACGCACCATTACAGACTGTTTATCCCTTTTGCCAAATGCAGGCCCAGCCGTAAGCAACACATTAAAATATGCCAATCAATTGGGAGACTATGCCCTGTCCATTGTCAAAAAAGAAGACATGAACGAAAATGAACAAAAAAATGCTTTTTTATTGATTGATACATCAGGCACACTCTACAATATGCTTTCAGATTTTAAAAATGGAAAAAACACAGAATCGAACACGCAAGCATTAAAGGAAATCAGTGACATACACAGCCCCTTTGTAGGCAGCGATGAAGAAAATCAAATCAATTACCCTACGCTCATTTATGACGGACCTTTTTCAGATGCAAAAAGCACGGGTAAAATGCTTGCATTGTCAGATAGAGAAATATCAAGACAAGAAGCAGAAGAAATTGCAAAGAATTTTGTGGGCAAAAATAGAATCATAGGCGCTGTTCAAGGCAACGACACAAATGGATTTTTGGGTACATATGGTGTCACCATCCGTACACAAGATGTAACACTCGAAGTACACGTGACCAAAAAGGGAGGGCGTGTGCTCTTTATGTCGCCAGACGGTGCAGGGTTTGAAAAAGTTTACACAATTGAAACGTGCAGAGATAGTGCACAAAATTTTTTAACAAGTCAAGGTTTTCCCAACATGCACCCTACATATTTTCAAAGCTATGACGGGCTTTTTACAATCAATTTTGCGCCAAAACAAGGCAATTGTCTTTTGTATCCCGATTTAATCAAAGTGCAAGTGCGAATGGACAATGCTGAAATCATTGGTTTTGAAAGCAAAAACTATTTGATGAACCACACTGCAAGGTCCTCTCTTGTGCCCACTCTATCAGAAGAAGAAGCAAAAGAAAAACTTTCCCCTTTGCTTAAAATATCCAAAATACAATTAACGCTCATTCCAAAAAACAAAGCTGAAATACTCGCTTACGAATGTACTGGAAGTTACAAAGACAGCACATACCTTGTTTATATAGATGCAAAAAATGGAGAACAAAAAGACATATTAAAATTGATTGAAGATTCAAACGGTTTACTCACTGTATAGCAAATAAATACTTGATTTGAATTTTAAAAAATGATATAATGCAAATGGTATATATCTTTTTTAAAGGAGAACGAATGTGAACGGCTTAGGAAAATGGACACTATGTAATTTAAGTGAACCAAACAGAATGTTTTGCCCTTCAGAAGATGAAGAATTTTTAAACAACCATAAAAAGACGAATGTGCCTGTTTTTTCAAGAAATGCTGTTCGTTTATCTCTTGAATTATCCAGCACTGCATACACTTTTGAAATAGAGCCTTGGCAAGAAGCTGGTTGGCAAGATTTTTCTTTTCAGGTAGACAATACACTCATCAGTGGGGACAAAGTCAACCCATCAGAAGACGGCAAATTCAAGTCTGCCATCAGCGAAGCCATGCAATATTTAGCCAAAAATAGAGCACAAAGAACGAACATTATCAGCCAATACAGAGGGTTCAAACGCCAAACAACAGGCGAAGTAGATACCTGTAAAGCTGTTGTAATGATCAAAAAATTAGGGGACAAATATATCCTTGCCATTGGCTTTATGGGTACGGGAAAAAGGATATATGACTGGATTTCAAACTTCAAAGTAAAACCCGTGGGTGGTTTACATCAAGGGTTTTTAGAGCTGACTCGTGAGTTTACTGAAAATGAAAAATACATCACCTTCCCCAAAACAGCAGCTGAATTATCACGCCCCTCGTTGACACTTTTTGATATCATTGAAGATATGAAAAAAGAGGATAGCAAGTTCAAAATTTGGGCATCTGGGCACAGCCAAGGGGGTGCCGTTATGCAAGTGTATTTTGATTCTCTTTTAAACAGAGGGGTGAAAAAGGAGCACATTTGTGGCATAGGGTTTGCCTCTCCCACAGTTGCAGAAGCCAAAAGGCCGAATTTTTACAGAGATTACCCTATGGTACACATTATCAATGCAGATGATTTAACGCCTCGTGTGGGTGCTTTTTTACACTTGGGTGGGTGCTTTCAATTTGTGCCAAGCGAAGAAGAAAGAAAGATGTTCTACCAGAGTGTATGGAATGAAAAAAGCTTTCAAGATGCACTTGCGTTTATTTCGCAAGCCCAAGGCACGCCACAAGCTTTGCTTTTAATGGCGTCCCTTATAAAGAGCTTATCTATTTTACCTGCTGAAGAAATTCGCATGATGGTCAATGAAACAGTGGCACGTTTTTTACCCGAAAAAATGTTTGATATGATTGATCAAAAATTAGACAACCTTTTAAAATCTCTCTTAAATCATGCCATGGAAGCATATTATGATTCCTTAGACGGCAATCCCCCCAATGACAAAATGCTTCAAGACATGGTGCAAGCGCATAAAGACCTCATGAAGCTCTATGGGCCTGTGGAGTATGTAAAAAGCGTTAAAGATTGCCTTGCACTCCCGCATAAATTAGCAGCCATGAACGATGAAAAATGTTTGATTGCCCCTTATCTGTACATCGTTAAAAGAGGGTTTGAAGAACTCAAAAAGAAAGAAACCCCCATTTCCCACCGTCACGATTTATTGCCCAAACCCAATAGAACAAAGAGTGTACACACAACCAAATACCAAGGTCTTACAAAGAAAAAGGTACAACACAAAACACACATGCCAAAAACGGCTGTCTAATTTTGGCTAAAAAATACAAAAAAACCATATCTTTTTATTCAATGTGACGATTATCAAAAATTAATTTTTATTTTGAAACATTTCCCAATAAAAAAACGTCTATATCTATATAGACTATTTTATTGGGAGGTTTTTATGTTGCATTTTTTAAAGGGTGAATTTACAAAATATGTTTTATTGCTCACTTTTCTTTTATTATGCTTTCAAGCGCACGCAATGGGTGAAGTTACAATAAACGAAGTGATGCTCTCCACTTCTTATTTTTATCAAGGAGAAAATGATGGATGGTTAGAGCTTTATAACGATGGTGATACAGTCAATCTAAACACATTTCAGCTCAAGTATGAAAACAATGAAGATGCTCAAATCTTTACATTGCCCTCATACGAATTAAAAGCAAATAAGTACTATGTGGTTTTTTTCAGTGGATATACCGAACGAAAACCTTATAAAGATGCAGCATGTGCCCTCCCTTTTGTCACCAAAAAAAAGGGAGGAACATTCACCTTACTCGATGCACAAAATAAAGTGATTGATCGAATGATTTTATCGCATCAAACAGGCGATATTTCTTACGGTAAAGCTTTCGGTTCAGAACAAAGTGGATATTTTGAAATTTCTACAAGAGGAACAGAAAATAGCTCTGTTGCCTATCAAGCATATCTTTTCCCCCTTTCTTTTATGATTACAGGAGGGTTTTATGATAAAAAACAAACACTACAATTGATGGCTGAAACAGATGCAGAAATTCATTACACAATAAATGGTGAAACCCCTACGCTATCTTCTCCTCTTTATACCCATGAAATTGAAGTAGGAGAAGGTGTAACGGTGATAAGAGCACGTGCATTTCATGAAAAATTCGTCCCTTCAAAACCTGTCACACAGACTTATTTTATCAACGTAAAAAGAGATGTGCCCGTAGTATCATTAGTTACGGATGAACAATACTTATTTTCCCAAAAAACAGGCGCACTCGTTCCAGGCAATGGCAAGGTCAAAAATTACTATAAAAATTATGAATACCCCCTCAATTTTGAATATTTCAACGAACAGAAAAAGTGTGAAATCAATCAAATGGCTACTTTTCGTGTAACAGGAGCCACTTCAAGGAAATTTGCTCAAAAATCCCTTTCTGTTTTTGCACGTCCTGCATTCGGACAAAGCACTTTTAAATTCAACCCCTTCCCAAACAGAGATACATACACAGAATATAAAGCGCTCACCTTGCGTGCAGGTGGCACTGAGTGTTATTTAACACGCTTTAAAGATGCATTGCTCACACGCCTTGCAAAGGATACAGGCGTTTTTTACCAAGAGTCCAAAGTGGTGGTGGTGTATTTAAATGGCAAATTTTACGGTCAATATAACCTACGTGAAAAAATCAATAAGCATGCACTTGCAGCTTATGAAAACATTACAGATGAACAAACGATTGATCAAGTGACCATCATTAAAGGGCGAGGAGAAGTTACAAAAGGCAGTATAGACGAATGGGATGCGCTCATTAAATACTTTAAAACACATGATTTAAGAGAAAGCGAGCACTTAACATATGTGAGTGAACGCTTAGACATTGACAATTATTTGACCATGGTCGCCTTTCAAATCATCAATGGAAATGGAGATATTGGCAATCAGCGCTTGTATAAGTTTAACGGAGGAAAATTTAAATACGTCCTATACGATTTAGATGGTGCCATGATGGGCACAAGCAGAATGCCCATTGCAATATTCACAAAGAGCGTAACAGCGTCTAATACATTATTTTATCATGAGCCTTTTTCTGCACTTATTAAAAACAAAGAAATACAAGATAGATTTTTACACATTGTAGGATATTTATTAAAAGAAAAATATGTGTACAGTGACCTTGAAAAGCAGGTAGACGAATGGGTGGATATGCTCTCTCCCTTGATGGAAGAACAAATGAAACGTTTTCCAAGATCCAGCCCCAAATCCATGGGCACATGGAAATATGAAGTCAACCATCTTAAAAAAATGCTCAAAACACGCCCCAAATATGTCATCAATTACTTGTCCGATTATTTTAGGTTAGACAAAGAAGAAAAAGAACACTATTTTGGAGATTATTTGAGCACTTTATAATTTAAACAGGCAGTACAAGCGTTGCGATGTAAAAATACACGGACAACGAGCCTAAGTCCACAAGCGTTGTAATCAAAGGGCTTGCCATAATCGCAGGGTCAAACCCGATTTTTTTAGCGACCAACGGCAGTGTGCACCCCAAAGCTTTTGCCATCATAACTGTCACATATAAGCCAATGGACACGACAAATGCAACTTGATATGAAGCTTGATTTACAAACACGACACGCAAAAATGTAAACACAAAGAGCACAAAGCCTACGATTAACCCCACCACGAACTCTTTGCGCATCACTTTCCAAATGTCTTTTAAAGATATCTCACCCAATGCAATACCACGAATCATCAATGTAGAAGCTTGAGAGCCACAGTTGCCCCCTGCATCCATGAGCATGGGGATACAAGCTGTGAGCACAAGGCTTGCATTGCGCAATAATGCTTCATAATTGGTGATTATCATCCCTGTAAAAATGGCAACTGTTGCCATCAAAAGAAGCCAAGGAATTCTGTTTAAAGCAAGTTTAAAAGGAGAAGTTTTTAAATACTCATTTTCAGAGGGCGTAAGAGCAGCCATCTTTTCAAAGTCTTCTGTATTTTCTTCTTCAATAACGTCCATCACGTCATCCACAGTAATGATACCCACCAGCCTATTTTCATTATCTACAACAGGCATGGACATAATGTCATATTTACGCACAGTATCTGCAACATACTCTTGATCATCTAACGTTTTGACGGATATGACATTTTTTTCCATAATATCTTCTACTCGCACATCATCTTGCGCCATAATGAGCGTTCTAAGCGCTAATGTACCCAGTAAATGCCTGCCGTTATCGATGATAAAGAGCGTATAAATTGTTTCTTTATCCATGCCCGTACCACGGATAATATCCATTGCTTCTTTTACAAGCGTACCTTCATGCAAGTCCAGATATTCAATCGTCATCACAGAGCCAGCCGAGTCGTCTGGATAACTCAAAAATTGGTTGATTTGCTTTCTTTTTTGTTCGCTTGTGTTTTGAAGCAATCTTTTTACAACAATAGCAGGTAATTCCTCCAAAAAGTCCACAGCATCGTCCAAATACATGTCTTCCATCAAGAAATTGATTTCTTTATCCCCAATCAATTCTACAAGCGCTTGCTTTTGTTCATTGGACATGTAAGAAAATACGTCTGCTGAAATATCTTTTGGTGAAATTCTAAACGCCAAAAGCAACTGTTTTTCATCCAGTTCTTCAAAGAGCTTTGCAATATCCACTTCATTGAGCATCATCAGTGCACCACGAAGTTCGCTATGTTTTCCCTGTTCAATCAAAGAGATCAATCGTTCTTTTGCCTTTTCAAAATCCATCTTTCATTCTCCTTTTTAAATATTTTTAAAAGAAAAATGTAGGCAAAGGATTTATATACATATTTTTAACGCATAGGATGCGCCCATACAATATCGTTATTTTTTTCATAAGACACACCTTCTTTTCAATAATTGAAGTACCTCATGAATTGTACCAATTTTAGGGCACAAAGTCAACACTTAAAAATATTTTTTTTAGCAAATGCAAACAACAATACTATTTATTTGCATATAAATACATAATGGATTTATGGTGTATCTTGCGCAAAAAATATATACATTGACAAAATTACAAAAAATTAGCAAATTATTTTTCAAAAATATCAAATAGCCCTTGCCAAAACGTGTAAAATGTAGTATAATCTTTAAGACAAGCGCAACAAACGCTTATTTATTATGGGCTTTTTGTCGCAATTGTCCCCTGAAACGATTACCCTATTCCATAAGGAGGATTTATTAACTATGGCAAAGTATGTGTACCTGTTTAAAGAAGGCGACGCAAGCATGCGCAATACCTTAGGTGGTAAAGGCGCTAACTTAGCAGAAATGACCAAAATCGGCCTTCCTGTTCCCCAAGGCTTCACTGTATCTACAGATGCCTGCACACGTTACTATGCGGATGGCCAAAAAATCAGCGCTGATATTGAAGAGCAGATTTATGAAGCACTCGCCAAGACAGAAGAAATTTGCGGAAAAAAATTCGGGGATTTAGAAAACCCCTTCTTAGTTTCCGTGCGTTCCGGTGCCCGTGCATCCATGCCTGGCATGATGGACACCATCTTGAATCTCGGCTTGAATGATATCGCGGTTCAGGGTCTTGCTAACAAAACCAACAACCCCCGTTTTGCTTACGACAGCTATCGTCGTTTCATCATGATGTTCTCTGACGTCGTTATGGAAGTAGACAAGAAAAAGTTTGAAGCTGTTTTAGACCAAATCAAAGAAGAAAAAGGCGTAAAACTCGACACCGAATTGAACGCTGATGACTTAAAAGAAGTGGTTGCTCGCTTTAAAGCACTCTACGAAAAAGAAAAGGGCGAACAATTCCCACAAGACCCCAAAGTTCAGTTGATGGAATCAGTGAAAGCTGTTTTCCGTTCTTGGGACAACCCACGTGCTATTTACTATCGCCGTATGAACGATATCCCTGGCGAATGGGGTACTGCTGTTAACGTACAGAGCATGGTATTTGGTAACATGGGCAACACATCAGGTACAGGCGTTGCATTTACTCGTGACCCCTCTACTGGTGAAAACGTGCTCTACGGTGAATACTTAATCAATGCACAGGGCGAAGACGTTGTTTCCGGCGTTCGTACTCCCCAACCCATTGCAAAGTTAGAACAAGATATGCCTGAAGTATATCGTCAGTTCGTTGACATTGCAAACAAGCTCGAAAATCACTACCGTGATATGCAGGATATGGAATACACCATCGAAGATGGCACACTCTATATGCTTCAAACACGTAACGGCAAACGTACAGCAGCTGCTGCACTCAAAATTGCTGTTGATTTAGTAGACGAAAAAATGCTTTCTGAAGAAGAAGCTGTGCTCAAAGTTGAACCAAAACAACTTGACACCCTTCTCCACCCCGGCTTTGATGCTGCTGCTCTCAAGGCTGCTCCAGTCATTGCAAAGGGCTTGCCTGCTTCTCCCGGCGCTGCCGCTGGTGCCATCTACTTTACAGCAGATGACGCTGCACAACACGGCAAAGAAGGCGAAGCTGTTATCCTCGTTCGTAAAGAAACCACACCTGAAGACATTGAAGGCATGGATTTCTCCAAGGGCATCTTGACCGTGTTCGGTGGTATGACCTCTCACGCAGCTGTTGTTGCTCGTGGCATGGGTCGTGCAGCTGTTGTAGGTTGTGGTGAACTCAAAATTGACGAAGAAAAGAAAACTTTGACCGTTGCTGGCAAAGTATACCACGAAGGCGATTGCGTATCTTTGGACGGTTCCACAGGCAACGTGTATGACGGTATGATAAAAACAGTGGAAACAGAAATTTCTGGCGACTTTGCTCGTCTTATGAAATGGGCTGACGCTGCTCGTACCCTCAAAGTGCGTACCAATGCAGATACCCCCCGTGATACAAAGCAAGCTGTGTCCTTTGGCGCTGAAGGCATTGGCCTTTGCCGTACAGAGCACATGTTCTTTGAAGCAGACCGTATCGCTGCTGTGCGTGAAATGATTTTGGCTGACTCTAAAGAACAACGTGAAGCTGCTCTTGCCAAAATTTTGCCCATGCAACAAGGTGACTTTGAAGCCATGTACAAGGCTCTCGAAGGCCGTCCCATGACTGTTCGTTACCTCGATCCACCACTCCATGAATTCGTACCTCATGTAGATATGGTTGAAGAAATCGAAGGTTTGGCAAAGGTGCTCAACACCTCCAAGGAAGAAATCATTGAAAAGATCGAAGCACTCCACGAAACCAACCCCATGATGGGTCACCGTGGTTGCCGTCTTGCAGTGACATATCCTGAAATTGCTGAAATGCAAACACGTGCTGTTATCCAAGCTGCTATCAAAGTGAAAAAAGAATGCGGTTACGACATCGTACCCGAAATCATGATTCCCCTTGTTGGCGCAGTGAAGGAATTGGAATTTGTTAAAAAGACAGTGGATGAAACTGCTCACAAGGTATTTGAAGAACAAGGCATCACACTCTCTTACCACGTAGGTACCATGATTGAAATTCCACGTGCTGCAGTAACTGCTGACGAAATTGCAACACAAGCTGAATTCTTCTCCTTTGGTACAAACGACTTGACTCAGATGACATTCGGTTTCAGCCGTGATGACGCTGGCAAGTTCCTCGATTCCTACTATGAAAATAAAATCTTTGAATCTGATCCCTTTGCTCGTCTCGACCAAGATGGCGTTGGCAAATTGGTGAAGATGGCTGCAACACTTGGCCGTTCCACACGCCCCGACATCAAGTTGGGCATCTGTGGTGAACACGGTGGCGATCCTTCCACAATCAAGTTCTGCCACAACATCGGCTTGACCTATGTTTCTTGCTCACCTTTCCGTGTGCCAATTGCTCGCCTTGCTGCTGCACATGCTGCAATTGAAGAGAAACTTCAAAAGTAATTTAAAATAAAGCATTTAGCTTTTAGAAAAGGGATAACCATTTGATGGTTATCCTTTTTTGAGCATTAAAAACAATACATTCAACACACTTCCAACTACAAAGCACATGAAAACGTGTTATAAAGTGTATTTTTTTACCACAAAAATATTATTTTCCATAAAATCGTCATTAAAAAACACAAAAAATAATAAAAATATAGAATGAATTCTTTACTATTTTGGATTTTCGTGTTATACTATAAACGTATATTTTTGTCTTAAGGGAGGCACTGGAATGGACTTTATCGACATCATTGAAGCAAAAAAGATGGGGCAAGCTCTAACAAAAGAGCAAATTGTATATTTTGCTGAGGCTGCGGCGCACAATTCAGTGCCATCTTATCAGCTTGCCGCCCTTTTGATGGCCATTCGATTAAAAGGTATGAACATAGAAGAAACAACATTTCTCACGCTCGCCATGGCTGAGTCGGGCGACATGCTTTCTCCCGATGTAGACGGCATTCCTGTTGACAAGCATTCCACAGGAGGCGTTGGTGATACCACCACACTTGTTTTAGCACCTCTTGTTGCTGCATGTCATGGCAAAGTACTCAAGATGAGTGGACGTGGATTGGGCCATACAGGAGGCACAGTGGATAAATTGGAATCCATCAAAGGGTTTCAAGTTTTTTTAGAAGAAGATAAATTTGTTCAAATTGTGCGCACAGTTGGATGTGCCGTAGTTGGTCAAAGCGCTCAGCTTGCTCCTGCTGATAAAACGCTCTATGCACTGCGTGATGTAACAGGCACGGTGGATTCCATCCCCCTCATTGCATCGAGTATTTTATCCAAAAAATTTGCGTCTGGTGCTCGTGCAATCGTGTTAGACGTTAAATTCGGCTCAGGTGCATTGATGGAAACGTTGGAAGACAGCATCAAGCTTGCTCAAACCATGGTGGACATTGGTACGCACGCTGGCAGAGAAATCATTGCAATTGTATCTTCTATGGAAGAACCTCTGGGCACACACATCGGCAACGCACTTGAAGTAAAAGAAGCCATTGATGTGCTTTCCAATCGTTGCGAAGGAGATTTAAAAACTGTTTCCTTGTTCTTGGGTGCACAAATGCTGATGCTCAGTAAGCTTGCAAATTCTGAAAAAGAAGCACACCAAATGCTCCAAGATGCCATTACTTCAAAGAAAGGGCTTTTAAAGCTCGAAGAAATGATTGAAGCGCAAGGTGGAGATAAAAATGTTTGCACAGATACCTCTCTCTTGCCTCAAGCACCATATATTCAAGACGTCCTATCAGACACAGAAGGGTATCTCTCTTTGATTGATACGACAAAGTTGGGCGAAACTGCCCAAAAAATGGGTGCTGGCCGTAGAACAAAAGAAGACATCATTGACCCTGCCGTGGGCATTGTGATCAAGAAAAGATTGGGAGATAGCATTCAAAAAGGGGATGTATTGTTCACCCTTTATGCTAAAAATAAAGAAAGTTTTGAGCTTGCTCAAAAGAATGCATTATCCTCCCTCACAATTCAAAAAGATAAACTTTCCGTGCCCCCTCTTATTTATGCTGTAATATCTAAAAATGGTATTCAAAAAAACATTTAAAGGAGATTTATTATGAAAAAATTACTTGCTATGCTTTTAACGCTTTCAATGCTCTTTACGCTTACCCTTTCACTGGGTGAAGAAGCCGCCCCTGCCATGCTCACCGAAAAAGAATTTGATGATTTTAAAAATACACTTCTTCAAAATTCTCTCGAATCAGGCGCATACAGAGCAGAAAAAACTGACGAAGGATACTTACTTCATTTTGACGAGTATACTTTGCTCACAGATAGCGATGTAT